>CAZAOI010000041.1:0-15873 GCA_964486705.1 uncultured Oleiharenicola sp. | reverse complement strand
GGGCCCAGTCGCGCCGCCTCCGCGGCGGCTGGGAAATCGGCGACCACCTTTTAGTACGACCGCTTTTTGAGAGGAATCGCTTCTCAACTGCATGATCTGACTGAGTCGGGATCTGGCGATTGGGGGGCGTCGGTCCCATACCGACACTCGTCGCCGATGGACCCGGTTGTTCGCGGCTGCGACCCCCGGGCAGGTCGCGCCGCCTCCGCTGCGGCTGGAAAATCGGCGACCACCGGTCGCAGCACGCTGACCGCACTTGCCATCCGGTGCGATCTACTCCCACCATGCCCAGCGGGCCGAACCTTATGCAATTACTCCTTGTTCTGCTGGCGCTCTACCTTTTCGCAGTCCTGGTCATTCTGCCGATCTGGACCTTCATCAAGATCGGCCGGCACGCCGAACAGAACGATGCACTCCAGCGCCGCATTGGTTATCTGGATGAGGAAATCAAGCAGCTGCGTTCCGCGCTGTTGAATGCAGCGACCGCGCCCAAACCGGATGCGCCGCCTCCTGCTCCGGCCGCTCTGGGGGTCGCGCCGCCGGGACCGAGCCCGCTCGCGGTCACCCCGCCCCCGGTCGTCACGGCACCGTTGCCTCTGCCCATTCCGTCGCAGCCGGTCATCGCGGCAGCGCCACCTCCTCCGGTGGCGGAGGAGCCGGACACATCCGACGACCTGCCGCCCATTATTGCTCCGCCACCTTCCGTTCCCCAGCCGGCGGCCGCCCCTGCGGCCCGTCCGGTGTACACACCACCTCCGCCCAAGCCCGGTTTGCTGGACAACATCAACTGGGAGCAGTTCATGGGCGCGAAACTCTTCGCCTGGCTCGGCGGCCTCGCGCTGTTCCTCGGCGTGGCCTTCTTCGTCAAATATTCCTTCGAGCACGAACTGATTCCGCCCGAGGTACGCGCCGCGCTGGGATTCCTGTTGGGCGCCGGCCTCGTCGTCGGGGGCTTGAAAATTCCCCGGGCGCGCTACGCCATCACCGCCCAGACGCTCATCGCCGCTGGTATCGTCTCGCTCTACGCCGTCACCTTCGCCTGCCGTTCGATCTATCACTTCGAGTTCTTCGGCACGGTGCCGACGTTCCTGCTGATGACGCTGATCACGGCGACGGCATTCTTTCTCGCCGTCCGGCTGGAGGCGCAGGTCGTCGCCATCCTCGGCATGCTCGGCGGTTTCCTCACGCCGGTGCTGCTCTCCACCGGCGTGGACAACCCCGGCGGACTCTTCGGTTATCTCGCGCTGCTGGACCTCGGGCTCGTCGCCGTGGCGCTGCATCGGGGCTGGTTCCACCTCGTGCCGCTGGGCGCCCTGGGCACGGTGATCATGATGATCGGCTGGGCGGACAAATTCTACGCACCCGAAAAAACCGTCACCGCCATGACGGTGTGCCTCGGCTTCTGCGCCGTGTTCATCGGGGCCACTGAGGCTGCGCGCCGGCTCGGCCGGAACTCGGCGCTGCTGGGCCAGACCGCCATCGCCCTGCCCGCCGTGGCCTTCGGCTTCGCGTGGTTCTTCCTCGGCGAGCGGGCGGTCGCTGCGCGCACGGAACTGTTTTTCTCCTACGTGCTGCTGGTCAGCCTGGGCGTGTTCTTCCTCGCGTGGCGGGAGGAACGCGGCGGGCTGGTCGCGGGGGCGGCCGCCGTTTCCGCGGTGCTGATCGCACGCTGGGCCGCCAAGATCTTCACCGCGGAGCAGGCGCCGGTGGTCGTCACGGTGTGCCTGGTTTTCTGCGGCCTCTATTTCGCCGTCTATCTGCTCGCGCGCCGGTGGCAGTGCGCCACGGCGCCGGTACTCGGCGCCGCGGTCGGCCTGCCCTTGGTGGCGCTGGGCTTCGCCCTGTTTTTCATGGATTACCCCGCGGTGGGCGCGCGGCCCGGCCTGCTGTTTCCGTTCATCCTCGCCGCCGACGCCCTGCTGCTCGCGCTGGCCTGGCTCGATAATCGCCTGTCCAAACTGCATCTGCTCGCCGGCCTGGCCGTGTTCGCCCTGCTCTCGATCTGGACCGGGCGGCATCTGACCGACGGCCTGCTATCGTGGGCGCTAGCGGTTTACCTGCTGTTCGCAGCGCTGCACACGGTTTTCCCGCTGCTGCTCGAGCGCAAGCGCCCGGCCGCTTCGCCGACTTGGTGGAGCCAGCTGTTCCCGCCGCTCACCCTGCTGCTCCTGCTCTTTCCGATCTATCGGCTGGAGACGGTGTCGTTCCTGATCTGGCCCGCCATCCTACTCATCGACCTGCTCGCCATCGGGCTGGCGGTGCTGAGCGCCTCGCTCGCCGCCGTGGCCGCCGTGCTTGTGCTGACCCTGCTGGCCACCGGGCTGTGCATTTTCAAGCTGCCGGTTGTGGCCGCGGTCTTTGCGCCCTCCCTGCTGTTTGTCATCGGTGGATTCGCCGTGTTCTTCTTCGCTGCCAGCCTCTGGCTGATGCGCCGACTTGGGACCAAACTCCCGACCGGTGACGGCAAGTTCTCGTCGATATTCGGCGGCCCCAGTGCGCAATTGCCGGCGTTCGCATCGCTGCTGCCGTTCGTCCTGCTCATCATGGTGTGCGCGCGGTTGAACATACCCGATCCCTCGGCGGTGTTCGGGCTCGGACTCCTGCTGGTGGTGCTGACGCTCGGGCTGTCCCGCCTGCTCGTCATCGAATGGTTGCCGATTTGCGCGCTGGCCGGCGCGGCCGCACTGCAATTCGCGTGGCACGCGCGGCACTTCAGCCTCGATGCCCCCAGGCTGCCCCTCTTCTGGTACTTTGGATTCTACGCGGTCTTCACCGTGTTCCCGTTCGTCTTCCAACGCGCTTTCACGCGACTGACCGGCCCCTGGGCCGTGGCCGCGCTGGCGGGCGTGGCGCATTTCCCACTCATCTACCATCTCCTCGAGAAGACTTCGCCGAACGACGTCATGGGACTTCTGCCCGCGATGTTCGCCGTGCCGCCGATCGTGAGCCTCATTGCCATCCTGCGCACGGTGACGACCGACAATCCGAAGCGGCTCAACCAACTCGCCTGGTTCGGCGGCGTCGCGCTGTTTTTCATCACCCTCATCTTTCCGATCCAGTTTGAACGCCAATGGCTCACGGTGGCGTGGGCCCTGGAGGGCGCGGCGCTGTTCTGGCTTTTCCACCGCGTGCCGCATCCCGGCCTGCGGGCCGTCGGGACCGTTCTTCTCTGCACCGCCTTCACCCGGCTCGCGCTCAACCCGGCCGTACTCGGCTACCACGTCCGGGGCGAAACGGGGATTTTCAACTGGTACCTGTACGCGTACGGCTTGGCCATCGCGGCCCTGTTTGCCGGCGCCAAGCTGGCCGCCCCGCCACCCGCACGCGTCCTGAAGCTCAAGGTCGCGCCGCTGTTCAACACCCTCGGCGTCATTCTCGCCTTTCTGCTGCTCAATATCGAAATCGCGGACTTCTTCACCGCCCCGGGCGCCCGCGCGCTGGCCTTCAAGTTCTCGGGCAATTTCGCCCGCGACATGTCCTACACCATCGGGTGGGCGCTGTTCGCGCTGGGCCTGCTGAGCGCGGGCCTCTGGAAACAACAGCGCGCCGCGCGCTACGCAGCCATTGCCCTGCTCAGTGTCGCGCTGCTCAAGCTTTTCTTCCACGACCTCGCGCGGCTCGAGGCGCTCTACCGCATCGGCGCGCTCTTCGCGGTCGCGGTCATCGCCATCCTCGCCTCCTTTGCCTACCAACGCTTCCTGCCGAGCAATGAAAAATCTCCTCCGCCCCAGCCTTGATTCACAGTCAAGTCAGCCTGACATGGGTGGGCGTCGGTCTCCGCACCGACGCCTGTCGCCGATGGGCCGTGTTGTTCGCTGCTTCGAACCCAGGGCCCGTCGCGCAGCCTGCGCCGCGGCTGGGAAATGGGCGACCACCGGATTGATGCTTGCCGTCGTGACGAGCGGTTTCGCTGCCCTGATCCCCACCGAGTGGCCGCAGCGGCAACCGCTCACGGTGGCCGCACCCGGCCTCATAAAAGTACCCCTGCCCGCCGCCACCTTCGACAGTGCCCAGCCGGATCTCTCCGATCTCCGCTTGCTCGGCGCCACCGGCCAGGAAATCCCGTACCTGCTCGACCGCGGTTCGCCGCGTCTGGCAGAATCGGTCCGCGCCCTCAGCCCCGCGTCCTTCCGCTCCGCCCCGAGTGGCGAGACCACCCAGTTGCTGATCGAGACCGGTACCACCGACGCGCTTGAAGCTCTCGACCTGGAAACCTCGGTGCCCTTTTTCCTCAAGGCCGCCCATGTCGAAATTTCCACCGACGGCAAGGAATGGCAGTCGCTCGGCTCGGCCCTGCCCGTGTTCCGGCAGTTCGGCGCGGAGCAGCTGCGGCTGGGACTGAACCGCCACACCGCCGCCTTCGTGCGCATCACGCTGGATGATTTCCGCTCGCGCCAGGTGGCTTTCACCGGCGCGAAACTCCTGCCCGCTCCGGCGCGCGCGGCCCCGCCGGTGCTTGCCCCCCTCGGCGCCCGGATCACGCGGCGCGATGAATTCGCCGGCGAGACCGTGCTGACCGTCACGTTGGATGGCCGGCACGTCCCGTTAGCTGCGCTGAGCCTCGGCGTGCAGGATCCGCTTTTCATGCGGCGCGTCACCGTTTCGGTCCGCGAAGTGCGCGGCGCAGTCTCCAGCGAACGCCCAGTCGGCTCCGGCACGCTCTACCGTGTCGCCCTCGACGGTGCCCCCGCCCGGGTGCAGCTGGAGCTGCCGTTGCACTACACGCCGCTCACCCGCGAGCTGCTGGTGCATATACACAACGGCGACTCACCGCCGCTCACGCTCGACGGCGTGCAGGCGAAACAGCACCCGGTGAATCTGCTCTTCATGGCTCCGGCCGCCGGAAATTATGCGCTGCTCTCGGGCAACCCGCAGGTCGCTGCCCCGCGTTACGACCTCGCTGCCTTCGCCAGTGAGATGGGCCGGGCGGAAGCCGCCACCGTCAACCTGGGCACGCTGGAAGCGATGCCGGACTACCACCCCCGTGAATCCCTCGGCACTGCGCCGCTGCCCGATGTGCCCCTGACCGGCGCGCCGCTCGACACCAAGGAGTGGTCGCGCCACACCGCCATCCAGATGGCCCGTGCCGGAGTGCAGGAACTGGAGCTCAACCTGGAGGCGCTCGCCAGGTCCCGGCCCGACTTCGCCGATCTCCGCCTGTTGCGCGGCGGCAATCAGATTCCCTACGTGCGCGAACAACCCGCTCTGGCCCGGGCACTGACTTTGACCGCCACCCAGGTAACCGACCCGAAAAAGCCCAGCCTGAGTGTCTGGCAGATCAAGCTCCCGCAGGCCGGACTGCCGCTCCGGCGGATCATCCTCACCTCGGCGACGCCGCTCTTCCAGCGCCAGTTCCGGCTCTACGAAAAGACCAAGGCCCAGGACGGCAGTGCAATCGAGAACACCCTCGCCTTCGGTCCGTGGAGCCGGACGCCTGAGCCAGGCGTGCCGGAGACGCGCGTCTTCGATCTGCCGGACCGGATGCGCACCGCCACGCTCTGGATCGAAACTGACAATGGCGACAACCCGGCAATCGAGCTTGGCTCGATCCAAGCCATCTATCCCGTCGTGCGCCTGATCTTCAAGACCGGCGAGACGGACGGCTTCACGCTGGTCTACGGTCACAAGTCGGCCAGCGCGCCGCGCTACGACCTCAGCCTCGTCGCGGCGAAGCTGCTCACCTCCAGCCGCAACGTGGCCACCCTAGTCGCCGGCGAACCAACTGATGCCGACAGCGGCGGTTTTTCGCTCGGCGCGCTCAACAACCGCTACGTCTTCTGGGGCGCGCTGGCGCTCGTCGTCATCGTGCTGCTCGTGGTCGTCGCCAAGTTGCTGCCCAAGCCGCCGGCGCAGTAAAACGCCCGCCTCGATTGAGGCGGGCTGGAGTCAGGTGGAACGCGGCCTCCGGACGCGACCGTCGCGGGCACGCACGATCCCACAGTAGAATACCCGCTCCAGATTTTCGCGCGGTCCGCGGGTGGCCGCCACATCGGGTCGCCCAAAGTGAAAACCGAGTTCGTTGGCATTCGAATGCCCTCACCTGCACGGCGACTATTTTTTGCTCCACTATCGGGCACCAACTTTCTGATTTTGCGCTTTTTGTGTCTCTTTGTGGCCAATCCTTCTGCGGAATAAAAGTTGATGCCGAAGGCGTCGAAAAATTCCGGCAGATTCACTAGCGGCCGTATCTTCCCGCGGCGGGTCTTCCAACCCGCATCCGGTCGCGCCGGACGCTTCAAGTCCGAAGGGCGACGTCGAACGGCGCTCCGGTCTTGGCGCGGACGTCGTCCAACGCAACCCCGGGGTGCAGTTCGGTGAGGAGCAATCCTCCGCCGGACTTCACTTCGAAAACGCAAAGATCCGTGATGATGAGACTGACCACGCCTTGGCCCGTGATGGGCAGCGTGCACTGCGGAAGAATCTTGGAACTGCCGTCCTTCGCGCAGTGCTCCATCACGGCGACCACGCGCCGCACGCCGGCGACCAGATCCATCGCGCCACCGGGGCCCTTGACCATTTTCCCCGGCACCATCCAGTTCGCGATGTCGCCGTTGGCGGCGACTTCGAGCGCGCCGAGAATCGAGAGATCGATGTGTCCGCCGCGGATCATCGCAAACGAATCAGCGCTCGAGAAAAACGCCGAGCCCGGAATCGTCGAGATCGTCTGCTTGCCGGCGTTGATCAGGTCGGGGTCAACTTGGTCGTCGGTGGGAAATGGACCGATGCCGAGCAGGCCGTTCTCGGACTGGAGCGTGACGTTCATGCCCTTCGGGATAAAATTGGCGACGAGCGTCGGGATCCCAATGCCGAGGTTGACGCAGTAGCCATCGCGCAATTCCTGCGCCGCGCGCCGCGCCATCAGCTCGCGAATGGGCGACTCCTTCTTCGACGCCGCACTGCCCTGCACCGTGCGGAACTCGATGCGCTTCTCGTAGTTCACACCCTGGATGATCCGGTCGACGTAGATGCCCGGCGTGTGGATCTGGTCGGGCTCGAGTTCACCGACCTCGACGAGGTGTTCGACTTCCGCGACGCAAGTCTTGCCGCAGGTGGCGATCATCGGGTTGAAGTTCCGCGCGGTCTTGCGGAAAACGAGATTGCCGGACTTGTCGCCCTTCCAGGCCTTGACGAGCGACACCTCGGCCTTGATGCCCGGCTCAAGCACGTAATCTTTGCCGTCGAAAGTCTTCGTCTCCTTCCCCTCCGCCAGTTTCGTGCCGAACGCGGTGCGCGTGTAGAAACCCGGGATGCCCGCGCCGCCGGCGCGCAGCCGCTCCGCGAGCGTGCCCTGCGGGATGAGCTCGAGCTCGAGCTCGCCCGCGAGCACCTGACGCTCGAACTCCTTGTTCTCGCCGACATAGGAGGCCATGACTTTTTTCACCTGCCGCGTCGCGAGCAAAATGCCCATGCCGAAACCGTCCACGCCGGCGTTGTTGCCGACGATGGTCAGGCTCTTCACGCCGCTGTCGCGCAAGGCGATAATCAGGTTCTCGGGAATCCCGCAGAGACCGAAGCCGCCGGCGGCGACCGTCATGTTGTCGTGGAGAAGCCCGGCGAGAGCCGCCTGGGCGTGGGGGTAGACTTTGCTCATGGGGATGGGAGAACGTTTTATTTGACCACGGATTTCACGGATTAAGACGGATGGAAACCCATGATTGTCCTTCTGCGCGGAGCGAAGAATCCAGCAGCACGGCCGCAGCGGTCATCATTCTGGATCCTTCGCTCCGCTCAGGATGACAGGTATCGTGGATTTGGTATTTATCCGTGTTCATCCGTAAAATCCGTGGTTAAAAAACCGCCCGATTACACCAGCTCCACGCACGCGGCCAGGCCTTCGCCGCCGCCGATGCAGATGGCGGCGACGCCGCGTTTGAGTCCGCGCTCCTTGAGCGCGGCAAGGAGCGTGACCACAATGCGCGCCCCGGAACAACCGATGGGGTGGCCGAGCGAAATCGCGCCGCCGCGGACGTTGAGCTTGTCGTGCGGCACGCCGAGTTCCTGCATGAACGCCATCGGCACGACGGCGAACGCCTCGTTGACTTCCCAAAGGTCGACGTCGGCGACGGACCAGCCGGCTTGCTTGAGCGCGCGGTTCGTCGCCTCCACCGGCGCGGTGGTGAACCATACCGGGTCCTGGGCGTGGCCGCCGAAACCCATGAGGCGCGCGATGGGCTTGAGGCCTTTGGCGGCCGCCGTCGCATCCGTCGCGAGGACAAGCGCGGCGGCGCCATCGTTGATCGACGAGGCGTTGGCCGGCGTGATGGTGCCGTCTTTCTGGAACGACGGCTTGAGGGTGGGGATCTTGTCGTAACGCACCTTGGTCGGGCCCTCGTCGAGCTCAACCTTGGTCACGTTGCCCTTGGCGTCGGTGATCTCGACGGGCGTGATTTCCTGCGCGAAGCGGCCGTCCTTCTGCGCGGCGTTGGCGCGCTGGAACGACTCGATCGCGTAGGCGTCCTGCTGCTCTCGGGTGAACGTGTATTTGGCCGCGCACTTCTCGGCGCAGTTGCCCATGTGGATGTTGTTATACGGATCCCACAGGCCGTCGGTGACCATGGAGTCAATGACCTGCTGATTGCCGATGCGAAACCCTTCGCGGGCTTTCGGCAAAAGGTAGGGCGCGAGCGTCATGTTCTCCATCCCGCCCGCGACCACGATGCTGCCCATGCCGCCCGCGAGAAAATGCGCGGCGCCGATGACGGTCTGCAGGCCGGAGCCGCAGACTTTGCTGACGGTGGTGCAACGCACGGATTGCGGAAGACCGGCGGCGAGCGCGGCCTGGCGCGCCGGCGCCTGGCCCTGCCCGGCCTGGAGCACGTTGCCCATCAGACAGTCGGTGACGTCCGCGGGGTTGACGCCCGCCTGGGCGACTGCGCCCTTGATGGCGGCGGCGCCGAGGCGCGAAGCAGGGACGTTGGCGTAGGCGCCCTGAAAGGAGCCGATGGGAGTGCGCGTGGCGGCGAGAATGACGATGTTTTTCATGGGAGAAGTGAAGGTTTCGGGAATCATTCTCTTAATCTTTATCGTTATCTTTCTCTCTAAATCCGACAAGGCGGAGTAAGAGAAAGATTAAGAGAACGAGTAAGATTCAGGGCTGGTCAGCGGGTGGCGCTGCCGCCCTCGGGGCGGTGGATGGTGAAGAGCTCGGTCGTGCGGGTGTAGAAATCCCCGCCCATCCGCCCAATGGTGTCGAGCTTCACGGGGTCGATCTGCCCGTCGGCCCCGAGGATGGCGTCGCTCACGTGCGCGCAGAGGATGCGGCCGAAGACGACATTGGCCGCGCCCGCGCCGACGCCGACGTGGACGAAGCGGTCGAGCCGGCACTCGAAAGCCACGGGCGCCGCGGCGACGCGCGGCGGACGGACTTGCGACGACGGAGTCGCGGCGATGTGGAAAAAATCAAACTCGCTCTCGCCGTGGGGCAATCCGGCGGAAGAATTGTTCATCGGCTCGGCCAGCGCGAACGGCACAAGATTCACCACAAACTCCGGCACGGCCTCGAGGTTGAGAATGGTGTCCTTTTTCCCGCCGTCGCGGTTATTGACGGCGGTGAAGAGGAGCGTCGGCGGCCGGGCGCACACGCCCTGGAAAAACGAAAAGGGCGCGAGATTCGTCTGTCCGGCCGCGGAGATGGTTGAGACCCACGCGATCGGCCGCGGCGTGATCGCATTGATCATCCAGTTGTAGGCGTCGCGCGGGGGAAGTTTTTCAAAATCTAAAATCATGCGTTAACCACAAAACCACGGCGGCCCAAAGAAGCAAACGGGGTGAAAGACGGGGTCGGTTGGCACCTTCGTGGAGAACCCTCACCCCAACCAGCTCAGCGGGTAGGCCGGGTCGTCGAGCGCGAGCGCCTGCTCCGTGAGTTCGAGCGGGAACGCCGTGTCGAACATCACGGCGAGTTCCTCGGTGCGCGTGGCCTCGAAACTCTTGAGGGTGGTGCCGGGATGCGGTCCATGCGGAATGCCCTGCGGATGCAGCGTGAACGAGCCGGGCTCGACGCCCTTGCGCGAGCCGAACTGGCCGCGGACGTAGAAAAGCACTTCGTCGGCCTCGAGGTTGTCGTGCGCCCACGGCACCTTGATCGCCTCGGGGTGATGATCGAGATAGCGCGGTGCGAAGGTGCAGATCACGTAGCCCTTGATCTCAAACGTCTGGTGGATCGGCGGCGGCAGGTGGACGGTGCCGGTGATCGGCTCAAAATCATTCGCGTTGAACGTGAAGGGATAAAGCGCCCCGTCCCAACCCACGACGTCGAACGGATGGCCGGCCATGACATTGCGGGTGAAACGCGTGCCCCGATCCTTCACGAGCACGGCAAAATCGCCTTCCTTGTCCTCGGCGATAATCTCCGTCGGCCCATGGATGTCGCGCTCGCTGTACGGCGAGCCGAGCCGCATCTGGCCCTCGGGGTGACGGTAGCGCGCCGGGATGCGCACCGGCCAGGTCGACTCGAGGATCAGGTAGTCCTCCCGGCTGATGTCATCGGGCACGAGCCGGTAGACGGTGCCGCGCGGGATGACAATGTAGTCGTCCTGCTTGTAGCGGAGCCGACCGAAATTGCTCTCCAGCCAGCCGCCACCCCCGTAGATAAAAAACACGTCGTCGCTCTGGCCGTTGCGGTAGAAATCATAGCCGCTTTCCATCGCGGTGGCCGGGCGGCAGCGGAAGGTGGTGATGTCGGCGTTGAACATCAGCGGCACACGGCCGGTGTAGGGATCGCCCGCCCGGGGCATCTGGGCGGTCTTCAGGTGGTGGTGGCGGAGCGGAGCGTGCGCCGCCACCTTGAGCGGCTGTTCGCGGAACAGCTCGACCTTCTTGACCATCGTCGGCGGGCGCAGGTGGTAGACGATGCTGTAGGCGCGATCGAATCCCTCCGTGGTGATGATGTGCTCGTAATGCAGGCCCTCGCCCTTGTAGCTCACCGCACCGGCGCGCGGAAACTTGATGTGATGCTTGCGGGGCAGGGCCCCGAGAGTGCGATAGAATGGCATGGGGGAAAAAGGGGTGGGCAGCGGGTCGTGGGTCGCGAGTGGAACTGGAAAGACTGTAGCCCGGATGCGCGTCCCTGTCTACCTGCTACTCGCCCCTGTTTTCAGAGCGTCCCGCGCCGGGCCTGCTCGCGCTCAATGGCCTCAAATAACGCCCGGAAGTTGCCCTCGCCAAACCCGCGCGAGGTGCCCTTGCGCTGGATGACCTCGAAGAAAAGCGTCGGGCGCGTGAACACGCACTTGGTGAAAAGCTGCAGGAGGTAGCCGTCCTCGGTGTCCCGGTCGGCGAGGATGCGGAGCGCCTTGAGCACCTCCTTGTCCTCGTCAATCTTGCCGACCCGCTCATCGAACGCGGCGTCATAGTAGGTCTCCGGCACCTCGAGAAACTCCTGGCCCATCCGGCGCATCTCGTCGATCGTGCTGATGATATTCGGCGTGAGCAGCGCGATGTGCTGCACGCCCGGGCCCTGGTACTGGTCGAGATATTCCTGGATTTGCGAATTCGCCGACGAAGGTTCGTTGATCGGCATCTTCACCCAGCCATCGGTCGAACTGACGACCTTCGACATCAACGCGGAGCGGCCGGTGTTGATGTCAAAGTGCATGAACAGGTCGAAACCGAAAACTTCCTGGTAATACTGCACCCAGGGATCCATCTGCTCCACGTTGGCCACGACATGGTCGATCATCGCGAAGTTGATGTCGCGGTCGTCGATCCCGCCCGGCTGGTTGACATACCCCGGGGCGAACTCGCCGTGTTTCCGCCGTTCGACAAAGCTGTGGATCGTATCGCCGTAAGCCGCGATCGCGCCATGCGTGATGCCGGCGTCCTCAAACAGATTGCGCGCGGACTTGGCGCCCCGGCGCTGCGCCTCGGTGTGGGCGAGTTTGGCGTCCTTGACCTTGAACGCCACGTCGCGCACCCCGCAGCCGTGCTTCTCCAGGTGCCAGCGCATGAAGTCCGCCTCGGAGCCGGTGCCCTGCGGCTCGGCCACGAGAAAGTTAACGCGCCCCTGCCCCACCACGAAGGCCCGCCGGCCCTTGAGGCCCGAGTGGGCGTCGCCATAGGCGCGCACGGCCATGCCGTATTTGTTGACGAAGAAGTCGCGCCACTGGTCGGCGTTGTCCACGATGAACTCGATGTGGTCGATGCTCTTTAGACCAAGCGGATTGGAGAGGGCACTTTTGTTGGCCGGGGTTTCAAAAAATGTCGTGGTCATAAGATTGGAAAGGCGGAAATGAGGCGGGGCACTCTACTCCGCCGACCCGGACCGGTCTATAAGCCAAACGGAGTAATCGGCTTGCCGCAGCGGGCGCAACCGTTAAACAGGGCGGACTGTCCGTGCCCCCGCGGGTTACCCCACGCCCCGCTTTCCACCCCATGTCTTCTTCCCCCGATCAAGCTGCCCTGCTGGTTCACTACGCCGCCATGATGGAAGAGGTTCCCGTCGGCCTGCTGCTGCTCGACTGGGATCTGCAGCCGCTCTGCTTCAACGCCGAAGCGGCGCGCGCTTCCGCCGTGTGGAATCATGGCGAACGCCGCGCCGCGGCCCTTCGCGCCCGGAGTGCCTTCCACCTGCCCGCGGTCCTGGCCGAGGCCTGCAGTGCCCTGCGCGCCACGTGGCCCGAAAGCGCCACCTCCGCGCAACCGCAGGTCGTCAGCGATCATGCCCGCGGCCTGCACGCGCGAATCAAGCTCTACGCGCCGCCCGGCGGCCAGCCCCCGGCCTTTCATCTCCAACTCGACTACCGCCGGCCGCGCGGCGACCGCGAACGGCCGCTCTCGCCGGGCGCCGTCGCCCTCCTGGCGCGGCTGACCGAGCGGGAACGCGAGGTCGCCATGCGCGTGCGCGAGGGGCTGCGCACCACCGAGATTGCCGCCGAACTCCGCCGCAGCCCCCTCACGATCAAAACCCAGCTCGCCGCCATTTTCTCCAAGCTGAACGTGCGCGGGCGCACGCGCGTCGCGGCCTTGTTGAACCGGTAGGCGGTCTTCCGGTGGACGGGCACGTCCCGGTGCCCGTCTCGAGAAACCCACGCGGGCATCCGACCTTCCGGCAGAGGGACCTGCCGGACCACCAACTGTTCGCCCGAAGGGCCCGACCCGGCGCCCCTACTCCTTTCAGCGTAAACGGCCGATTTGCGTTCGATTCTCACCGGGGAAAGGAACACATTCGCCGCATGCAAAATCCCCCCCACGCCCCCAACCCCGCACTCGCCCCGACCGGCGCGGATGATCCGCGTTGCATCCCGCACAAGCTGACGGTGCCCCTGCCCGTGGGCGCCGAATGTCGTTATCCCGCCTACACCGACGACGAACAGGAGGTCTGGCGCACGCTCTATGCCCGCATGGAAACGCTCCTGCCCGGCCGCGCGGCGGAGGAGTTTCTCGTGGGCTTGCAGGCGCTCGATCTGGAGAACTATCGCATTCCCGCCCTCGCGGACGTCTCCCGGAAACTGCAGAAGGCCACCAACTGGCAGATCGCGCGCACGCCGGGGCTGCTCGACGCGCACGATTTCTTTTCCCACCTCGCCCGGCGCATTTTTCCCTGCACCGATTACATCCGCGCCCGCTCCGAACTCGACTATACGCCGGCGCCCGACTGCTTCCACGATATCTTCGGCCACACGCCGATGATCATGCACCCGCGCTTCGCCAACTTCTACCAGAAGCTCGGCCAGGCCGCGCTCGCGTGCAAGGATCCCGCCGTCGAGGAGGGCTTGACCCGCCTCTACTGGTTTACCGTGGAATTCGGCCTCATCCAAAGCCCCGCCGGCCCGCGCATCTATGGCAACGGCATCATTTCCTCCTCCGGCGAGACTTTAAACAGCCTGACGGACAAGGTGAAAAAGATTTCCTTTCGGCCCGAGACGCTCGCCGCCCAGCCCTACGATATCTGGCATTTTCAGGAAACCCTCTTCGTCATTGAGTCGTTTGATCAGCTCGAGCAGGAATTTACCCGCTGGGCCCGGGATCACCGGCTGCTCTGACCACCTCCCAACGCTTATGAAGTTACTCCTTCGCGCCCCGGCGCTCGTGCTGAGCATCGTCACTGCGGCTTTGACCGGCCAGACGACCAAAGACGCCGTCGTCACCCGCATCGACGAAACCAAGTCCGCCTACGAAGCCACCGCCCTGAAAATCTGGGGCTTCGCCGAGGTCGGCTACAAGGAGAAGCAAAGCTCGGCGCTGCTGCAGGAGCAGCTCAAGGCCGCAGGCTTCACGGTCACGGCCGGCGTCGCCGGCATGCCGACGGCGTTCATCGCGAGCTTCGGCAGCGGCGCGCCCGTCATCGGCATCCTCGGCGAATTCGACGCGCTGCCCGGCATCTCGCAGGCCGCCGTGCCCGAGCGCTCGCCCATCCCCGGCCAGAATGCCGGCCATGCCTGCGGGCACCATTTGTTTGGCGCGGCTTCGGCGGAAGCTGCGGTCGCGGTCAAGGAGTGGATGCAGGCCACCCAGCAGGCGGGAACGATTCGCTTCTACGGCACCCCGGCCGAAGAAGGGGGTTCGGGCAAGGTCTACCTGGTGCGCGCCGGCCTGTTCAACGACGTCGATGTCGTGCTGCACTGGCATCCGAACGACGCCAACGCCATCACGATGATGCCGGCGCTCGCCAACATGTCGGGCAAATTTCGTTTTCACGGCATCGCCTCGCACGCCTCCGCCTCGCCGGAGAAAGGCCGCTCCGCGCTCGACGGCGTGGAGGCGATGGACGCGATGGTCAATCTGATGCGCGAACACGTGCCGCAGGAAACGCGCATCCACTACGTCATCACTCGCGGCGGCGAAGCCCCGAATGTCGTGCCCGCCTTTGCCGAGGTTTATTATTATGTCCGTCACCCGAACCGCGAACACGTGAAGTCCATTTGGGAGCGGGTGACGAATGCCGCCAAGGGCGCCGCCCTCGGCACCGGCACGACGGTCGACTGGGAAATCACCGGCGGCACCTACGATCTCCTGCCCAACGAGAGCCTCGGCCGCCTCATGCATGCCAACCTCACGCGGGTTGGCGGCGTGCCCTACACCGCTGAAGAAAAAATCTTCGCCGGAACCATCAGCCGCACTCTGCTCGACAAACCTTTGTCGGTCGACACCGCTAATGTCATCCAGCCCTTCCAGCCCGTCGTGGCGCCTTCCGGCGTCTCAACCGATGTCGGCGATGTGAGCTGGGTGGTGCCCACGGTCGGGCTCGAAGCCGCAACCTGGGTGCCCGGCACTCCGGCGCACAGCTGGCAGGCCGTGGCCGCCGGCGGTACGAGCATCGGCCTCAAGGGCATGGTCGTCGCCGCCAAAACCATGGCGCTGACCGCGATCGACCTCTTCACGCAGCCAGCCGCCATCGCGCAGGCCAAGGCTGAGTTCGCCCAGCGCCGGGGCGCGGACTTCAAATACACCCCCCTGCTTGGCGATCGCCCGCCCGCCCTGAACTACCGCGACTGAGTCGGGATCACGCAATCGGTGGGCGTCGGTCTCCGGACCGACGCCTCTCGGTGATAGGCCCGGTTGTCCTTAATTCCGCAGAAGAATCGGCCCCGACCGAGCCGGCTAGAGGCAGAGGACACAAACGCAAAAGCAGAAAGCCTGAGCCAAAATCATCTTAAATTCCGCAGAAGAATTGGCCACAAAAAGCACAAAAAACGCAAAAACAGAGCGTTGTATCAGAGTGATCACAGAAATACATTCACCCGGCGGGTGAGTCCGCACTTGAGCGCATGGGCTTGTTCTTTCCTCTGTGTTTTCCGCGCCCTCCGCATTTCAATCGAGTTTTTTAGGATCATGCATTGGGTGGGCGTCGGGTTCCACACCGACGCTCGTCGCCGATATGTCCTGTTGTTCGCGGCTGCGAACCCAGGGCCAGTCGCGCCGCCTCCGCGGCGG
>CAZAOI010000040.1:0-16364 GCA_964486705.1 uncultured Oleiharenicola sp. | reverse complement strand
TCATCAACTCCGAGAAAGCCCAGCTCGACAAGGTCCTCAACAACGAGGAAATCCGGACCCTCATCACCGCCATCGGCACCGGCATTGGCACTGGCGAAGACGAATCCGCCTTCAACGCCGACAAGGCCCGCTACCACAAGATCATCATCATGACCGATGCCGATGTGGACGGCTCGCACATCCGGACCCTCCTGCTCACCTTCCTCTACCGGCAGATGAAGGGAATCATCGAACGCGGTTTCGTCTACATCGCCCAGCCCCCGCTCTACAAAATCAAGCGCAAGAAACGCGAGCAGTACGTCGACAACGACGAACAGCTCAACCGCATCCTGCTCGAGCTCGGTTCGGAGGACATCATTCTGGCCCGGACGAACGACAGCCACATCTTCGCCCCCGCATCGATTGACAAGATCGTCGAGCTGACCGCCGCCCTCGAAAAGCTCGGCGGCGGCATCACGCGCTACGGCGCGGGCCTCGCCGAATATCTGGACACCAAAGACCCGGCCACGCAGGAACTGCCGCGCTACATCGCCCGCATCCGCGAGGGTAACAAGGAGTCCCACCGCTTCCTCGCCGACGACAAGGCCCGCGCCGGCTTTATCACTGAAATGGGCATGGACGCCGACCTGTCCGAACAGCCGAAGGAGGGCCAGCCGGTGCGCCGGGTCACCGTGCACGAGATCTTTGAATCGAACGAGATGACGAAACTGATCAAGGCCATCGAAAAAGCCGGGCTGGATATCGCCCAGTTCTCGCCCACCGCCACGGTTCGCTACACGATGACGGAAAACGCCGGGGCGAAAAACGAAACCAAGACCGAGCTCTTCTCCCCGCTGGAGATCGTCGCACAAATCCGGGCCAACGGCCGCAAGGGCCTTTCCATCCAACGCTACAAAGGTCTCGGCGAAATGAACCCGAAACAGCTCTACGAAACGACGATGGATCCCGAGCACCGCCGTCTGCTCAAGGTCGGCATCAACGACGCGGCGAAAGCCGACGCCCTCTTTACCTTGCTCATGGGTGACGAGGTCCCGCCCCGCCGCCAGTTCATCGAGGACAACGCCCTCAACGTCCAGTTTCTGGATGTCTGAGCCACCCGCCTTGCTGATCGCTTAAACCTTACCGCTCTCCTCTGTGTACACCGCTTCCGAAAAACTCACGTCCGCCAACATCACGGACATCATGCAGACAGCCTACATCGAGTATTCGATGTCGGTCATCGTCTCGCGCGCCCTGCCCGACGCCCGCGACGGCCTGAAGCCGGTGCAGCGCCGCATCCTCTACGCGATGTTGCGCGAGGGCCTGGTCCATAACCGCCCGTTCGACAAGTGCGCCGGCGTCGTCGGCGAAGTGCTGAAGAATTACCACCCCCACGGCGATTCGTCCGTCTACGACACCCTCGTGCGGCTCGCCCAACCCTGGGTCATGCGCTACCCGCTGATCGACCCGCAGGGCAACTTCGGTTCCGTCGACGGCGATCCGCCCGCCGCCTACCGTTACACCGAGGCCCGCCTCAACGCCATCGCCGAGGAACTGCTCAAGGACATTGAGGAGGAGACCGTCGACTTCATCCCGAACTACAAGGAGTCCACCACCGAGCCGACGGTTCTCCCCGCCGCGCTGCCCAACCTGCTGATGAACGGCTCGACCGGCATCGCGGTCGGCATGACGACCAACATCCCGCCGCACAATCTCTCCGAAATCATCGACGCCACCTGCGCCGTGATCGACCGGCCCAGCATCAGCGTGGAAGAGCTGATCCGCTACATTCCCGGCCCGGATTTCCCCACCGGCGGCTACATCAACGGCCGCGCCGGTATCAAATCCTACCTCACCACCGGCCGCGGCATCGTCCGCATGCGCGGCAAGGCCCACACCGAGGAGATGAAGAATGGCATGGAGCAGATCGTGATCACGGAGATCCCGTATAACGTGAACCGCGCCACGCTCGTCCTCCGCATCGCGGACCTCGTCCGCGACAAGGAAATCGAAGGCGTCCGCGACCTCCGCGACGAGTCCGACGAGAACACCCGCATCGTCATCGAGCTCAAGCGCGGCGAGCAGTCGCAGATCGTCATCAATCAGCTCTACCAAAAGACCGCGCTCGAATCCTCCTTCGGCGTCATTTTGCTGGCCCTCGACAAGAAGCGGCCGAAGCAGATGAACATCAAGGAGCTCATCGAGTGTTACGTCGACCACCGCCGCGACGTCATCACCCGCCGCACCCAGTTCCGCCTCCGCCAGGCCGAGGACCGCGCCCACATTCTCGAGGGCTACATCATCGCCCTCGATAACCTCGACGACTTCGTCAAAATCATCCGCGCCTCCACCAACCGCGATGACGCCAAGGTGAAGCTGATGGCAAAGTATCCGCTCTCCGAGCGCCAGACCAACGCCATTCTCGAACTCCGCCTTTACCAGCTGACCGGCCTCGAGCGCGGCAAGATCGAGGCGGAATACCTCGAACTCATGAAGCTCATCGAGGAGCTCCGCGGCATCCTCGGCTCCGAAGCCATGCTGCTCGCCCTGATCAAGAAGGAACTGCTCGAGCTGCGCGACAAATACGCTTCCCCCCGCCGCACCGAGATCATCGACGACGCCGGCGACCTCCGCATGGAGGACGTCGTGCCCAACGTCGGCTGCGTCATCACCGTCTCGCACCTCGGCTTCATCAAGCGCACGCCCGTGGCCGAGTACCGCTCCCAGAAACGCGGCGGCAAGGGCGTCATCGGTGCCGAGACCTATGAGGAGGATTTCGCCGAGAACCTCTTCACCGCCTCGACCCACGACTTCATCCTCTACTTCACCAGCACCGGCCAGTGCCTCGTCAAGAAGGTCTACGACATTCCCGAGGGCGCCCGCACCTCCAAGGGCAAGTCCGTCGCCGGCTTCCTCCGCCTCAGCCCGGGCGAGAAGATCGCCGCGATGATCTGCGTGCAGGATTTCTCCGACCAAAATCACCTCATCATGGTCACCAAGAACGGCGTGACCAAGAAGACCAACCTTGCCGACTACACCAACGCCACCCGCGAAGGCGGCCTGCGCGGCATCAAGCTCGAGGAAGGCGACACCCTCGTCGGCTGCGTCTTCACCAACGGCGAAAATGAGATCGTCCTCATTTCGCACAAGGGCCAGGCGGTTCGCTTCAACGAAGCCGATCTCCGCGACCAGGGTCGCGACACCGTCGGCGTCACCGGCATGCGCTTCAAGTATGAGGGCGACTACGTCAAGGCCATCGAGGTCTGCGACCCGGCCTCCCGCCTGCTCGTCGCCCGCGAGGACGGTATCGGCAAGCGAACTCCCTTCGAAGACTACCGCCTCACCAGCCGCGGCGGCACCGGCGTCATCGCCATCGACCTGCCGGAAGACGGTTCCGTCAACGTCGCCGGAGCCCTCAGCGTCCACGATACCGACGAGGTGATGCTGCTCACAGCCAAGGGGCAGAGCATCCGCACCCGCGTGAAGGAAATCCGCGAGACCGGCCGCGGCGCCAAGGGCGTCCGCCTCGTCAACCTCGAGGCGGGCGACAAACTGCTCGCCATTGCCCGGATCGTCGAAACCTCGGAGGAACTGGAAGCCAATTCCGCTCCGCCGCTGGAAATCCCACCCCCGCCGGCAACCTGAGGCAGGCGGGCCCGTCCTGGTGCCCGCTTCCGCCGCGCCACCGCTGCCCATTCTCCGGGTCGGCAGCGGCCCCCCCAGGAGAAGCGCGCCATTCCCGGCGCGTTTTCTTTTGCGCAGGGCTCCAGCCGACTAAATTTCGAGCCCGGTGGGGCGATCGGCAGCAATCGCGCCTCCGCTGCCCATCGCCCCCGCCCATCCCCTGCGTGATGCATTCACTGCGGCATTCGTGGTCCTCGCCGTGGCCTGCAGCGGGATTGGCTTCGTGCGACTGCGGGCGTATCGGGCGCAGATCGCCGCCGCGCAAAGCGAACTGCTGCAACTGCCCCGCACCGTTGGCGCCACCAGGCGACAACCCGCCGCGCCCAAAATTCAGGATCATAACAGCGCCTGGCCACTTCCGGCCTTGCCAACTGCTGGGGCGGTGAATCTCTTTTCCCATCCATCCCATCCATGGCCGTTCGTCTTTCCAGTCTGCTCACGCCCGCCCGCATCCAGCTGCATTTGCAAAGCACCAAACGCACCCAGGCCATCCATGAAGTGGCGCGGCTGCTTGAACATCACCCCGACGTCGTCAACTTCGAGGGCTTCTACCACGAGTTGCTGGCGCGCGAGCGGCTCGACACGACTTGTCTCGGCAACGAGATCGCCTTGCCCCACGCCCGGACTGAGCAGGTGAAGAAAATCGTGATCGCCGTGGGCCGCAGCGCGACCGGCGTCCATTTTGAAAACAGCGACCAGAACGTCCGCCTGCTGTTCGTCCTCGGCACCCCGAAATCAAATCCGGGCGACTACCTGATGCTCGTCGGCTCACTCTGCCGCCTGATCAAGGAAGCCCCCCAGCGCGAAGCCCTGTTCGCCGCGGCGACGCCCGAAGCCTTCATCGCGACCGTCGTCGAGTTGGAGAACAAAATCTTCGGTCCGATCGCCTAGCCCGCATCGTTCACCCTCAGAGGTGTGAAATATTCGCCCGGTCGGGCCGACCTCACTCGCGACCGAGTCGGAGTTGTCGGGGCTAACCGCGACAAAGTCGCTCGGCCCGGAGGGCAGACGGATATTTTTCTAGAATTGCTCGTCATGAGCGTGAAACATCCGGGCTAGGAAAGGAGCGCCCGGACCGCGCTCTACCGCGGGCTTGCCAGTTTCCCCGACCGCGCCAGCATGGCCCCTAAGCGCATGATCCATTCCTTCATCTTCAGCGACGGCAAACTCGTGGGTCAAGACCTGGAGGTCGAGGCCTTGCGCCTGTTGATCGCCGACAAGGGCCTGATCCTCTGGGTCGACCTCGACAATCCGACCGACGAGGAAATCAAGGCCATCCTCGAAGGTGTCTTTCAGTTTCACCCGCTGGCCATCGAGGACTGCGTCACCCCCAGCAGCTTGCCAAAAATCGAGGACTACGAGGACTACCTCTTCATGGTGACTCACGCCGTCGATTTCACCCGGCAGGACAAGTTCGCCTCCACCGAGCTCGACCTCTTCCTGGGCAAGGAATTTCTCGTCACCTTTCACCGCACTCCCCTGCGCTCGGTCACGACACTCAGCGAGCGCCTGGCTAAAAATGTCGGCATCGGACCGCGCGGACCCGACCGGCTCGCCCACTCCCTGCTCGATCTGCTCGTGGACAACTACGCGCCGATGCTGGCGGAATTGCATGCCGAGCTCGAAGAGATCGAAGAGATTGTGCTGATCCAGGACTCGAACAAGAAACTCGTGCCCGAGCTGCTGCACGTCCGCGGTGACTTCACCAAACTCCGCCAGATCGTGCGGCCACAACGCGAGGTGATCGAGCGGCTGGTCCGCGGTGACAGCAAAATGATCCGCGCCAAGCTGCTGCCTTACTTTCGCGACTTGCGGGACAATCTCGCCCGGCTGGAGGAGACTTTGGTGGGCTACCAGGAGCGGTTGATGATGGCGTTCGACATCTACCTCAACAAAGCCGCCTTCGAGGCCAACGAGGGGATCAAGTTTCTCACCGCCCTCACCGCCGTCACCCTGCCGGCCGTTCTGGTCGGCGGTTGGTACGGCATGAACTTCGATCATATGCCCGAGCTGCGTTCGACCCACGGTTATAACTACGCGTGCCTGCTCACGCTGGTGTCCACCGTGCTGATGGCCATCTATCTGAAAAAGAAGAAATGGTTTTGAGGTTCCCATGCTGAGCCGGATCGATGCGGTGGAAAATTGGGGGAGCGAGCGAGCTTGCGACACCCCACACTCCGAGTCGCGCGCAAGCTCGCTCCCCCAGCCGGGCCCCTTAAAGGTAGTCGCCGATTTCCCCATCGGCGACAGGCGTCGATCGGGACACCGACGCCCCCCCATTGCCGTTTGGCTCAGCCGGATCAATGGAGTTGAAATTGGGGAAGCGAGCCTGCTCGCGACCCCGCACCCTTTGAGTCGCAAGCAAGCTCGCTCCCACCGGCAGGACCTTGGAAGGCGGGCGCCGATTTCCCCATCGGCGACAGGCGTCGATCGGGACATCGACGCCCACCCGATTGCACCATCGCCGCGCCGACCGGCTGTTCTCCTCCGCCATGTCTGACTTCCTGCGCCAGATCGGCTCCGACCCGCAGTGGTACTGGCTCGCGGCGGGCGGGACTCTCGTCCTGTGGCTGGCGTCAGCAGCGCCGGCCGGCGCGCCGGGCGGTCATTGGTCGCGGCGCTGGAACCCGCCCGCGGTTTTCGGAACGCTCCTGCTTCTGACCATGTTCGCCTGGCGCTGGCCGGGCATTTTCTATTTCCGTTCCATCAACCCGGATGAATCCCAGTTTCTGGCCGGCGCCATCACGATGGCCGCCCGCGGCCAGTTCTGGTGGATCGATCCCACCACCTCGGGTCCCTTGGTGGTGTGGCCGCTGACTCTGCCCAAGCTTTTCGGCCTGCCGATTGACTATGGCACCGGCCGGCTCGTGGCTCTGCTGCTCACTTGGGGCACGGTGATGCTCACCTACCTAAGCCTGCGCCATCTCCACGGTGACCGGAAGGCCCGGCTCCTCGTACTCCCGCTGGCCGCGCTGATGGTGTGCCTGCTCTTCTGGGATTTCGTGCCCTATTGCAGTGAACTCTCCCCGCTGTTTTTTTGCGCCCTGGCGGTTTGGTTGTGCCTGTCCGCTTTTCAGGCCGACGGCGCCCTGACCAGTCGCGCGCGGCTCGCCGGCGGCGGGCTGGTTCTCGGTCTCCTCCCCTACACCAAGTTTCAAGTCCTGCCGTTGGGCGCGGCCGTCGGTTTCTCGGCGCTGGTTTGGATCCTGCAACAACCAGCGGCGGATTTGCGGAAAATCCGGCGGGATTTTTGCATTCTGCTGGCCGGCACCGGCACCGGTTTCGCCCTGCCCCTGCTCAGTCTTTGGCAGAGCGGCCAGCTGGGAAATTTCTATCAATCCTCGGTCGTGCACAGCCTGCACTATGCGCAGAGCCGATCGATGGAGTGGGCCTCGTCCGGCTACGTGCTGCACTACCTGACCGATCTTGCGTGGGGCTTTTCGTCTTTTCACTACGGCTTGCTCCTGCTGCTCGGCCTCGGTTTATGGGGCTGGCGCCAATGCGCATGGCGACCCGTGCTCCTTGGCTGGACCTTGCTGCTGGCCGCCTACGGCGCGGTCCTCGCGCCCGGCCGGCTCTATCCCCACTACTTGCTCTTTCTGTCGCTCCCGCTGGCCCTGCTCGTCGGCCTGCACTGGGGCCCCTTGCTTCCGCCCGCGGGCGGCGCGCGGAGAAAGGGCCTCGCGCTCGGGTCGTTGTTTTTTCTCCTCGGCGTCGGGACCCAGGTGATCGACCGGGTCTCCGACCGGCAGGCGCTGCAAAAACTCGCCCCGACCGGAAAGCCGTGGGCGGCGGCCAGCGGCTTCATCAATCAGACAAAACGCCCGGGCGACGCCCTCGCCGTGTGGGGCTGGCGGCCGGAATTATACGTCGACACCCAGTTGCCCCAAGCCACGCGCGAAGCCCATACGGACGGACAATTGCAGGCCACTCCGCTGCGCGACTACTTCCGCACCCGCTTTCTCGCCGACTTGCAGGTGAATCAGCCTGCATTCTTCGTCGATTCGGTCGGCCCGGATGATTACGGCCATCGCGATCCGGTTGCCGAGGGCCACGAATCATTCCCGGCCCTCGCCGAGCACGTCCGTCAGGAATATCGCCTGGTAAGCAACGCGGCACCCATTCGCGTCTATGTCCGCCGCCGCTTGCTGGAGGAACAAAAACCCGGGGGCCACCCTTGAACTTGGCCTCCGGCCCCGATTCAGCCCGCGCCGTTCCAGCCGACCAAACCCGTATCTTTCCGCATGATCCGCGCCTTGGTTTTTGATTTCGACGGTGTGATTATCGACACCGAGACCACGCTCATCGACGCGTGTGAACTGATTCATCGCCGCGCCGGCCGGCCGTTCTCCCGCCAACTCGCGGGCCAGGCCGTCGGCCTCACCGATCTGCATTTTGATCTTTGGACCGGCTTCGGCCCGGACGCCGACCGACCCGCACTCGACGCCGAGTTAAAACGCGTGAATCGCGAACTCGTCGTCCGCCAGCCGGTGCTGCCCGGCGTCCTGGAATATCTGCAGGAGGCAAAAGCGCTCCGGTTGCAGATCGGCTTGGCGTCCAACTCCAGCCACGCGCACGTCGAGGGCCATCTCGCCCGCCTCGGTTTGGCCGAGTGGTTTGATTACCTCCGCTGCATCGAAGACGTTTCCGCCGGCAAACCCGAGCCGGATCTCTACTGCGCGGTGATCGAAAAATTCAGTCTCACCGGCCGGGAAGCGCTCGCGATCGAAGACTCCGAGCACGGCGCCCACGCGGCCAAGCGGGCCGGCCTGTGGTGCGCCGCGGTGCCCGGCCCGTCCTCGCTCAACCACGATTTCGCCCACGCCGATCTCACCCTGCCCTCGCTCGCTCACTGTCCGCTGGCGGAGTTGCTCCAACGCTTCGCGGAATAAGAATTCTGGTGGTCGGCCAGGTCCCTGCCCGACTTCCCCGACCGGCCGCGGGACCGTCCGACCCGCCATTGCGCGATCCAACGAGCCGGACGGAGCCGTCTAAAACAAATCGCCCTGCTGCAACGCGTCGCGCCGCTCGCCGCTGAGCGTGCTCATCCGCAGCAGCCACGGCAACGTGGCCTCGGCAAATTCCGGTCGTCGCAGGAAGGCCCGCAAGAGCAGCGCGCCGGCCAGCGCATCATAGAGGGCCGCGTGGTAATGTCGGCGCTCCGCCGGACAATGCGCCGCCCCGTGGCTCGCGAGTTCCGCCTCCAAGCCGCACCCCGCCACCAGTTCCTCCAGCTTGCCATCGCCGAGCTGCGGAAAAAACTGCGGGTAGAGCCGGCCGGTGTCGATCCACGGCCCCCAATCAGTAGCGGTCTTCCCCGGGCGGGCGAAATCCGGGGCCGTCCGCGGGTAAGCCCACTCCGTCTTGAGCAGGTGGTTTTCCACGTGGGCAAAGTGCGCCGCCAGCGGCCCGGCCGCTCGCAAGTCCGCAAAATATTCCCACTCGTCCCGAAACGGCGCCGCCGCGCGCAACGCCGGCTCACTCAGTCCATGGATGGCCGTGTCTTCCGCCGTCACCGGCCCGTGCGGCCCGCACAAACGGGACCGCGTCTCCCCGATCTCCCCACCGCGCAACGTCACCACGCCAAACTCGATGATGCCCGAGGTGGCGTTGCCCTCGAAATCGATGAAGTGAATCGGGGTGTCTTTCCAGCAATGGCCCACAGAATACACGGAACCCACAGAATGACGGAAAACCCAGAATAATTCCGGGGGTCCGGGTGTTCTGTGGGCTCAATAAGTTCTCATTTCCGCGCCTTCTTCCACTCGGCGGTGACGATCGACGAGAAGCCGCCCCGGGCCTTCCACTTCGCCACGATCGTCAGGCGGCGCGGCTGCAGCGCGGTGCCGAGGTCGTCGCAAATCTTGTTCGTCGCCGCCTCGAAAAACATTCCCTCGTTGCGGAAGGCATGAAAGTAGAGTTTGAGCGACTTCAGCTCGACGCACTTCTTGTGTGCCACATAAGCCACCGTGATTTCCGCAAAATCCGGGTGCCCGGTCATCGGACACACCGAGGTAAACTCGTGGTGCGTGTGCTCGATCAAATAGTCGCGCTGCGGCGCGGGATTCGGAAAGGTTTCGAGGATCTTTGGGTCAGCCATAGGAAAGCTGTAAACGGTAAGCTTACGGCTTAAAGCCTAAAGCTGCGCGGCCCCGCCGCGCTATGTCGCCGTTTCCGTATAGCGCTGCTCGCGAATGACCGTGACCTTGATCGTGCTCGGATAGTCGAGCTCCTGCTCGATCTTGAGCCGGAGCGTCTTGGCCAAGGCACAGGCCTGTTCGTCCGTCACGACGCTGGGCTGCACCACGACCCGCACCTCGCGGCCGGCCTGAATGGCAAAGGCCTGCTGGACACCGGGCAGAGTCATCGCGAGTTTCTCCAGCCGGCCCAACCGCTCGATGTACGAGGTCATCGGCTCGGCGCGCGCGCCGGGCCGGGCCGCCGAGACGGCATCGGCGAGAACGACCAGCCCGGCGTAGATGGTCTCGGGTTTGACCTCGGCGTGGTGGGCGGCGACGGCATTGACGACGATCGTGGTCTCGCCGTAGCGGCGGATAAAGTCGGCGCCGATCTGCGCGTGGCTGCCCTCGTATTCGCCCTCGATGGACTTGCCGATGTCGTGCAGCAACCCGGCGCGCTTGGCGAGATGGGGATCCAGCCCCAGCTCGGAGGCGAGCATGGAGCAGAGCTGCGCGACCTCGACCGAGTGATCGAGGACATTCTGCGTGTAGGAAAAACGAAAGCGCAGCTTGCCGAGAAGTTTGATGACCTCGGGATGGAGGCCGGAAATCGCCAGCCGGTCGACGGCTTCCTCGCCGAGCTGGGCGACATGCAGGTCCATCTCCTGCCGGGCGCGGCCCACAAAATCCTCAATGCTGGCGGGGTGAATGCGACCGTCCTTGAGCAGGGCCTCGAGGGCGATTTTCGCCACCTCGCGCCGCACGGGGTCGAAGGATGAAACCAGCACCATCAGCGGCGATTCGTCGATGAGCAACGTGGTGCCGGTGGCGGCCTCGAAGGATTTGATGTTGCGCCCCTCGCGACCGATGATCCGGCCCTTCATCTCCTCGTTGGGCAGCTGGACGATCGTCGCCATGATGTCGTTGTTCGGCTTGCTGGCGAGGCGCTGCATGGTGGCGACGAGGATGCGTTTGCCCTCCTGCACCACGTCCTGCTCGGATTTCTCGAGCAACTCCTTGCGCAGGGCGCGCAGCTCTTCCTGGCATTCAAAGGTCACTTCTCCGCGCAACTGGAGGCGGATTTCCTCGCCGTCGAGCGAAGCGACGCCTTCCAGGCGCTTGCGCAGGCTCTTGGAGAGGTCGCGCATGGCGTCGCGAGCCGCCGTGATGGCGTTGGCTTCGCGGGTCAGCCGCTCCTGGCGCTGCTCGAGCTGGTAGTCAAGGAGGGCGAGCGATTCCTCATGCGAGCGGATTTCGCGCAGCATCATCTCGATCTCGATCTTGCGGCGGTCGAGGTCGCGATTGAGCTCGGCCTCCCGATCGCGGATTTCCTGCTCCGCCTGGCTGATCAGTTCCTGGGAGGCGACGGCGGCTTCGCGCTTGGCGAGCTCCAGATGGGATTGGGCGCTCTGTTCGGCCAACCGGCGCGCCTGGCGCATGATGAACCAGACCGCCACAAACCCGCCCGCGAGACCGACCAAAGCCGCCCCGACCAGGGCCCAAAGATACGGCTCGGCCGCACTGGGCTGGATCAAAGGTTTGGCGGCTGCGATGACGGTCAACATGAAGGGGCGTCAACCTACGGCGGCCGCCCGACTTGGCAATACCGCAGAAAACCGGCGCTTTTCCCGGCCGCAGAGCGATTGCGCCGTTGCCAGCGCGCGCGGCGGGTGTTTAGTGGCGGTCACTCCAGCCGTGAAGCTCACCCGCAGCATTGATCTCGCCAGTCTCTTCAAGTTCACCACGCGTGAGCGGTTCGATTGGATCACGCCCGCCTGTATCGCGATCTTGAGCCTGTTTGGCGTGTTTTTCATCTATAGTGCGCAGATGGCCACGGCGCAGCACCAGTGGGCCCAGCAGTTGGTGTGGTTGGGCCTCGGCGCCGTCATTTATCTCGCCACTTCCCTCTTGGATTACCGGCTGTGGATGAAATACGCACACTTTGTCTATCTTGCGGCGCTGGCCATGCTTCTGCTGGTGCTCATCCCCGGCATCGGCACCACCCACGGGATGGGCGCCCGCCGGTGGCTCGACCTCCCCGGTCTCGGGGCCTTCCAACCTTCGGAATTCGCCAAGGTCGCCGTCCTCTTCGCCACCGCCTCCATCCTCACCGGCTCGAAACTCGGCACTGTCCGCGACTCCCTGCAAACCCTTGTAAAATTGGCCCTTGCGGTGGGCATCCCCATGTTGTTGATAATCGCGGAACCCGACCTGGGCAGCGCGCTGGTGATCGCCCCCATGGTCTTTGCCATGCTGTTTGTCTCCAATCTCTCCACGCGGTTTTTTGCCGGGGCTCTGGGCGTTTTTGCCCTCCTCGTGGGCATGGTCGCGCTCGATGTCTGGCGGTATTCCGTCTTCATGGAGGAGAACAAGCTCGACTACACCCGCAACCGCGGCGCCTACGAGCCGCATTCGTGGCTGCCCCTGAAGGACTACCAGCGCAACCGCGTGCTCGTGTTCGCCATGCCCGACAAGGTCGACCCCATGGGCATCGGCTGGAACAGCCGCCAGTCGCTCATCTCCGTCGGCTCCGGCGGCCTGACCGGCAAAGGCTGGACCGAGGGCACGCAGGCCAAGCTCGGCTACCTGCCGCGCTCCGTCGCGCACAACGACTTCATCTTCTCCGTCATCGCGGAGGAAAAAGGATTTTTGGGAAGCATCACCGTCATCGGACTGTTTGGCGTGGTGTTGTGGAACGGACTGCGGATCGCCGGGCTCGCCCGCGACCGCTTCGGCGCGCTTCTGGCGCTGGGCGTCACGGTGCTCCTGACCGTGCATGTGTTCGTCAACATCGCCATGACCATCGGCCTGGTGCCGGTCAAAGGCATACCGCTTCCATTTATTAGCTACGGCGGCACCTTTGTGCTCAGCTGCTGCTTGCTGCAAGGACTGGTCCAAAGCGTCTATCGTTTCCGGAGGGACTTTTAACATGAGTTCCCCCCAACGCGATATGGACCGTTTTGCCGGAATCTCCTGCGCACAGCTCGCGGCAGATGGGTGCCCCGTCTCCAACCCCACCCGGGATCAAACCCACCATGAACGATCAGCCATCCAACTCCGGCTCCCCTCAGGACGCCGCCTCACGTTATGAAGAGGAACTCGCCAGCCCGCCGCCCCAGAAGCACAGCGAGCCCCTCACAGCCGAACAATTGCACGGCGAAGCCAAGGAGCGCGCCGCCAACCGGCCCATCCTCCAGAAGATTCTGAGCATTTTCCGCAAGGAAAAGGGCTCCTTCCGCGAACTCGTCATCAATTCGGAGCCCCTCGAGAAGCGCGTCGCGCTCCTCGTCGACGGCACCCTCGACCGCTTCGAAATCGAACGCGAATCCGACAGCCGCATGGTCGGCGGCATCTACAAGGGTCGCATCAAGAACCTCGACCCGGGCCTCAAGGCCGCCTTCGTCGACATCGGCTATAACAAGAACGCCTTCCTCCACTATTGGGACATGCTCCCGGCCGCCACCGACTCCTCGGTCGAGGTCGTGCGCGTCAACAAGAAGAAGGACGCCGGCGGCCAGCGCCCCGCCCAACCGACCGTCAAGGACATCCCCAGCCTCTACCCGCCCGGCAGCGAAATCGTCATCCAGGTGACCAAGGGCCCGATCGGGACCAAGGGTCCGCGCACCACGACGAATCTCTCCCTGCCCGGCCGCTACCTCATCCTCACGCCGTTCTCCGACGGCTGCGGCATCTCCCGGAAGATCGAGGACCCCCAGGAGCGCAAGCGCCTGAAAACCCTCATCAACGAACTCACCATCCCCGAAGGCATGGGTGTCATCGTCCGCACCGCCGGCGAAGGGAAGAAACCCCGCTACTTCGTCCGCGATCTCCACCTCCTCATTACCAAGTGGACCGAGATCATGCACAAGATGGAGAACGACCGCGCTCCTTCCTGCCTCTACCAGGAGCCGGATATCGTCGAGCGCACCGTCCGCGACTTCCTCACCGAGGATATCGACCGCGTGCTCATCGACAACGAGGACGACTTCAAGCGCACGCAGGAACTCGTCTCGCAGATCTCCTCCCGTTCGCGCGGCAAGATCGCCTACTACAAGGAGTCCATCCCGGTCTTCGAGCGCTACAACATCGAGCGCCAGATCGAGCAAACCTTCCAGCGCCGCGTCACCCTGCCCTCCGGCGGCGAAATCGTCATCGACGAGACCGAGGCCCTCATCTCCATCGACGTCAACACCGGCTCGCACAAGTCCCGCTCCGGCGACGAGAAGAACACCATCTTCCAGGTCAACATGGAGGCCGCCCAGGAAATCTCGCGCCAGATCCGGCTCCGCAACATCGGCGGCCTCGTGATCATGGACTACATCGACATGAAGGAGCGCCGCCACCGCAACGCGGTGTACGACAAGATGGTCGAGCTCATGTCCGAGGACAAAGCCAAGACCCACATCCTGCCCATCTCGCAGCTCGGCATCATGCAGATGACCCGCCAGCGCCAGCAGGAATCGCTCTCGGCCAACATCTACACCGCGTGCCCCTACTGCCGTGGCCGCGGCATCGTGAAATCCGCCACGACGATGTCCGTGGAACTCCAGCGCAAATTGTCCTCGGTCGCCCGCCGGCTCCAGACCCGGAAGGACGGCAAGGAATACTCGCTGCGAGTCCACGTCCACCCGTCGATCCTCGAGCGCCTCCGCTCCGAGGACGCCGACCTGCTCGTCCGCATGGAGAAAATCTTCAGCGTGAAGTTAGCGTTTAGAGCCGACCCGAACTACCATGTCGAGAATTTCAAAATCATCAACGCAATGACGAACGAAGAGTATCGGTAAGAAATCATTCTCGTTCTCCTACTCGTTCTCATTCTCAAATCCCCCCGCGCCCGGCCTCACCGCCGGGCGCTTTGTTTTAGGAGCCCTTTGAGGGGGGACATCCTAGGCAGATCGCATCTGCTTAAGTTATTAGAGCACTGTGGCTTGATGGCATTCAGCTATCTACTTGCGGTGAATATTGCCATTATTCGCCGCATATTGTGCGGTGAATAAGACTTGTATTCACCGCATGCTTTCGTAACTACCTTTCCATGCGATATATTCATCAGCGCCCCGAATGGCCTCATTTCACATGGAATGATGCTAAATTGATGCCAAAACTCTTGGAGGTCCGGCATCACCAAGGGCGGCTCCTTGGTCGGATGGAAGGGCTTGGGTTTCGTTTCCGCGACGAGGCCGCATTGGAAAATCTCACCGCGGAAGTGATCAAATCAAGCGCCATTGAGGGCACTATATTTGATCCGGAATCCGTTCGCTCCTCCATCGCCCGGCGCATGGGTATCCAGCCCGTCGACAGCGCCGCCTCAAGTCGCGATATCGAAGGAGCGGTCGAGATGATGCTAGATGCGGCCCAAAAATACGTCGAGCCACTGACCACTGAGCGCCTGCTTGGCTGGCAATCCTCCCTTTTCCCGGGCGGACGAGGCGGCATGCATCGAGTGCTTACCGGGCAGTGGCGCACTCCAGATATGGATCCCATGCAGGTTGTTTCAGGGCCAATGAGTCGGGATCGCGTCCGCCCAAAAAATATTCACTTCGAAGCGCCGAATGCGGACCGTCTTACCGTGGAAGTGGCGCGCTTTCTTCAATGGTTCGAAAGTCGTGACCAAACCGATCCTGTGCTTCGCGTCGGCCTCGCTCATCTTTGGTTCGTGACGATCCACCCTTTTGAAGACGGTAACGGCCGTGTCAGCCGCGCGATCGCCGACATGGCATTGGCGCGAGCGGATGGCTCACCAATGCGGTTCTCTAGCATGTCGACTCAGCTCGAGTCGGAGAAAAAGCAATACTATGAGGCCCTGGAAAATACCCAGAAGGGAGCCTTGGACATCACCGACTGGTTCACTTGGTTCCTTGGCTGCCTTGATCGCGCGTTACAGGGCGCGGAAGTGTCCCTCGCAAGGATTATCCGCAAAGCGACCATTTGGGATTCGATCAATCACGCGATCACCATCAACGACCGACAGCGTTTGGTAATAAATGCACTGCTGGACGGCTCCGATCCCGATCTGTCCACCTCGCGCTATGCGAAACTGGCTAGTTGCTCGCTCGACACCGCGCTGCGCGACATCAAGCTTTTGGTTAATGGTGGCGTCTTGGTGACCGGCGAAGGCGGCGGCCGCAGCACCAAATACCAACTAAAATCACCGCGTCGGGGGTAAACCAATCTGGAACGTCCACCCGTCCACCCGTCGATCCTCGACGAAGCGCGGCAGCGCGGAGATAGTCAACCGCGAGGTTGGCCCCGTAGGGGTGATCGGTCGCAGGTGCCCGCATGCGGGCGGCGCAGATCACAAAAGATCTTCAGCGTAAAACTGGCCTTCCGGGCTGATCCCAACTATCATGTTGAGAACTTTAAGATAATTAACGCCATGACCAACGAGGAGTATCGCTGAGTTTTGTGGGTGGGGTGCCCTCACCCCGCATTCTTCTGAAACGCCCGACCTCACCGTCGGGCGTTTTGTTTTGGCCTTCCCGTGCTCGCCGTAGCCCTGCGCAAAGACTGTCACCCCCGCGT
>CAZAOI010000039.1:0-16625 GCA_964486705.1 uncultured Oleiharenicola sp. | reverse complement strand
GACGGGCTCACGGTCCACGACAAGCTCCGGGGTATTGGACCCACCGGGAATAAAACCGCCGGTGCCGCTAAGCGGCTTCCGGCAGTCATGCCTGCGCAAGGCGGGCCGGCATCCGGCGATCTACCCCTGGACCGCCGGACAAATTGTTGCCGAAAAAGCCCATTCCGTGCCGCCAGCCGGCCCGGCGTGCATTGGTCACAACTAGAAACGGGCTGAGAACCTATCCGGAGAACTTTCCAACCTGGAGGGGCGCAGACTTGCTGCACCCCTACCCCGCACTGCCGGGCAGGCTCGTGGGATTAACCGCTTAGGATCCAACGGAAACAGCCAGACGCTTTCGCGTCCGGCCGTGTGCGTCCCGCGATCCGGAAAGGCGGATCAGCTGACGGTGATCTTGCGGGGCCGAGCCGCCTCAGCCTTGGGGAGCGTCAGGTGCAGGATGCCGTTCTTCAGCTCGGCATTGATTTTCTCGAGATCAATGTCGCCCTCGTGGCTCAAGGTGAGCTCAAACGGGGCCCGCGGCGTCTCGCGGTAGAGCGCGACCCATCCGGTTGGCGACGTCCACGAGCGGCGACCAACGAGAGTCAGAACGTCGTCCTGGGCTGTGATTTCAAGGCCGCTCTTGGTGACGCCAGGCAGTTGGACCGTGACGTCGTAGCCATGGTCGTCCTCCCGGACATTGTAGACGGGCCGGATGCGGGGTTCCATCGACGCGACGTTTGCCGCACCCGTGGTGCTGGCAGGTCGGGCGACGGTAGGAATAAACGAACGTAGAAGTGTCATGATGCGGTTCTCCTGTTATTTGATTTCAATGGTGATCTTCTTGGGCTTGGCCTCTTCCCGTTTCGGCAGCGTGACCGTCAGGACCCCGTCTTCATAGGCGGCGGTAACCTTGTCGGTCTTCACCGCCTCCGGGATGGCGATGGAGCGGCTCAGCGAAAAGGTCTCGGTGACCTTGCCATCATCATCGGTCACCTTGCGGGTGCCGTTGACGCTCAGGTAGCCGTTGACCATCTCGATGTTGATGTCCTCCCGGGTCAGACCCGGCAGCTCCGCGCGAACGTAGGTGTTATCCACGTCCTCGTAGAGGTCGACCGGGAAGCGGTGCTCGAAGGCGGGTGAGGCGAATTCACCCATCGTGGTCTCGAACAGGCGATCAATCTCGGACTCGAGCCCGTTCCACGGGCTGCGGCCGAAAGCGGGCACGAGCGAAGTCGTGCGCGGATAATTATAGCGGATTAGGTTCATAATTTGTCTCCTCGTTGGGTTGACTCTCCCTTCCAAGCTTGGCGCGTGCCGACGACCCTCGCGGCGTAAGTAACGTCGAAACCGAAACTTAGTTTTTTCCCCGGCAAAAATTCGGGAAGTTTTGCCACCCCTGTGACGGCACACCTGGGAATTTTCGGCGCGTCCAGCTGGAGGGAAAATTACGCTCGGTTCTGGCGGGGAACGCCGCGAGACAAACCTCCACGATGTTACTGGAGGTAAGCACCGAGTCCTTTCCAGCACTCCTACCCGCATCTGTTGCCAATCGAACCCGGCGAGCGCCTGCCCAATTGGGCCCCGGCCCGCCCAAACCGCCGAGGCGGAATTATTCTGGTTCAGGCTGCCGATTTCCCCGACGGGCTCAAAAATGTCCGTGCCTTCCCCGCCGCGCCTGCTTTCAACTGTCGACCCTCCCATGACCTTCGATTTCGACACCCCGATCGACCGCACCCAAAGCGACAGCCGCAAATGGCGCAAATATGCCAACCAGGACATCCTCCCGCTCTGGATCGCCGACATGGATTTTGCCGTGTCGCCCGCCATCGTCGCGGCCCTGCACCGGCGTGTGGATCAGGATGTCTTCGGCTACGGTGCACCCCTGCCTTCACTCACCCAGGCCGTGGTGGATTATTGCGCGACCCAGTACGACTGGAAGATCGATCCCTCCTGGCTCGTCTGGCTGCCCGGCCTGGTCACCGGCTTGAATCTCGCGGCCGGCGCGTTTGGAGAACGGGGTGATGCCATCCTCACCTGCACGCCGGTTTACCCGCCGTTCATGAGCGCGCCGCGCAACATGGACCGCGAAATCATCAAGGTGCCGCTCGCGCGCCACGGCTTGCGGTATGAGTTTGACTGGACCGCGCTCGCCGCGGCCGTGACGCCGCGCACGCGCATCTTCTTTCTCTGCAGTCCGCACAATCCTGTCGGTCGCGCCTACAACCGCGCCGAACTGGAACAGGTCGCCGCCTTTTGTGAGCGCCACAATCTCATCCTCGTCTCCGACGACATCCACTGCGACCTCATCCTGTCCGGGCAACGCCACATCCCGGTCGCCGCGCTGTCGCCGGCCGCGGCCGCTCGCACGATCACCCTCATGGCCCCGAGCAAGACCTACAACATTCCCGGCCTCGCGTGCTCGTTCGCCCTCATCGCCGACGCCAAGCTTCGCGCCGCGTTCACCCGCGCCATGGCCGGCATTGTCCCGGAAATGAATGTGCTCGGCCTCGCCGCCTGCGAAGCCGCGCTGCGGGACAGCGAACCTTGGCGGCAAGCGCTGCTCACCTACCTGCGCGGCAATCGGGACGCGATGGCGAGCTTCGCCGCCGCTCACCTGCCCGGCGTGACGATGATTCCCTGCGAAGCCACCTACCTCGCCTGGCTCGATGTCTCGGCGCACCAACTGAAAAACGCCGGTGAGTTCTTCGAGCAGCACGGTCTCGGCCTCTCCGACGGGGAACAATTCGGCGCCGAACCCGGCCAGTTCGTCAGGCTGAACTTCGGCTGCCCCCGCGCCACGCTCACGGCGGCCCTCGACCGCATGCAACGCGCTCTCGCCGCCCGCTGACGATCCCCGTTCCCCAAAAACCGTTGCCCGCGCGCCCATTTGTCACCGATTGAAGCTTACCCGTAGAAGTGACAACTACGGCTCAATTGGTAGGGCGAGTCGTCCCCGACGAGCCGCTCGGCAGCACGGCTCATCCGGAGGATTCGCCCTACCCAAGACTCCGTCACTTCTATGGGTAAGACTCATTAGGTGACTTGTGCCCGTCCTTGCAACGGGTCCAACCGCGGGCAATTTGGGTTTCATGCGCATCGGGCCATACGAATTCGGGTCGAACCTCTTCCTTTCTCCGCTGGCGGGTTACACCAACCTGCCTTTCCGGCTCGTCGTGCGGGAACTTGGCGGTCTCGACTGGACCACGACCGACCTCGTGAACGCGCGTTCGCTCATCGAAAAGAATCCGCGCGCGCTCCAGATGATCCGGACTTGTCCGGCCGAGCAGCGGCTGGCCGTGCAGCTGTTTGGCGCCGTGCCGGAGGAGATGCGCGACGCCGCCCTGATCGTCGAGGCGCTCGGGATCGCGTCGGTCGACATCAACATGGGCTGCCCGGTGAAAAAAGTCACCGGCATCGGCGGCGGCTCCGCGATGATGACCGAGTTGGACAAAACGGCGAAACTCGTGCGGGGCATGGTGGACGCCGTGAAAATTCCCATCACCGCCAAGATGCGCCTCGGCTGGGATGATCAGAATCTCACCGCGCCCGACCTGGCCCGCGTGCTGGAGGACGCCGGCGTCGCCGCGATCTTCGTCCACGGCCGGACCCGCGCGCAGGGTTTCAGCGGCACGGTCAACCTCGCGGGCATCCGTGCCGTCGTGCAGGCCGTGAAAAGAATCCCCGTCATCGGCAACGGCGACGTCACCACGCCCGAGGCGGCGAAGCACATGTTCGCCGAGACCGGCTGCGCCGGCGTGAGCATCGGCCGCGGCGCCTTCTACAATCCCTGGATTTTCACCCACACGCAGCACTATCTGAAAACCGGGAACTTGCAGCCGGAGCCCGGCTACACGGGACTCGTCCGCGTGATGCGTCGACACTTGGAGCTGATGATCGAGATTTTTGGCGAGGATCACGGCTGCCGGCTCTTTCGCAAACCGGCGTCGTGGTACGCCAAGCGTTTCGGCCCGGCGAAGCAGTTCAAGAAGGGGATCACCCAGTTCAGCACGCGCGCCGAGTTCGAGGAATTGCTGGCCGATTATGAGGTCTGGCGCGCCCCGTTTCTCGACGAAAATGGCGAACTCCGCGCCACCTACCGTCCCGCGCCGATGGTTGCCTCGTTCATGCTCGATCCCGACGACCCGGCCGTGTTGCGCCGCCAGTCGATTCCCGTGCCCAAGGGCCCGGTGGACGTGTGGTGAGACGGCAAATCAATCCCGGTATCATTCCGAGCGAAGCGAGGGGTCCATTCGCGGGGGGCGGGTGCCCCCACTCTGCGAGGCATAGCGGACGAGGGCGTCCGCCCTCCAGTGGAATTCTTCGTGCCGCTCCGCCTGACCGGAAAAGTATGGCTCTGCCCAAAGGTTCGCGTTCAAACTGAGCCTGATGTCCAATGTCACACACCTCTGGGCGATTTTTCTCGGCACCTTCATCGGCCTGCTGCCGATCATCAACCCGCTGGCGGCCGCGCCGACCTTCCTCGCCATTACCGAAGGAGACAGCAACGCGCGCCGCCGCGAACAGGCCCGCAAGGGTTGTCTCTACATGGTGTTCATCTTGGTGAGCTTTCTCATTGGCGGCACTTTCATCATGAACTTTTTCGGGATCTCCATCCCCGGCCTGCGCATCGCCGGCGGCATTCTGATGGCCGGCATCGGCATGAGCATGCTCGCGACGCAAAGAGGCGCCGCCAAACCCGACGACGAGGAACGCGAAGCCGCGCGGAAGAAAATGGACATCTCGTTTTCTCCGCTCGCCATGCCGATGCTGAGCGGACCGGGCTCCATCGCCGTGACCCTTGGCTTCACCTCGCTCGCGACCAGCTGGACGGACTACTTGGCCATTATCGCCGGCATCGTCTGCGTCGCCCTCCTCACCTATGTGGTGTTGCGCCTGTCGGGCAAGATCGTGGGGCTCATCGGCCCGGTCGGGCTCAATGCCATGACAAAGATCATGGGATTCCTCATCATGTGCATCGGCGTGCAGTTCGTGGTCAACGGCGTCCTCGGCATCGCGACCGACCCGCAGTTGCTGCGCAGCATCCGGGACGCACTGGCCGGGCATTGACCGCGGCCAGCCTTGGAGAATGCTCGATGCCGGCGCCCGATTGCTCCGCGGCGCAACGATGCCAGAAAATACTCATTCAGCTCCCGCCAGGGGTGGAATGAACGGGCCGAAAGCCCCTCGCGCGTTTCGCTCGAGTGCGTTTTCTGGGGTTTGAAGACCACCCCCGGAGCCGAGCGGCCGATTTAATTTCGGCGGTCGACCTTGGCGCCGGACTTTTCCTTGAAGGTCAGGATCCGCGTCTCCGGGTTGTAACTCTCAAAAGTGATGCCGAGCTGCGCTTCGACGATTTCGCCGGTGGCGTAAGTCGTGCGCCCGATCGTGATCCGGGTCGGTCTGCCGGCGCGCACATTCACCCCGCCGATCTTGAGTTTTTCCACCCAGGCTTTGAACTCGGGGCTGACAGGCCGCGGGAGCACAATCTCCGGCTCCGGGGCCGGTTCGACGATCTCCGGAGCGGCGGGCGGAACGGACTTTTCGGCAACGATTGCGGCCGGCACCGCGGGGACGGTTGCCTCGGCCTCGGGAATCTTTGCTGCCGGGGTCGCAACCGGCTCGAGGGGGCTTTCCACCGCCGGCTTCGCCATGACCTTTGGCTCCGGTGCGGGCGCTCGGGCCGTCAGCTTGCGGTAACCGATCACCGCCCCGCCGAGCAACAAAAGCACCGCGAACGCCCCGCCGGCCAACACGAGCTTCTTTTTTGATTCCGAGGTCGCCGCGGGCGGCTTCGCCCACGGCACGGTGGGCGTACTGGCTCCGGGCATCGCCGGGGAATTTCCCGGCGGCGGCGGAAAGGCGGCGGCAGGAGTAAACTCCTCTTCCATGGGGGGAGAATCCGGGGCCGGAAAAACCTCCCGTTCGGCAGGAGCCGGGGCCGCCCGATTCGCAATCGGGGCAACCGCCTCCGCCGGAGCCGCAACGGGTTCCCCGGTGGTCCGAGGCTTGAGGCTGAACTTCACCGCGGCCTTTTCCGCCACCGGCGGGGCCGATTCCGCCGGGGTGGGTGCGGGGACCGGAGCAGCGGTCGGCGCTTCAGGTTCGGCCGGGATCGCGGTGGGAACCACCGGATCGACGGCCGGTCCCAACTTCGGCTTGAGGCGGAAAGCCTTGGGTTCGTCAGCGACCGGAGGATTCGGGGTCGGAGGCGAAGATTCCACGGGTCCGCCCGCCGCCGGCTCGGAGGAGGCGGCGACGGGATCAGCCGCCAGCTTGGGCTTCAGGCGGAACTTGGGGACAATTTCTTCGCTCATGGGATCATACCTAGCAAGTTTAGCTGACGGCGGAAACAAAAAGTTTAAATCCCCGCTCCATCAGCCTTGTGACGGGCCGTGGGCTCCGTTATCCAGTCGTGTTATTCAATGAAGCGCACGGCAGTCACACATGGCGGCATCAGTTCCCCGGCGGTCAAGAAAGCCACCGGGAAAACGTGGGCCCAGTGGCTGGTTCTCCTGGACAAGGCGGGGGCCAAAAAACTTCCCCACAAAGAAATTACCCTGCTGCTGCACCAAAAACTCAAGGTGCCGGACTGGTGGTGCCAGATGGTCGCCGTCGGCTACGAACAAGCGCGCGGTCTGCGGGTGCGGCATCAAAAAACCGACGGCTTTGAAATCAGCGTCACCAAGACCATGGGGGCGCCGGTGGACCGGGCTTTTGCGGCGTGGAAGGACGCCGCCGTGCGCGAGCTGTGGTTGCCCCGCACGCCTTTGACGGTGCGCAAGGCCACGCCGCACAAGTCCATCCGCATCCTCTGGCCCGACGGCACCACCCTGAGCGTTAATTTCTGGCCGAAGGGCCCGCTGAAGTGCCAGGTCGTGCCGCAGCACGCCAAGCTCACCACGCCGGAAGCCGCGGAAAAAATGAAAGCCTACTGGGCGGACAAACTCGAGGCGTTGCGGGTTTTCTTGGAAAAGTGAATCAACCGTGAACTTCATGGGCGCGACTGGGAAATCATCTGACCCTCTCCCCCACCCTCTCCCCGCGCCGTGAGTTTCCACGCTGACCCGCCGCTTGTGGCGCCGCCGCCCCGCCTCGTACGCGCCCTTGGCCGCTGGACCCTGACCGCCTTGGTGGTCAACAGCGTCATCGGCAGCGGTGTCTTCGGCCTGCCCGACGACTTGGTGCGGTTTGTGGGAGCGGCCGCGCCCTGGGCCTACGCCTTGGCGGCCGCCGGCATCGCGGTCTTCATGGCCGTCTTCGCGGAACTCGGCTCGCAGTTTCGGGAAGCCGGCGGACCCTACCTTTTCGCCCGCGAGGCGTGCGGCCGATTCTGGGGCATTCAAATGGGCTGGTTCATCTGGCTGGTGCGCCTGACCGCGGCAGCCGCCAACGCCAACCTCTTCGTTGTCTACCTCGGCGAATTCTGGCCGGGGGCCACCGCCCCGGTCCCGCGCGTGATTTTGATGGGGGCGTTGCTGGGAACCTTGGCGCTCACGAATGTCCGTGGCGTGGACCGCGGGGCGCGACTGTCCAACATCCTCACAGCCGCGAAACTGCTCCCTCTCGCCCTGCTCATCATCGCCGGTTTTCTTTGGTCGGGCGCGCCGGCGATCCAGCCGCCGGTGGCCGCCACCCCGGCCGGCTGGATGAGCGCGGTCCTGGTGCTGCTCTTCGCCTTCGGCGGGTTCGAAGCCGCGCTGATGCCGTTGGCTGAAGGCAAAAACCCGCGGCGCGACGTCCCGTTTGCGCTCTTAACGGGTCTGCTGGTCATCGCCAGTTGCTACCTGCTCACGCAAATCGTCGCCATGCGGACCGTGCCCCATCTCGCCGGCAGCGAGCGACCGCTGGCGGACGCCGCCCGTGTTTTGCTGGGCCCGATCGGCGCCGGCTTCATCGCCCTCGGAGCGATGATCTCCACGTCCGGCTACCTGAGCGCCCAGATCGTCGGCGTGCCGCGCCAGACGTATGCGATGGCCGAACGCGGGGATTTTCCGCAGGTCTTCGCCGGCGTCCATCCCCGTTTCCGCACGCCGTATGTCTCGATTATTATTTGGGCCGGGCTGGTCCTCTCGCTGGCGATCTACGGAAACTTTATCTGGAACGCCATCATCTCCGCCGGCGCCCGCCTGGTGACTTACGCCGTCGCCTGTGCGTCCCTGATTCGACTGCGCCACCTGCGGCCCCAAGCCGATGCGTTTCGCTTGCCCGCGGGGCGTTTGATTGCCGCCGCCGGCATCGCCCTGTGTGTGGCGCTCGGGTGGCAAATGAACCGCACCCACGCGGTGGTCATCTGTCTCATCGTCACGATTGCCACCCTGAACTGGCTGCTCGTGCGCCGCAGCCAGAAATAGTCTCGCGCCGCTCCGACCGGGGCGCGTCCGGCCCATTTTCGGCAAGAAATGCGCACAGAATGGCAAGGAGTACCGCTCGGAGCCGGGGCCAATCAGAGTAGACTGTCCGGATCCCACTTTCCGGTGTTCGACTCGTCTTTTATTGATCGCCTGCTCCTCCGCGCCTTCCGGTTTCGGACCCGCGGATTCTTGCGCATGACCGAGGCGCCGGGGACCGTGCCGCCCGTGCCGGCCAACGGCACCGGCTATCTCTATGCGCATATCCCGTTTTGCGAAGTCCTCTGCCCGTTCTGCTCCTTCCACCGCGTCCCACACCGGCACGATCTGGCGCAACGTTACTTTGCCTCCCTGCGCGAAGAGATTCGTCACTACCACGCGGCCGGACACCACTTCAGCGGCGTCTCCTTCGGCGGCGGCACCCCCACCGCCGAACCCGCCGAGCTGATCGAGACCATCACCCTCGTCCGCCAGTTGTTCGGCGTCCGCGAGATCTCGGTCGAAACCAATCCCAATGACCTGCGGCCGGCTCTGCTCGAGCAATTGCGGGCCGCCGGAGTCACCCGGCTCTCGATCGGCGTGCAGAGTTTCGACGACCAGCTCCTCCGCGAGATGGAACGCTACGAAAAGTATGGCTCCAGCACCCAAATCCAGGAGCACATCCGCACCGCCGCGTCGTACTTCCCCACCGTCAACGTCGACCTGATCTTCAATCTTCCGCATCAGACGCTCGAGCTGCTCCAGCGCGACATCGACCTCTTCCTTTCGCTCGGCGCCAACCAGGTGTCATTCTATCCGCTGATGACTTCACCCGCGGTCGCGAGCCGGATGGAGGACACCATGGGGCGCTCCGACCGGCGCCGGCTCCGGCCTTTCTTCAACACCATCCTCGCGCGACTCCGGCCGGAGTTCACGCCCGCCTCCGCCTGGTGTTTCACCCGCCGGGGCCAGGGATCGGATGAATACATCGTCGAGGCCGACTACTACGTCGGCGTCGGCAGCGGGGCTTTCAGCTACCTGGACGGCACCCTCTACACGACCACCTTTTCGTTGCAAACCTACGGCCGGCGCATCGCCCAAGGCCTGACCGGCATCACCACCGCGCACCATCTCAGCACGGGGGACCAGCTGCGCTACGCCCTGCTCATGCGGATGTTTGGCCTGCGGCTGGACCGCGCGTGGGCGCGACGCCGTTATGGCGCGCGGTTCTTCCGCCGGCTCTGGGGCGAACTCCGCACGCTCGAGTGGCTCGGGGCCGCGCGGCGCGACGAACACGGCTGGCAGCTGACCGATCGCGGCATGTACTGGCTGATGTTGATGATGGCGGCATTTTTTGAATCCGTGAACACCTACCGCGACGCCATGCGGGCTCACATCCAAACGGAACTCACCAACGGACCCGCCCTTTGCGTCCCCGCAGCCCGCCTGTCCCGAGCAATCAAGTAAAAATTCCCGGAGCAAGCTTCCGGGGCATTCACGGCAAATACCATAGTTTTGTGCGAGTGAGCTCGCTCGCTCATTTTTTATCCACGCCGGAGCTAACTCCGGGGCGTTGGATCCAAAGGGAGTAACGGCAAGCAATGGGCCGCGGCCGCGGGCCGCAAGCTATCGTCCGCCCGGCTCTGACCTCATGCCGCCGCCGGCTGTTGTTTCGCACCAAAGCCGAAGGCTTCCTTGAGCCAGCCCCATGCCTTGCGCAGGCCGACATCACACGTGCCGGAAATGCGGTACGTGCGCGCCAGCAATTCCTCATGGCCGCGGTAGCGCGGCGGCAGCAGCAGCAGCGTGGCGAGTTTGTCCGCCGGTTTGTCGAAACCCAGCACCTCGGAATAGAAGAGTCCTTTGCCCACGACGAGGCCCTCGCGCGGGACTTCCACCGTGCGCTCGGGCAGGACCAGCCACGGCCGGAATTTGAAGAGCAGTTTGCCGTCGGCTTCTTGGAAGAGCCGGCCGTAGGTGCGCATGGGCGCACCGGAAATTTCCCGCGCCGTGAACAGCTTGTTGCCATCCGCGAGCAGCTTGAAGCGGCGATGCCGGAAGGTGAAGAAATCCCAGGTGAACTCCGTGCCGAAGACCATCAACCGGAACGCCCAGCCGGCCATGAAATAGGCGAGCACGATGATGACGACCGACAGCGTCGCCCCCACCACCGGGTCAATGTAGGCCGTGGCGGCGACCAGCGAGAGCACGCCCGTGCGCATGCCCTTCAGTACCGTGTCGAGCCCGCCCCACGGACTGAGCAAAATCAACACGTTGATCGCGTGGCCCACCACCCAGACGACGGCAAAGACCGCGAGGGACAGCGGCACCATCAAAATGGCCAGCAGCCAGGAAAAATCCATCGCGCCGAACTGGAGCATGCCCATCCCGCTGGCAACGGCCGTCGGGTAGTCGAGGCCGGAGGACTCCAGCATCAGCTTGGAGCCGAGCGCGACGAGGGAAGGAATCACCGCGCCGGCGGCGACGAGCCCGCTGATCTTGTTTTCCACCGTCTCGGCGATGTCGAGCGGCTTCTTCATCCCCGGCGGCAGCATCGGGGCGATGGTATCCTTGAACGCGCACAAACCCACCAGCAGCAGCGCCGGCAGCCAGAAAGAAAGGTGGGCAAACCACGGAAGCGCCGCCTTCTCCTCCGGAGTGCTGGCTTTCATCCACTGGTAGGCCCCGACGCCGCTGACCCCCAGCATCGGGGAGATGGCGATCCCCGTAACCTGGGAGGCCATGATGGCGAGTTCGATGCCCGGGGTTTTGCCCTTGGCCTCGGGCTTTTTGGCGTCCGCCGCCGCGGCGGGTGCAACGAACAACACGGCGCAAAACAACGCGAGAACCACGGGAGCGAGGCGTTTCATCCGGACAACATAGCAGGCCCGCGGCTTTTGAAAAGCCTGCAAACACAACGGCCCGGCATCCTCACGGATACCGGGCCGCAACACACTAAACTAAAGAACGAACCCTCATTCCGTGGTCGCGGTCGATCGCAGTCAAATCAGGAACGGCACGGTCGTCGGCATTTAACCGGCCTGTAACAATTCCGGCGTGATTCATGCGGTGGGCGTCGGTAGCTCTGCTGGCCAGCAGAGGGCGACCACCTTTCATTGGCTTGAATGTGGGAGGGGCTTTACGCCCCGACGGATACGGCGCATGTGGCGGTATCGGGGTATAAAGTCGTATAAAGCCCCTCCTCCAGTTTCGGCCGAGAACCACGCTTCGCGGATTACCTGGCCGCCACCGACACACCGTCGGGCGCTCTCTTCAACTCAGCGCCGGCCACCTCCTCCCACGAGTAATAGTGAAACACCTTGCCGTTGGACATGGCGACCAGGAGGCCGTTCGGGTAACCGGGGAGTGCGGTGCTGGTGACCTCGCTGCCATCGCTCTCGATGGCGGTCACATCGACGATCTTCACGACCGTATGCTCGTGCGGCTTGCCCGTCGCGCCTTCGCGGGGAAAGATCTGGAAGCGGTGATTCTGCTGGTCGGCCACGAGAATGTAGCCCGTACCGTCGTTCACCTTGTAGATCGAGATACCCTCGTGGTCGGAGGCGAATCCCGTGGTGGCGAAGAGCGCGAGTTCCTTGTTCGCGTCCGGCGCGTCGGGGTCGGCGTGGTATTTGTGCACACCGGCAGTCTCATCGGAGTAATAGACGTAACCCAGCTCGGCATCGACGGCGATGGCTTCGATCTCCTTCTTGCCAGAGTAGGCACCGAACTGCCGGACGAGCGTCATCTTCACGTGGCCGGTGCCGTCGTCCTCGATCCGGTATTGGCCGAGGTAGCCCTCAGCGGGGCCGGACTTGCCGCCAACGATGGCGAACAGGGCTCTATCGCGCGGACGCTTATAGAGAGCGATGCCCATCGGGGCACGAATTTTGTCGCCACCAAAGACAACCAAGTCACCCCGATCCACTGCAACCAAGTCGGGCAGACGGAAAACGCGCAGCCGGTTCAGCTCACGTTCGGTGGTGACGGCGATATCAGTGGCCTTGCCGCCCAGGCTAAGGCCGTAGGCGATGTCCACATTGTTGGGCCGCTTGAGGCCGCCGACCCGGTTGACGACTTTCCCGGCGAGATCGTAAGCGTAGAGCGCGCCGTCCGTGTCCTTGTCGGTGCCGATGACCAGCGTCTTGGTCCGGTCGGCGGGAATCCAGAACGCCGGGTCATCGGTGTCGTGTTGCGTCGGCTCGGTGGCGACGCGGGGCTGCAGCGCATTCGCACGATAACCGGGCAGCGTGGCGGCGGCCGGCGCTTGGGCGAGGAGGCAGGCGGCTTTCACCGCATCATCGAAGGCCTCGTCGTCCGCATCATCCCACCGGACTTTCTCGCGGAAATAGTCGGCCCAGCGGAATTCCTGGAAGAACACGCCCTTCTTCTCGGCGAAGCCGTGGGCTTCCATGACACCCCAAGCGAGGCCACGGTAGGGATCGCGTTGCATGACGAGCAGGTTCGCCGGCAACGCGACCGGCGGCTGCGGAAGGCCGGCGGCGTCCTTGAGGTAGGCATAGTCATTCGCCTCCATGCGCGCCCAGAAGCTCGCGGGATCGAGGTCCGACCAGTTGGCGAGGATATGGCCGTAGGCGGTCTTGTCGGACGCCTTGGACTCGATCAGCGACCGGAGGGTGTGGTGACCGTCGGTCATGTAGGGGATGCCGCCGGGACCGATGACCACCGGCACGTCCTTGTCCTTCAGGTAGGCTGTGAGCTTGGCCGGCGACATGGCCTCGATCTTGGCCGTCTTGTAAACCACCTCGCGCCAGCCGTGGGAGAATTGCGTCGGGTGCAGCTGGCGGGCGTCCAACGTGTAAGCGGCGCCCGCCGGCAGGTCGGCGCGGAACGGCACGTGGGTTTCCGGCGCCGCGCGCGCACACGAGAAGACCAGCAGCAGGAGCGGCAGGAGTCGGGTCATGGGCGAAGGCAACCGGTTCAGAGTTTCCAGCGCACGCCGAAATTGGCGGTGACGTCGTATTCCTCGAACTGGACGAAACGCCGGCCCTGCCCGTTGCTGCTGTTGAAATACACCCGGAAAGGCTGGTTCGTGAGGTTGGTCACTTCGGCGAAAATCTCCCAGTTTTTTCGGAAGCGATAACTGGCGGAGAGGTCGAGCTGGTAGAAGTCGTCGATATACCGGTCATCGTCGATGGTGCTACCGATGGGCTCGTCTTCGCGCAGGTGGGCGTCGCGCCAGTTCAGCGCGAGGCGGGCGAAGAATCCGGCGTTCTCGTAGGTCAGCGCCACGTTGCCGGTCAGGTCGCTCTGACCGATGAAGGGCAGCTCCTCACCGGGGCGCGTCGGGTACTTGGCCGTGCTGTCGGCGAAGGTCAGGTTGGCCATGAAACCGAGCCCGTCGAACGGCGCAGGCAGCATGCGCAGCTGCTGCTGGTAGGCGAGTTCGAGCCCTTTGACCTCACCGTCGCTGCCGTTGGCAAACGTGATCAGGTCGTAGGTCGGGAAAGCCGGGTCGCCGCCGGGCTGCGTGAAGGCGTAGCTGAAATTTTCGATGTCCTTGTAGAAAACGGCGGCCGACACGACGCCAAGCGACGGCAGGTAATACTCGATCGAGGCGTCCCAGCTTCTCGCCTCCAGCGTCTTCAGGCCGGGATTGCCGGCGGTGACGTCCTGGTCGGCATCCGCGACGTTGCGGAAGATGGCCGACTCGGCGAACGAGGGCCGGCGGATCGCGCCGGAGTAGGACAGGCGCCCGACGAGATTCTTGGAAAAATCATGCCGCACCAACACACTGGGCAGCACATTGTCGTAGTCCCGCGCCCCGATGGTGGGCGTGATGACCGCCCCACGGACCTGATTGCCCTTGGTTTCGAAATCGGTGCGCTCAACGCGCACGCCGGCAATAAGGCTCGTCTTGCCCCAGGTCGCTCCGGTCATCACATAGCCGGCCAGCACATCCTCGCTGGTGTTCCAATCCTCGAGCAGGCTGTCCGCCACCTGCAACGTGGGCGTGAACGTGCTGAGGTTGCCGTAGAAGGCATCAAGCACCTTGTTGTGGCTGATGCGTGGCAGGGAAAAGCCGTAGGGGTAGTCGGCGTTGGTCTCCCCAGCCAGATTGGCAAAGGTAAAGGTGGCCGGGGCGGCGTAGCGCGTGGAGTCCACCCGGCTTTCCTTCTTCTTCGTGCGGAGCACAGCACCCGCCTTCACATAGGCTTGGTTCGCAGTCTCAAGGTCATAGCGGGCGTTGAAGGCTAGGCTGCGCTCCGTATCGGTACCTTTCTCGACATTGAGCTGGATGCGGTCCACGGCGTTGTAGTTGGCGGGATCAGTGATGCTCGCCCCGGCGAGCTGTTCGACGGTCACGTCGTAGAGACTTGAGAAAGTGTAGCGCAGGCTGGTGTCGCTGGTGCTGCGGCGCAGGCGCACGGTCAGTTCGCCCGGCCGGCGCTCGATGCCCTCGGACCACGCCGCCTTTGCGTCATAGGTCCAGCGGCCCGCCTGTTTCTCGAAACCGGCGCTGAGGGCCCGGAGCTCCTGGTCCTTCTCGCGGATGCGGATGTCGCGCCGCGGGCGGCTCAGGCCGGTGACGGTCAGCGAATTCGCGCTGATCGCCGAGACGGTGCCGCGTTCGAACGGCAGGTTGAGCAGGTGCCGGTCCTCGGTGTCGGTGAAGCGGTTGTAGGTGCCGCGCACGTAGACCTTGGTGAAGGCGTCCGGCCGGTATTCAATCGCGCCGCTGGCGCCGTAGCGCTCGCGGGTGATCACATAGTCGCGGAAGGCAAGGGTGTTGAGGGCGAAGAACTGCGGCGTTGTGGCGGGAACCGAACGCCGGCTGTAACCGTCCTCCTCAAAATTGGAGGAACCGAAATTGCGCTCCTGCCAGGTGACCGCCGCCAACACGCCGAGTTTGCCGTCGTTGAAGATGTCGGAAAACGTGGCGTTGCCCTTGAAACCGAACTCGTCGGTGAGCCGCGTGTAGATGCTCTGCGCCGTGACGTTGATGTCGCGACCGGTGCTGTCGAACGGGCTTTTGGTCCGGATGTTCACCGTGCCGCCTAGGCCCTCGGCGTCCATGTCGGGCGTCGGCACCTTGATGACCTCGAGGGAGGCGAGCGAGTCGGAGGGCACCACGTCGAGCGCAATGGCCCGGTCACCCAGTTCGGGGCTGGCGAGCGAACTGCCGTTGAGCGTCACCGCCGTGTAGATGTAATTGAGGCCGCGCAGGTCGATGAAGCGGCCTTCACCCTGGTCGCGGTAGAGCGACACGCCGGGCAGGCGCTGCAGCGACTCGGCGGCGTTCTGGTCGGGAAAACGACCAATCTCGTCAGCGGCGACAATGCTCGTGAGGGAAGCGGCACTGCGCTGCTGGTTGACGGCGCGCGCGGTGCCGACCAGCGAACCTTCGATGACATATTTGTCCAACTGCACGGCCTCGGTCGCGAACACGGTGTCAGCCCGCGCCGTCGCACCCGCCTTGACGGCCACCTGCCGGGTCTGCTCGCGGTAACCGATGTAGCCGAACTCGACGGACCGGCTCCCCTCCGGGACGCCGTTCAACACGTAGTCGCCGGACGGACCGGTGTAGGTTTCCAGCCCGGTGCCCTGCACAGACACGCGTGTGCCCGCCAGCGCCAGCTGGGTGGACGCATCGGTGACGCGCCCGGTCAGCGTGCCCGTGGCCTGCGCCCGAAGGGCGACGCAGGCGACGATGGCCGCCGAGAAAATAGACGCCGCACGGAACAAGCCGGCGGCGGAACGGAATAGATTGTTTGGTGTACGCATGATCGGTTAAAACTTGGTGCGCGCGACCTGAGCGTGCGGACAAAACGCGGTCAACGCGCGAGCGTGCCCGTCGCCAGAACGTTACCAGCGCGAAACATTGCCGTCACAAAACCCAGTTTGAAGCGGCGATTGCCAACTTCCGTCCCCACTGTTCTGCTCTCCGGGATGCCTCTGACCAAATCCGATCTCTCCCGCCTGCGCAGCTTGCGCGAGAAGAAGCACCGCGAGGAAGCCGGGCTGTTCGTGATCGAAGGCGAAAAGGTCATCGGCGAGCTGCTGGCCGCCGATTTTCCGCTGCTGGAGATTTATGCGACGGCGGAGTGGGAAGGTAGGGCGGCGAGTCCCTTCGCCGCCGTTCGGCGCGGAGCGGAATCCGCGCCCTACCCATCAACCGTGATCATCACCGCCGACGAGATGGCCCGCGTCAGCCACTTCCCCACGCCGTCGGGCGTCCTCGCCGTCGGCCCGCTCACCCGTCTGCCGCTCGCCCCCGGCGCCCTCGACCGCGGCCTCACGCTCGCCCTCGATGGCGTGCAGGACGCCGGCAACGTCGGCACGCTCCTGCGCATC
>CAZAOI010000038.1:6557-16979 GCA_964486705.1 uncultured Oleiharenicola sp. | reverse complement strand
AAAAAGGAGAATGTCTTCGTCGCCACCAAGACCCCGCCCGCCCCCGGCATCTGGCCCCCCTCCCCCTACTGCCGGGCCGACGAGCGGTATTCCGAAAGCTATCTCCGCGAGAATCTCGCCACCCGCCTCGCCAACCTCGGCACGACCAAACTGGACTTGCTCCAGCTCCACACCTGGACCCGCGCCTGGAACCGCAATCCGACGCCGTTCAAAGTTCTCCGCCAGCTCCAGCGCGAGGGACAGGTCGGCCTCATCGGCGTCTCGACCCCGGAGCACGACCAGAATAGCGTGATCGACCTGATGCGCGGCGGCTGGGTCGACGCCGTGCAGGTGATCTACAACCTCTTCGACCAGGAACCCGCCGCCGAGCTGCTCGACGTGGCAAAAGAATGCGGCGTCGGCATCATTGTGCGCGTCGCCTTCGACGAAGGTGTGCTCACCGGCAAATTCACGGCAGCAACAAAGTTCGCGGCGGATGATTTCCGCGCCAGCTATTTCGAGGGCGATCGGCTCGCGCGCGCCGTGGCCCATGCCGACGAAATCAAAGCGGACCTCGCCGGCACCGGCTACTCGATGCCGCAGGCCGCCCTGAAATTCGTGCTCGCTCATCCGGCCGTCTCGACCGTGATCCCCGGCATCCGCACGGTCGCGCAAGCCGACGCCAACTGCGGGGTCAGCGACCTGCCCGCGTTGCCGCCCGCCCTGCTCGCGAAACTGCACCGCCACAACTGGCGCCGCGGCGTCTGGTACGGCGGCAAGTAAAAGATCCCCGGGGCTAGCCCCGGGGCATTCACGGCAAATACCATGGTTTTGCGAGAGCGAGCTTGCTCGCTCCCCCATTTTTTATCCAAGCCGGAGCCAGCTCCGGGGCCTTGGACCCAAAGGCAGTAAACCGCAGTCCGCGCCCGAGCGGAATATCCACTGGCCTTCTCCGGCGGCGCGGGTTTGCTCGGCTACCCCCATCCGATGCGCATCCTCGCCTACAGTTGTCTCTTGCTTGCCGCCGGCCGGCTGGTCGCCGGCGTTCCGGTAGAGAAATTCCAGCAGCTCGAACAGCTGCTGCCTGCCCCCAACGCCCAGCGCATTGCCTCGGGTGCCCCCGGTCCCGGCTACTGGCAGCAATCTGCGGACTACGACATCGACGTCGAGCTCGATGAGGCCAAGCGCCACCTCACCGGCCGCGCCACCATTACTTACCGCAACGCCTCGCCCCATCCGCTGGCCTACCTCTGGCTGCAACTCGACCAGAACTACCACTCCCACAACGCCGAGACTCGCACGCTGGCGGGAACGGGTCGTGACGCCGATCCCACCAAGATTTCCTACGCCGCCCTGGATCGCATGCTCGTGCATGAATTCTACGACGGCGAAATGCAGGTGTCGGGGGTCACCGACACTTCCGGAAAGCCCCTGACCTATACGATCGTGAAAACCATGATGCGGATCGACCTGCCGGCGTCCTTGGCGCCAGGCGCCGCGTTTTCCTTCAGGATCGCCTGGGGATTTCCCATCAACGACATGAAACGCACGGGCGAACGCACCGGCTACGAATTATTCGAGAAGGATGGCAATTGCACCTACACCATCGGCCAGTGGTTCCCGCGGATGGCCGCCTACACCGATTATGCCGGCTGGCAGCATAAACAATTTCTCGGCATCGGCGAGTTCACCCTCGATTTCGGCAACTACACCGTACGCCTCACGGTTCCCGCCGATCACATCGTCGGCGCCACCGGCGTGCTGCAAAACCCCGAAGCCGTCCTCACGAGCGAACAGCGCAAGCGGCTCGACCGGGCCCAGGGGGAGACCAAGAAACCTGTCTTCATTGTCACGCCGGACGAAGCCCGGGCGGCCGAAGCGGGTCGCGTCACCGGGACCAAGACCTGGGTCTTTCGCGCCGACCATGTCCGCGACTTCGCCTTCGCCACCTCCCGAAAATTCATCTGGGACGCGATGGCCGTTCCCGGCTTCACCCATCCACCAACCCCGGTGCGCCCGGCCGGAATTTCCGACCGGATGTACCGGCCGCCCGTGATGGCAATGTCCCTCTATCCCAAGGAGGGCATGCCGCTGTGGGACAAATACTCCACCCACGCCATCGCCCACACCATCGAGGTCTATTCGCGCTACACCTTTGACTACCCCTACCCGGTCGCCTGGTCAGTCATGGGCGGTCTGGGTGGCGGCATGGAATATCCGATGATCTGCTTCAACGGCCCGCGGCCGGACGATGACGGCACCTATTCCAAGCGCACCAAGTACGGCCTGATCGGCGTCGTGATCCACGAGGTCGGCCACAATTACTTCCCGATGATCATCAACTCGGACGAGCGTCAATGGACGTGGATGGACGAGGGTCTCAACTCGTTCATGCAATCCCTGGCCCAGGAGGAATGGGAAAAGGAATATCCCCAGAGCCGTGACTCCCGCAGCTTCGTTGCCTATATGCGCCGCTCCGACCGCGCGCCCATCATGTCCAATTCCGAGTCCATCAAGGATCTCGGCAACAACAGCTACGCCCAGCCGACGGTGGCGCTTAACGTCCTGCGGGAGCATGTCATGGGACGGGAGCTCTTTGACCACGCCCTCAAGACCTACGCCCAGCGCTGGATGTTCAAGCGCCCGACGCCCGCGGATTTCTTTCGCACGATGGAAGACGCGAGCGGCATCGACCTCGACTGGTTCTGGCGCAGTTGGTTTTACAACACGGATCGCGTGGATGTTTCGATCGATCAGATAAAATGGCTGCAACTCGACTCCCGTGATCCCGCGGTGGAAAAGCCCCGGGCCGAGGCCGAGCGCAAAGAACTGCCCCAATCCCTCACCCGCCAGCTCAACGCCGGTCTGCCCAAGCGCGTCGATCGCTTCCCGGAACTCAAGGATTTCTACGACAGCTACGACGGGGCAACCGTTCTGCCCAGCGACCAAAAGAAATACGAGGGGCTCCTGAAGGAACTGAAGAAGGAGAAGATCAATCCAGAGTTGCTGAAGACGGCGCGCAATTTCTACGTGATTGAGTTTTCCAACGTCGGCGGACTGCTCACGCCTCTCATCCTAAAAATCGATTTCACGGACGGCACGAGCGAAGAATTGAAGATTCCCGCCGAGATCTGGCGATTCGATTCCGAGAAGGCCGCGAAGCTGATCATGACCACCAAGGAACTCAAGGCCGTGACCTTCGATCCCCGCCAGGAGCTGGTCGACGGTGACATTGAAAACAATTTCTGGCCCCGGCGCCCCGTGAAGACCAGATTTCAGCTCTTCAAGGAGGAAGCCCAGCCGAATCCCCTCCGCGAACTGACCAAGCCGGAGGAGAAAAAGTAGCGCCATGAAAAACTGGCGGGCCGCCCTGGCCGGGTTCTGCATGGCCGCGACGGCGCACGCCCACCCGGTCCACACCTCCTTTGCCGAGGCCGACTACAACCGGGCAACGCAGAAACTGGAAGTGGCCGTGCGGGTCTTGGCCGAAGACTTCGAAGACGCCCTTTCCCGGCGCGCCCAGAAAGGCATTTCCCTGGACAAGACTCCCGCCGCCGAGTTTGACCGGCAGGCCCGGGCCTATCTCGCCGAATACTTCACGGTGCGGACCCGCGACGGTGTCATCGCCGCCCACCGATGGATCGGTCGTGAGTATCAAGACGAGTCCGGCGAGCTCTGGCTCTTCTTTGAAATACCGCTGCCGGGCGGGGTCGAAGGCCTCCGTCTGCGCCATGCGCTCTTGCTCGAGGCCCATGCGAAACAACTCAACACGGTCCGCGTGCGCGACCATGGCCGCGAGTCCACCCTCGTCTTTTTTCCCGATCCGGGCGAGAAGACGGTGAAGTTCTGACATGAATCCCTTCGCCCTGCTCGCCCCGCTGTTCCTGACTTTTGAACTCTGGCAGTTGTTCGTCAGCGAGCGTTATATGGGCATCAAACAGATCCGGGTGAACGCCGACCCGCGCGAATTGCCGATGACGAACGGGATGGCGGCGTTCTGGGCGGGCGGGCTGCTGGTTTATTTTCTCTGGATGTTTTCCCTCCTGCTGCATCCGGTTGGCCGGGCCCAGGGGGTCATCCTGCTGGTCGTCAGCTTCCTCGGCTATGTCCTGCGCAGCACCGGTGGACTCAAGTGGGTCCTGGTGATCCTCACTTTTGAAGGCTCCATTCGCGTCGGCATGCTCGCCTCCCTCTTCGTCATGACCTGGCGGCGGCTCGGGTCGTAACTTTGGCTCCGGACGTTCGGGCTCAGACGCGGCGCTGGTTCCCGCCGCCCAGTCCGGACTGCGCGAAAAATTCCTGCGCCGCGGTCAGCATCTTCCCATATTTTCCATAGTCGCCGGCCCAAGAATTGGGGACCGAAACCCGCTTGATGATTCCCCGGCCCATCCGATCCGTCGCCTCCGGGTCGGGCGCCAATTCGACGGCAAACTGCGGGTCCTGCGTGTGGACCACGTAATGCCGCTCGAGTCCGCGGCGCTCCCGATCAATCCGCACAAAGTGGGAAAAATTCATCGGCGTGAGGGGAGAATGACAGACCCCGACCGCTGCACAAGTCTGATCTGTCGCGCGCGCCGTCCGCCCGTTTTGCCTTGAGAAATCGCCGCCACCGAATCAAGAAGAGCCAGCGCGCGAATCGCCTATGAATCTCGAACCCGCCCCCCGTCTTTCAAAGACCGTCTTTTTCGTGATCGATGCCGTCTTGTTGATCACCGCCTTCCTGGTCGTTTATTTCAGCAAGAATCCCTATGCGCCGCTGCCCTTTGTGACCGCGGTGCTCTGCGTGGTTCTCGCCGCCATCGTGGGGCTCGTCCCGTTCCTCATCGATTACGCCGCCGACTCCGCCGAGTATGTCCAGGCCGAGCGGGAGCGCGTCGCGGAGCAGGTGCAACGCCTCCACAGTGCGGGCGACACCCTCGCCCGCGCGGCGGCCCAGATCAAGGCGGTCGAGGAGGCGGTGCACAAGGCCGCCCACACCGCTGAAAACCTGCCGTATCGCATGCAGGAAAAACTCGCCGAGTTCAACGAGGCCCTGGCCGCCAAGGAGGAAGGTGATCGGGAAGCCCTCGAACAGGAACTGGTGGAATTGCGCGCCGCCAACAGCGATCAGCTCAAAGCCGTCGCCGATAAGATCCACAAAGCCACGACCGACTGGGCCGCGCTGGAAACCGCCACCCGCAAACAGCTCGCGGCGATCCAAGCGGGCACCCTGACCGCCGCGGAGGCCCTGCTCACCCGCGTGCAACAGGCGACCGAAGGGGCCGCCGGGAAATTTGAGTCGCGCCTCGCGGCAACGCTTGACGCCCTCGAGGCCAAACTCCCGGCGGGCGAAATGCCCCCGGCGACCGGAAAGCCCGCCGCGACCGCGCCGGAACCGGCTGCGACCGTGGCGCCGGCATCCGCAACCAGCCTTGAGCCCGCGGTGGTGGTAGAATCGGTGGTCGTGTCCGCCGTCGACGGCGTGATCGAAACCACCGTCGTTCCCGAGGAACCAAAACCAAAAAGGCCCCGGGCCCCGCGCAAACCGCGGACCGATGAAACTGTCATCTCACCCGAGAGCAGCGCCAGTGCCGACGAATCCGCTGCCGTCGAGACCCCCGATGCCGCCGCCGCGCCGGCCGCCAACGAAGATTTTGGGGGCTTCGCCAGCCCGGAGGAAGCGTCCGCCTCCTCCGACGGCGCCACCCGCCTGCTCGCCACGGCCTACATTGGCATCGGCAACAAACTTTTCATCCGCGGCGAAGGCCCCGGCCTGAGCTGGGACCGGGGCGTGCCCATGCAGTTTGTGTCCATCGGCAAGTGGGGTTGGGCGACGCACGACGCCGCCACCCCGGTCCGCTGCACGCTCTACAAGAACGACGAAACCGCCGCGCTGACCGGCGAGGTCGTCCTCGAACCGGGAAAACACGTCGAAGTTACGGCGCTGTTTTAAGGTCGAACTATTCTGCAACTCAGGACGCCGCGGGCGGGTTCTTGGCGGACGGCTGACTCCGGCCGTCCCCATGAACCAACACCTGAAATCTGTTCTGCTCTCTTCAATTTGCCTGCTGGCGCTCGGTGCGACCAGCGGTTGCATCTCGACTCACGAGACCGTCTACAGCGACCTCGCCCGCTCCAAGGTCTCGTTCGCCAGCGAAAAGGCCGGCCGCGTCTTCTACGAGGCCCTCGCCCGCACGCCCGAGTCGCGCCAGCGCACGGAGAAACACACCGAGGTGAACCTGATCCTGATCGACGTCGACCATCGCACGGTCGCGGGCCCGAACCGCCTCTTCAATGAAGCTGTGGCGTTCGCCGACACCAACCACGATGGGGAAATCACCGAGATCGAAGCGGATATTTTCGCCGGCGCGTGGGTCCCGACCCGGAGCTAAATCTGCCCGCCTGATTTCCTGAACCGGGCGCCCCTCGCCCTCAATAATGCGGCGGGCGCTCGTCCGGCTGCTCCCCGGCCTCACCGGCGCCGGACCGCTGGGTTCGCAGCCCGGCGATTTCCTTCCGCAACTTGGCGACCTCCTCGCTGAGTTCGAGCATGACCTTGTCCTGTTCGACGCTGTGGCGCTGCAGGTGCGCGTAGCGTTCCTCCATCCTCGTCAGTCGCTCGGCGTCATTCATCGGCGGAATCTCACACCAAGACCGCGCCGGACGCCAAGATAATCTTTGATTCCCGAACTTCGCGCGTCACCTTGGTGGGTCAATGAGTTCACGCCGCCATCTCTGGATTCTGCTCGCCGGGCTGGTCAGCCTGCTGGTGGCCGCGTGTTCGACGCCCGCCGCCAAGCCCACCCCGCCGGATCTGCTCATTCTTATCTCCCTCGATGGCTTTCGCTGGGATTATCTCGAAAAATTTAACGCTCCCGTGCTCCGGCAGCTGGCTGCGGGTGGCGTCCGCGCCACGCGGATGAATCCCAGCTTTCCTTCAAAAACATTCCCCAACCACTACACGCTCGTCACCGGCCTGCGACCCGAACGCCACGGCATCGTCTCGAACTTTTTCTTTGATCCCGCCCTGAAGGCCTCGTTCAACAAAAACAACCCCCGCGATAACGGCGATGCGCGCTGGTGGCAGCAGGGCGAGCCGGTTTGGATCACGGCCGAGAAGCAGGGGGTCCGCAGCGCCACATACTTCTGGCCTGGCAACGAGGCGGAAATTCATGGCACCCGGCCGTCGTTTTACCTTCCGTTTGAGAAGAATATTTCCTCAACCCAGCGGGTGGACGGCCTGTTGGAGTGGCTGGCCCTGCCCCCGAGGCAGCGTCCGGCTTTTTGCGCCCTCTATCTTGAGGTCGTGGATGTGGCCGGGCATCAATTCGGTCCCGAGGCGCCGGAGACCATCGCCGCCATCGAGGAAGCCGACCGCGCCGTCGCCCGCCTGTTGGCCGGCCTGCAGAGACTCGGGCTGCGCGACACGGCCAACATCGTCGTGGTTTCCGACCATGGCTTGTCCGAAACAAGCGCCGATCGGGTGATCTTTCTCGAAGACTTGATGGATGTCGGCCAGGTGCAGGTGGAATCCACCGGGCCCAACGGCGGGGTGCGCCCACTGGTCGGCACCGCCGCGGAACTCGTGGCCAGCATCCGCGCCCGGGCCCCGCCGCAATTGCAGGTTTATCTCCGTGAAGAGGTGCCGGCCCACCTGCACTACCGGGCCAACGATCGTATCCCGCCCGTGGTGCTGATCGCCGATGATCACTGGATGATTGAGAGCAAGGTGGGCTGGCCGAATTTCGCCGCCACTTACCACCGGGCCAACCACGGCTGGGATCCCGCCACGCCCAACATGGGGGCGCTGTTCCTGGCCAACGGTCCGGCGTTCAAGACCGGGCTGGTGCTCGAGCCCTTCGACAACATCCACGTGTACGACCTGCTCTGCACCCTGCTCGGGATTTCCCCCGCGCCCAATGACGGCGACAACCGGCTCGCGTCGCTCACACTCAGGAAGTAGGCGGGATCGAGGGCGTTGAACGCATTCCCACCCGATAATGCCGGCAGCCTTGGTGGTCGCCGATTTCCACATCGGCGACAGGCGTCGATAGGGACACCGACGCCCACCCCAAAGAAACACGCCCGACCCGCCGGGGGCGTTTTTGGACGCCGGCTCAGGGAGTCGGCGGAATTTTGATCCCGAGCCGGTCGAGCTGGGGCTTGACCATTTTCTCCATGCAGTCCGGACAGATGCCATGGCTGAAATTCGTGCCGGTGCGGGCTTTGAAATACTGTTCGATCTGCTGCCAATAGTTGCCGTCATCGCGCACCTTCTTGCAATAGCCGCAAATCGGCAGAATCGACTCGAGCTGTTTCACCTCGGTGGTGATATGCAGGATGCGCTCCGCCACGCGCAGGCGCATCCACAGCTGGCCGGAGTCGATGGGTTTGCCGAGAAAATCATCCACCCCGGCCTCCGTGGCCAACTGCAGGTTCTTCTCCGTGGCCGCCATCTGCGTGAGCAAAATGAAATAGATATAGTCTCCCTCCCGCGCCCGGATGCGCTGGCAAAGTTCCAATCCATTCAGGCGCGGCATTTTCCAGTCGCTGACCACCACGCGCACGGGTTGCTCCTGCAACAATTCCCAGGCGCCCTCGCCGTCTTCCGTGACCAGCGGCTCATGCCCGAGCTTCACCAGCGCGGCTTCCAGCACCCGGCTGGCAATCAGGTCGTCCTCGGCAATCAGTACTTTCATGGGGTGGGTTTGATCTCGATTTGCTGCCAGCCGCTTTGCAGCTGTTCCCACTCCCGGTCAAGCGCCGACAACCGGGCCGGCATTTCATCCCACGCCGCTTGGTCCGCCGCCGCCTCCACCGCTTGGGCGGCCGGCCGCATCAACCGCGCGCCCAGATTCGCACAACTGCCGGCCAACCGGTGGGCCAAGGGGCCAATTTCCTGCTGCTCCGGCCTTCCGGCAAGGGCCCGCATTTTGGCGAGCACCGCCGGCGTGTCCCGGAGGAAAATCTCCCCGACTTCCTGCAGCAGGGTCGGGTGGTTTCGACCCGGGAGATCCCGGAGTTGCTGGATTTGATGGACATCAAAAATCCCGTCTGGAACCAAGGAAAGAGCCGGGGCCGGAGGAATTTCATCGACCGGGCCGGCCGCAAACAGACCGCAGCGCCCGAGGGCTTGCTGGAGAATTTCCAGTCGCAGGGGCTTGGTCAGATAGTCGTCCATTCCCGCATCGAGACACTTCTGCCGGTCGCTCGACTGCGCGAAAGCGGTCAGGGCGATGATCGGGATCCGCGGGTCCAAGCCGGCCACGGCGCCGGCCCGGATCTGCCGGGTCGCGGTGTAGCCGTCCATCTCCGGCATCTGGCAGTCCATCAGGACGGCGTCGTAGCTTTTTTCGCCGAGCCGGCGCAGAGCCTCAACCCCGTCAGCGGCTAAATCAGCCTCACAACCGATCCGCTCCAAAAACCGCCGGGCGACGATCTGGTTGGTCTCATTGTCCTCGGCCACCAGCACCCGGAGTTTTTTCCGCCCGTTCGGGCCCACCGGTTCGATGCGCGCGGCGGGCAACGCCACCGGGACCACGACCGGCGCCGTGGATCGGGGCAGCTTGATCTGAATCCAGAAAGTCGAGCCCCGCCCCTCTGCGCTGACGAAACCAATCTCGCCGCCCATCAGTTCGATCAGTTGCCGCGAGATGGCCAAGCCGAGCCCGGTGCCGCCGAACCGGCGCGTCGTGGATCCATCCGCCTGAATGAAGGGCTCGAACAGCAACCGCTGCGCCGCAGGCGGAATCCCGACTCCCGTGTCGGTGATCTCCACCCGCACCACCCGGTGGGCCGCCTCCTCCCCCACCCAGCGGGCGGATACGTTCACGGCGCCCTGCAGGGTGAACTTGACGGCGTTGCCGACCAGATTGACCAACACTTGGCGCAGGCGGCCACTGTCACCCACCAGCCGGCCGTCGAGGCGCGGATCAAATTCCAAGGCCAAGTGGATTTTTTTCTCCACGGCGCGCGGTGTGAGCAGGACCAGGACCTCCTCCACCAAAGGGCGGAGCGCAAAGGGGGCGGACTCAATCCGCAGCTTTCCCGCCTCGATCTTGGAGAAATCGAGAATGTCGTTAATGATGACGAGCAGGCTCTCCGCGCTATTCTGGACCAAGCCCGTCATCTCCCGCTGGTCAGCCGTGAGCCGCGTCTCCATCAGCAGGCCGGACATGCCGATGATTCCGTTCATCGGGGTCCGGATTTCATGGCTCATGTTGGCGAGAAAGTCCGACTTCAACCGTGACGCTTCGAGCGCCTGATCCCGGGCCAGGGCCAGGTTTTGCTCGAGCCCCCTTTGCCCTGTGACGTCCCGATTAACGCCCACGATCCACATCGGCTCGCCCGCGACATCACAGAGCACCCGATAGGAGGACTGAATGATCCGGGCCGCCTGATCCGAATGGCGCCGAATGGAGTACTCAAGCTCGGCCTGACCGCGCCGCGCCACCGCCTCCCGAA
>CAZAOI010000038.1:0-6457 GCA_964486705.1 uncultured Oleiharenicola sp. | reverse complement strand
TGCCCAGCAACCAGCGCTCGATGCCGTCGGCATAACGCACCCGATATTCGCAGCGCCACGGCATCAAGGTGCGCGCCGAATCCTCGATGGTCGCCGCCACTCTCGCCAGGTCGTCCGGATGCAGCCTGGCGAAAACCTTGCTCGCATCCTCGCGCACCTCCTCCGGAGTCACGCGATAGATGTCCCGGATGCCCTCGCTGGCATAGGGAAGACTGTAGTGCCCGTCGGCGTGCCGCCGGAATTGATAGATCATACCCGGCACCTGCCGACCCAACTTCCCGAGCCGAGCCAGATCCTCCTCGCGGGTGGCTTCGAGCTGCTTTCGCTCCGTGATGTCCTGCATGACACCGCGGAGCTTGACCAGGTTGCCCGCGGCATCGGACCAGGTTTGGGCCTCGTCGTGGATGAAACGCTCCGCCCCGTCCGTCCGGCGGATGCGGAAGCCGTGGCTATAGTTGCCCTTGGTTGCCAGCGCGTGGTCGACCGCCGCGCGCAAGCCAGCCCGGTCGTCAGGGTGGATCAGGCTGTAGAAAAAGTCCGTGGTGATCGGCCGCGAACGCGGTTCGAGGCCAAAAAGCGTGTAGAGTTCGTCCGACCACCACTCGGAATCGCGGGCGCGCGGATCAAATTCCCAATTGCCAAGGCGGGCGATGCGTTGCGCATCGCGCAAGTGCTCCTCGCTGGCGCGCAGCGACTCCTCCGCCCGCACCCGGGCCGCCGAAATCCGCCGGGCAACGGCAAAGGATACTCCGATCAACAGCAAGGCCAGACCACTGCCGAGGATTTGGACTTCAGTCACATTCCGTTCCACCGCGGCCTGTTCCTCGAGGCGGGAGGCCAGCTGACGCTGCTCATCGGCCTGCACCTCCCCGGCCAGATTCACCAAGGCGCTCGTGATCGCGGTCGGCTGGCCGGCCAGATACTGGCTGGCAGCCTCCACCCCGCCTTCCCGGCGGATGCGCAGCAGCTCCGCACTCTGGGCAAATTTCTCTTCCGCCAGCCGGCGGAGTTGCGCCACCCGCTGCAGCTGGGCCGGGTTCTCCGCGAGGACCGGCGGCAGCCCATCAAGCAGCTTGAGCACCTGCGCCCGGTGATATTCATACCGGTCGGCAAAGGCGTCGATTCCCGTCAGCGCGTTGGCCCGGGCCGAGGACTCCATGCGCGCGACTTCGGACACGAAATAGTCAATTTCGCCCCGCACCGCATAGGTCCGGACGACGCCCAGGTTCGCGACTTTCACCTCTGAATTGCTCTGCCAGGTGAGCAGCCCGACAGAAAAAAGCATGACCAGCGCCGCGGCCATGAAGGCTTGAGGGGCGATGCCGGTGATGGTCGCACCGCCGCCCCGCAGAATGGCACTGGCAAACAACAGCAGGCACCCGGCCGTGGGGATGGCCATGTCGTGGTACGCGATTCCGCCCCCGGACAGCACGACGGCGGAAAAATAGTGCAGGAGGGACCTAATCGCCAGGACCACGACCACTCCGCCGATCAAGGGGAACAGCCACCGCGGAGGGCGCCAAAGGGCCAAAATGACCAAGGCTGAACCCACGAGCAGCAGCGCGAACGCCGAAGTCGGTGCCATCCGCCCGGGCACCATCAGAGGCGCGGCATACTGGGGTTTCCAAAACAAATTGTCGGCTCCGAGCGAAACCCCGAGCACGAACTGCAGCAAGATCCCCGCGCAAAAAACCCCAACCGCGGCGCCCAGCGCACCCGCGACCCGGCGAGATCCCCCCGCCAGCGCGAGGAACCCAACGCCACAGAAAAGAACGCAGACCGCGGCATTCATGACCATCGGCGTGCCGCCGGGGGCCAAGGTGATCAAGCCGGGCACATCGGCAATCCAGCCGGCGCAGACGGCCAGCGCGACCAGGACGGTCAGCCCGCCAATCAAGCGCTGCCAGAGAACTTCTCCATCATTCAACGGTACGGCGGGAGGCACGGAGGGAATCTTGCGAGATGCAGGAGCGAGTCAATCAAGCGAAGGAGGCCAGCAGACCGGCCGGCCCGGCGGGCCCAACGGCGCGGTTCGCAAGGCTACTCATCGCGAGCGACGTAAGGCGGCGGCGTGACGCCCGCCGCCAACATTTGCGGCACCAGCTCGCGGTCGTAGCATTCGGGACAGACGCCATGACTCATCTTGGTGCCGGTGCGCGTCTTGATGTATTGCTCGATTTGCTGCCAGTAATTTTTGTCATCGCGCACCTTCCGGCAGTAGCCGCAAACGGGCAGAAAGGTTTCCAACTGCTGGATCTGGGTCGTGAATTTCAGGATGCGCTCCGCGACGTGCAGCCTCATGCCCAGTTCGTCATCCAAGATCGGCTTGGAAAGAAAATCGTCCACGCCGGCCACCAGGGCCAGTTGGCGATTGCGCACGGACTGCAGGTTGGAGCTGACCAGAATGAAATAAACATAATTGCCGCCCAGCTCCCGAATCCTGTGGCAAAGCTCGAGTCCGTCGAATTCTGGCATCATCCAGTCGCTGATGACCACACGATAGCCGCCGGCTTTGACCCGGGTCCACGCGTCCAACCCGCCGGTGGCCAGCTCCGGCTCATGCCCGAGCGACCGCAGGGTTGCCATCAGCACACTTGCGGCGACCGCTTGATCTTCGACGACGAGAATTTTCATGCGGCCGTGAGTTTTCGCCGGGCCGCTTCGGCCCGCAACCGTTGGCAGGCTTTTCGCAGCCGCTCCAGTTGAACGGAGACCTCCTCCCAATTTCCCGCCCGCGCCCCATCCTCCAAATCCAAAGCCACCTGCCTGACCTCCAAACCGCCAAACGAAGCGGCATTGCCACCGAAGCCATGCACCGCCTCCGCGAGCAACTGGCCCTCATGCGCGTTCGCCAATTGCGTCAGGCCGGCCAACCTCTCCGCCTCGTCACTGAGATACAGCCGGGCCAACTCCAGCAGCAACGACGGACCGTTGATCCCGGGGAGGGCCTGAATGGAGCGCAGCGTTTCTTCATCAAATACGCCTTCCGCCTCCGCTGAGGCTGGCAGCACCGGCGCGGCCGACCCCGCCTGGTTCGGTCCAATGCCGCACCGCTCCAGGGCCGCCTTCAATTCCGTCGGTCGGATCGGCTTGGTCACATAGTCGCTCATTCCGGCTTCCAGGCAGCGCGTGCGGTCCTCGGGGCGCGCGTGCGCCGTCAGCGCAATGATGGGGATCTGCGGATTTACGCCCGCCAGTTTGCCACTCCGGATGCGCCGCGTCGCCTCGTAACCATCCAGCACCGGCATCTGGCAATCCATCAAGATCGCATCGTAGGGCCGGCGGGCCAGCAGCTCGAGCGCCTCCCGGCCGTTCTTGGCCACGTCGACCGCCATGCCGAGTTTCTCCAGCAGCAGCCGGGCCACCTGCCGGTTGCTCGAGTTGTCCTCGGCCAGCAAGAGGTGGAATCCTGCCTGGCTGGCGACTGAGATCGCGGGCGAGTCCTTGGGCGCCGGAACGGGGCACCGGCTCAGCTCCAACAAGGCCCGCTGGAGGGCCTCTTTGCGCACCGGCTTGGTCAGATAGGCGGCGAAGTCCGCCTGCGCCTCCTCGCCGGGAGAGACCAGCGGACCCGAGGACGAAAGCATGATGAGCGGGATGGCGGCCGACGCCGTCCCGGCCCGGATGCGGACCGCCAGCTCCAGACCGTCCATGGCCGGCATATGCCAATCAAGCACGGCCGCCGAAAAAGGCTCGCCGGCCTGCTGGGCGAACTGGAGCCGGGCCAGGGCCGCCGCCCCGCTCCCGACCGAATCTGCGCTTCCGCCCATGGCCGTGATCTGACCGATGAGAATTTTCCGGTTCGTGGCATTGTCATCGACGACGAGCACCCGGGTGCCGGCTGGGAGCGGCGCGATTTCCACACCGGAGCCGGGAGCGAGTCGCGGCAGATCGAGCTCGAACCAAAACTCCGCGCCCTCTCCTTCCACGCTGTTCACGCCGATGCGGCCGCCCATGTGCTCCACGAGCTGCCGGGTGATCGCGAGCCCAAGGCCCGTGCCGCCATAGTTGCGCGTCGTGGTGCCATCCGCCTGAAAAAAGGGCTCGAACAACCGGGCCTGGGTCGCGGCGGACAGGCCGATGCCGGTGTCGCGCACACTGGCGTGAAACCGGAGATGCTCCGCTTCCTCCTGCACGCATTTCACCCGCACCAAGACCTCGCCGTATTCGGTAAACTTGATGGCGTTGCCCACCAGGTTGGTGAGCATCTGGCGAATGCGGCCGGCGTCGCCCAGCAGCACGGCGTCCAGCCGTTCGTCAAAATCACAAAGCAGTTCCAGCCCCTTCTCGTTGGCGCGCGGCGCGAGCAGGGCGAGCGTTTCCTCGAGCGCGGACCGCAGCTCAAATTCTTCCGGCTGGATCCGCAGCTTGCCGGCCTCGATCTTGGAGAAGTCAAGAATGTCGTTGATGATGACGAGCAGGTTTTCCGCGCTGCCGATGACCACGCGGCCCATCTCCCGCTGCTTCTCGTCATGCAGACTGTCCAGCAGGAGTCCGGACATGCCGATGATGCCGTTCATGGGCGTGCGGATTTCATGGCTCATGTTGGCGAGAAACTCCGACTTGAGCCGCGAGGCTTCCAGCGCCTGGTCGCGATGGCGGGCGAGACTCTCCTCCAGGCTTTTTCTCGTGGTGATGTCAGCCCGGATGGCGACGTAGCTGACGGGCTTCCCGGCGTCGTTGAGGACGGGCACGATCGTCGTGTCCACCCAGTAGAGGCTGCCATCTTTCGCCCGGTTGCAGATCTCGCCGTGCCACACCTCGCCCGCCGCGATGGCCCGATACAGCTCCCCAAAAAACAAGCGCGAGTGATGGCCGGAGTTGATCAGCTTGTGGTTCTGCCCCAGCAATTCCTCGCGCGAATACTTGGAGATCTGGCAGAACTTGTCGTTCACATACGTGATCGTCCCGCGCACGTCGGTGATCGCCACAATCGCATGCTGGTCGAGGGCGAAGTTCTGCTGCACCAGCTCCGCCTCCGTTGCTTTTCGCTCGGTAATGTCGGCGCGGATCGAAACGTAATTGATCGGTTTTCCGTCGAGGCCCAGAGAGGGCACAATCGTCGTGTCCACCCAGTAAATGGAGCCGTCTTTCGCCCGGTTCTTCACCTCGCCTTTCCACACCGTCCCCTGCGCGATTTTCGTCCACAGGTCCTTGAAAAATTCCTTGGGGTGGTGGCCCGAATTGATGATGCGGTGGTCGTGACCCAGCAACTCCTCGCGCGCATACTTGGAGATCTGGCAAAATTTGTCGTTCACATACGTGATGATCCCGCGCACGTCCGTGACCGCCACAATGGCGTGCTGGTCGAGGGCGAATTTCAACCGCTCGAGCTCCAGGGTGCTCGAACGCATGGCCAGTTCGGCCAGCTGCCGGCCCGTCGCGTCCCGCAGCCAGGTGACCCTCTGGCGGTCCGCGTCGCCCGGCGCGCCGCACCACTCCACATTCAGCTCCAGCCAGGCAACCGCGCCGGCCCGCGGCAGGCCGGCGATCACGGGCTCCGATGCCGCGTCGGGAGAGAACGGCGCCCGGAATGGATGTCCTTCGCGGGGGAGGATCGTACCGTCTGCCCGCACCCACTGACCGATCGCCTCGAAGGCAGACTGCCCGACCAGCTGCTCCCGCGCCACCCCCAGAAGGCGCGCGGCCGCCGGGTTGCAGTCCAAGACCAATCCGGCGGCGTCCTGCCGGATCATTCCTTCCGAGCTTGAGACCAGAGTCTGCGCCGACCGGTTGCGCGCGGCCCTCAATGAAAGTTTCGTTTCCACCAGCGCAGCGAATTCCCGCAGGAGTCGTTTTTCCCGCGGCAGCCAGGCCCGCGGTTTTGAACTCATGACGGAAAGCGAACCGAGGACGAATCCATCCGGGGAACGGATCGGCGCGCCCAAGTAGGCCCTGATCCCGTAGTCCCGGACCGAAAGATTGTCACCGACCAACGGATGGGCCGGCGCATTCTCCACCGCCAACGGCTCGCCGGACGTGACGACGTGCTGGCAAAACGAATACGGCAATGAGGATTGCCGGGCGGCCCCCGCCAATTCGCCGAGGCCGAAGACCGACTTGGGAAATTGCCGGCAGTCATCGACGAACGAAATGAGACAAACTGGAGCCTCAAGCACCTGCGCCGTCAGGCGCGTGAGCCGGTCAAAGCCTTCCTCCGGCCCCGAATCGAGCAGATTCAGTCGCCGCAGCGCCGCCAGCCGGGCCGGATCGTCGAGGGCGTTTTTCATCAGGCGCGATCGGGTGAGAATGAAGGGCAAACGGCCCGGCTTCGCAGGGCGTGACGGACGGCGACCGCTGAGGAACAACAAGGCATCCCGAGATATCGCCCAAATCCTCGAAAACTGAAGGGGAAAACTCCCCCCCGGGGCAAGGCCACCACGGCGAGGCCGCCCGACTCACAACTGGCTGCTCTTCCAGCGATTGAGGTCTTAATTCCGCAGCCGAAATGGCCACG
>CAZAOI010000037.1:0-17201 GCA_964486705.1 uncultured Oleiharenicola sp. | reverse complement strand
TAGCGCCAGAAGCCGTCAGGCGGGGCAGGCAGTAACGAGTTTGGCGCGGGTTCAGAGCGGCAGGCGGTAGGTGGCGACAATCTTGCGGCCTATCTGCCGTCGGCGCTCTGCGCCGACGCGGCCGGTTACGGCTGTAATCTTCTGCCGGTTGACCTGGTGAAAGTGGCCGCAGTTGAACACGGTGAGGCGCTCCAGCCCGTCGGCGCCGTTGAGCACGACCTCGTTAGCGGCCGGGGTCATGGCGGGGCGCTTGGTGGTGCCGGCGAGGATGTTGACGCAGGGCTTGTGCTCGTCGGCGCAGGCGGCCTCGGGGGAGATGACGACGCAAAAATGCTCGTCCCGGTCCTCGGGCCGGAGACGGACCTTGATGACATCCCACTGGGTAAACTTGCTCACAGGCCTTCCTCCCCAAAGAGGCGGTCTTGCTCGTAATCGCGCTTGGAGAACTTGATCGAGCCCGGCGGCAAATACTCGATGGGCTCGAAGAGGGGGATGTGGTCCACGGGGCTGAGGAACACGCCACCGTTTTTCTCCTGCAGATTGAGCTGCGCACCAGGTTTGAGCCGGAGCCGGCGGCGGACAGGGGCGGGGAGGACAATCTGGCCTTTGCTGGAGAGGGTGAGGTGCATGGCTTACTTTTTCCGACTGGAAGGCGGGTGTCAAGTGGGCACCGGTGCGCCCGGGTGTTGGGCTGCGCCTGGAATAAAATCGTGAATGCTGAAACATTCCCCGCGGCTTGTCTTAGATCGTGAGCCTGTCGAACGGCCGCGGGGTTTCCCAAGTGGGATTGGGACGCCGCCCGGCCAGCCCCGCCGAGGCGGGGCGGTGCAAGCCGCGCGTAGTTCCGAGCGCAGCGACATTCGGACATCCTCGGGCCCTGGTCGCCTTTGGCGCCGCCGCAGGCGGGTAAACTTGCCCCGAGGACTAGCGCTGGCGGAAGGGCGGCGTTCAATCGCGCCCGCCAGTTCCTGCCAGAGATCGTCCGCCGTTTGCGTTTCGACCACAAAACGCTGGGACCCCGCCGGGCTCAATCTCCGTAAACGGCGGAGCGGTGGCCCACGGCGACGACGACCACGATCAGGATCTTTTTTTCCAACCGGCAGAGCAGGCGATAATCCCGCACGCGGTAGCGCCAGAAGCCTTTCAGCTCACCCCGGAGAGGCTTGCCAAATTGCTCGGGGTTGACGGAACCGCGGATGCGCTTTTCTAGATAGGCGGTGACCTCGGCGCGGGCGGCGGGGCCGAGATCGTCCAAGTCGCGGTCGGCGTCCTCGTGGATTTGGTAGTCCCAGCTCAACGCAGAAATTCTTCCCGGGTGAGCAGCCGAGCCTTGCCGGCCAGATATTTTCCCCAGCGGTCATCCCCGACGCGGGCGTCAAGTTCGTCCTCGACGGCTTCGAGCACGGCGGCGGTGAGTTTCTCCAAGCGGGAGAGTCGGGCGATGTCTGAGGGGGCCGGGCCGGCGAGGGCGGCGCGTTTGATGTAGGCGGCAGGACTGAGGCCGCGTTTGCGGGCTAGGGCGGCAATGCGGCGTTTTTCCGCCGGGCTGAGCCGGATGGAGGTGGGATGGGACGCAGTAGCCATGCGCTACAAGTGTAGTTCAGAAAATGGGATGTCAAGGTCGCGCGGCGTGACAGACCGGCTGGACTGACCGGCTCCCAGCAAGGAGAGTGCGGGTCTATCCGGAACATCGTATCGGCATAGTCGACCCGGAGCTTTCCCCCATGTTGGGCAAACCGCGTCTCGGCGCGCGCTGCCCAAGGACTATCTTTTGCCGGAAATCCACCGCGCGGCGCGTCTCCACCCCGTTGGTCAGGGCCACATGGCTGATGGCCACCTGGCCGACGCCGCGGACGGCGAGGCGGAGTTTGGCCGCGGGCGAATCAACCGGCACGGTGAATTCGCGTTTGAGTTTCGAGGCCGGCCGCGCAGCCAGGGCGCGAAATTCGATCGTGAACCGGCTGGCCAGTTCGCGCCAAGAGCCATCGTCGGCCTGCTGTTCGACGGCCACCTGCTGCGCGGCGGGGGCAAAATTGTGCACCATGAACTGTAACTGCCAGACGCCGCAGAGGGGAGCGGATTGCATGGTCAGCTCCGGACGTTTTGTCGCCAACTTCAGCCAGCGCGCCCAGTCCGCGAGCCGGGCGGCATCGGCTTCGAGCCCCGCCTCATTCTGACTCCGCGACTGCGGATCGCGCGTCCGCGCCGCCATGGCCCGGGCGGCCTTCCGCCCGGCTTGCAACGCGCGGGAAAACTCCGTCGCGGCCCCGAGGAAGTTTGTCATATAATAGATGACAAGTGCGGTTTGGCCTTTGGTGAATAACCGACGCCAGTGGAGAACCGCGCGGGCGGCCTCGCGGACGAAGACGTCGCGTTGGGCCAGATAGTGGCGGAAGGTCAGGCTGGCGGTGAGGGCGGCCGGCCATTTCTCACGCTGGGCGCGGACTTGCTCGCGGGCGAAGAACCGCTCCTCCGCTTGGTAGGGCTTGAGGCTTTCATTGCCGGCGAAGACGTCCCAGCGCTCGTTAATTTGCCAGCGGGCGTAGCCGGCGAAGGCGTAGTTGTCCGCCGCCAGGAGCATGCGCGCCAGCGCGCGGGGATTGGCGGGGGCAAAGGCCCGCTGCAAACCGCGGGCAAGCATCGTCGTGGCATCGTCGGCGTCGGGTTCGAGCCAAAGATTGGCGGCCGCGGCATCGACGGCCGTCGTGGTTTCCAACGCCAGCCGATAGGGTTCCCAGGACGTCACGAGGAAGCCGTCCGCCTTGACGGCGGCGCAGCGTTGCCACCACGAGCGGATATTGGCGAGCCGGTCGCCGAACACGGGCAGCGGCTCGTGTCGGAAGGCGCCGTTCATCGGGCAGCCGTAGTAGGCGATGCCCTGGCGCTTAAGCGCCGGCGCGAGGTCGTGTTCGGTGAAGTTAAAAAGTTCCACCCGCGGTTTCTTCGCGAACGGGTAATAATACCAATCGTAGGCCGTGATTCCCCGCGGCAGCTGCGGGATGGCCTCGGGGATGAAATACAACATGTCGGCCCACATTCCGAGTTGGAGGCCGAGCTGACCGGCAAGCGCATGGAGCCGGTTGACGTGGCCGGCGAAATGCCCGGCGAGTCCGAGCCGGGCGACTTCCTCGCGGCAGCGCGGGCATTTCCCAAGATGAAAGGACTCGTCGAGACCGACGTGCACCTTGCCGGCGGTGCAATACGGCGCCAGGTCGCGCAATAGTTTGCCGGCCACCTCCAGCAGGCGCGGATGCAAGGGACAAATCTGACCTTCGGCGAGGGGCCGGCCGGCGTCGTCGCGCAGTTCGTTCAGGTCGCGCCAGTCGGGATGCTTGATGAGATATTGCGTGTGTCCAAGGAGGTTGACGATGGGCACCACGCGGATTCCGCTTTGGGCGGCGGCCAGCACGAGTTCGCCGAGTTCCTCGTACGTGTACGCGTCGTCGCGGCCGATCCCGGGAAGGCTGGGGTAGTGCACCGCGTCCTCCAGGTGCAGGTAAAGTTCCCGATAGCCCCAGGCGGCGTAGCCGGGCAGGAGGGATTTCAGGAAATCCAGCCGCTCGATCTGCCGGGCGAGATCCCATTGGAAGGCGCGCACCGGCGAGCTCGGAATGACTTGGTTTACCATGGAGGAGCCTGCGGGCAGGCGATTTCGGCCCAAGCATCGCTTGCAAGCAAGCTCCGACAAAGAGGTAGGGCGCACCGGCTCAAGTTGGTTCGGGCTGGTCACTGTGGGAGCGGGTTTACCCCGCGACATGTCGGGGCATAAAGCCCCTCCCACAAACAAACAGATCCATCGACCAACGGACGAATCACCCGCGCTTTTGCTGGATCAGCTGCTCGAGTTTGACGATGTCGGCGGCGAAGACGCGGATGCCCTCGGCGGTTTTTTCCGTGGCCATGGCGTCCTCGTTGAAGGCGAAGCGGAAGTTTTTTTCGTCCAAGGAGACTTTCTTCAAGTCGGCGGCCGCCGCTTTGGCCGGGTCGAGCTTGCGCGCGAGCGGCTCGGTGCTGGCCTTGAGTTCGCCCAGCAAGCCCGGGCTGATGGTGAGCAGGTCGCAGCCGGCGAGCTCGGTGATTTCGCCCTTGTTGCGGAAGGAGGCGCCCATGACCTCGGTCCGGTAGCCGAATTTCTTGTAGTAAGTGTAGATTTCCGTGACGGAGATGACGCCCGGATCCTGGGCCGGGGCGTAGTCCTTGCCCGTGCTTTTCTTGTGCCAGTCGAGGATGCGGCCGACAAAGGGCGAGATCAGCTGGACGCTGGCCTCGGCGCACGCGACGGCCTGGGCGAAGGAGAAGAGCAAGGTCAGGTTGCAGTTGATCTTGTCTCGGTGCAGCAACTCGGCGGCCTTGATGCCTTCCCACGTTGCGGCCAGCTTGATCAGCACCCGCTCACGGGGAATGCCGGCCTTTTCGTAGAGCGCGATGATTTCGCGGGCCTTGGCGATCGAGCCATCGCGGTCAAAGGAGAGCCGGGCGTCCACCTCGGTCGAGACGCGGCCGGGTACAATTTTGAGGATCTCGAGGCCAAAGAGCACCAGCAATTGGTCGATGATTTTTTCGGTCGACGCGGTCGCGCCGGCGTCCCGGACCGCCTGGTCGATCAAGTGGGCGTACCCCGGCATGGCGGCCGCCTTGAGGATCAGGCTGGGATTGGTCGTCGCGTCCTGCGGCGCATATTCCTTCATGCTGGCAAAGTCGCCGGTGTCGGCCACGACCTTGGTAAATTGCTTGAGCTGGTCGAGTTGGGTGGGGGTATTCATGGTTGGGGGAGCTGTTGGGACGTTAAAAGAGGAGGATGGGCACGCAGGTAGTTGCCCATCCAGGCAACGCCACCTGCTTCATCGTCAAAAGCGCCGTCGAGTTGAGACTCAAAAGCCGCGTCGAGCGTCTTTTTGAACTGCGGACCGGGTTGGTAGCCCAAGGTGATCAGATGCCGGCCGAGCACGATGGGCTTGGGTGCGGTGTGTTCGAGTGCCAGCCGTTGGGCGGCCGTGCGCAGTTGTTTGATGCGATGGACCGTTTCCAGTGGAACAAGGGGTGGGCGGCCCAAATGGTCCGCTTCCATCACGGCCAGGAGTTCATCGAGCGTGGCCGGCGCGATTTTCCGGGCGAGCCGGCGCACGGTGGTGTCGCGGAAGGCGGGCTGCTGATCGTGGTGGAGGAGGTGGTTCACCACCAGGGGTCGCACGTACTCGATCAGCCCCAGCGGCGCGCCAATGCGCTGGAGAAAAGTCTCGGCCAGCGGTCCGCCGGCCGCTTCGTGTTCATGACTGGTCCAGCGCAGCCGGCCGCGCCGCTCCGCCTGCTTGGTGGTGCCGGGCTTGCCGAAATCATGCGCCAGTACGCTGAAGGACAGGAGCCGCCGCGTGGGCAACCCGCCGTTGCGCCACGAGGGCAGTCCGACCAGCGAGTCGAGGCAGTGGTTGGTATGGGTGAACACATCGCCTTCCGGGTGCCACTCGGGCTCCTGCGGAACGCCGTCGAGGGCGGCGACCTCGGGGAAATGCCGCAGCCAGCCGGTCTGCTTGAGCACGAGGAGGCCCAGAGAGGGTTTGGCGGCTTTGGTGGCCCACTTGTCCCATTCGCCCCAGATGCGCTCGACCGGCAGTTCGCTGGCGGTGTCGACGATCGAGCGGCAGAGCGTGGCGGTCTCGGGCGCCATGCTGAACTCGAAGCGGGCCGCCAGTTGGAAGGCCCGGAGCACGCGCAGCGGGTCCTCGGCGAACGCCGGGCCGGTGTGGCGCAGGATCTTCTTTTTCAGATCTTCGACGCCGCCGTGAAAATCGAGGATCCGGTTCTCAAATGGATCGTACGCAATGGCGTTGAGGGTAAAATCACGCCGGGCGGCCGCCTCGGCCTCAGTCAGCGCCGGGTCGGGCGCGACTGCGAAGCCGCGATGGCCGGCGCCGGTCTTGGACTCCCGGCGCGGCAGGCTGAAATCGTATTCGAGGCCTTCCAGCCGGATCTTGAGGACGCCGAAGCTGCGCCCGACCAGATCGGTTGGGCCCAAGGGGGCCAGCACCCGGCCCATGGTTTCAAAGTCGAGTCGGTAGACCTCGACATCAAAATCCTTCGGCTCCAGCCCGAGCAGCCAGTCGCGCACGCATCCGCCCACCAGACGCGGCTGTCCGCCGGCAGCGCGGAGGGCGGCCAAAGCGGCCAGAAGGGGCGGGGGGAGCTTCATGCGCGGGGGGAAGTTATCGCATTCCAAGCCACGAGCAACCAACCCAGCAGAAAGGCGAGCCCGCCGAGGGGGGTGATGGGTCCGAGGAATTTCGGTCCGCCCAGGGCCAGCCAGTAGAGCGAACCCGAAAAGAAGATGATTCCCGCCGTCCAGCAGCGCGCAATCCAAGGCGCTCGGGCTCCGGCCATGGTCCACCCCGGGAGCGCGAACAAAGCGACGGCATGCACCAAATGATAGAGCACGGCGGTCTGCCAGATCGGCAAAGACCCGCGAGCCGTCAAAGTATCTTTCAGCGCATGGGCCCCGAAGGCACCGAGCGCGATCCCGGTGAGGCCGAGGAAACCGGCGGCGAGGGCGATCCAGCGAGGTGCGTTGTTCATAGGCGAAACGAGTGTGTGGACAACAAGGTCGAAAACAAACACATCCATAGCCAGAGGTTTCAATGCGTTCCACCCAAACATTCTCCGGTCTTTTGCTCGCGGCGCTGCTGGCGGCCCCGCTGGGAGTCAGGGCGGAAGAAGAGCCGTCATGGCGGGCCGACGCCGGGTATGCCTCACGCTATATTTCTCGGGGTCTGGAGCAGGCGGGAGCCTCGACTCAGGCGTCGCTCGGGCTCGCCCGGGGAAGTCTGCGGGGCGGGTTATGGGCGAATCTGCCGACGGGCGGTGGCGAGAAACGGGAGGTGGATCTGAGCGCCAGCTATCTGTGGCCGACGGAGCAGGGGTATTCACTGGAGCTATCGGCCCGCAATTATTGGGTGGGCGGCGCGGCTGCTGCCGGCGTTCAGCATTCGTTTGAGGCGGGAATCGTGGCCCTGGCTCCCGCCCTCAGCGGCTACACGCCAAGCTTGGCTTACTACCGGGACGTCCGTCTCCGTGCCGATACGATGCAGGTATCCCTGGCCCATAGCATCGCGCTGACCCAGCTCGGGGCGTTTCTGGATTTGAATTTTTTTGCCGGCTGGCGGACGGGCACGGATTGGCGGCCGGACGCGCCTGGGCCTCGTCGGCAGGACAGTTACGGCTACTGGGGCGTCGAGGCGCATCTGCCTTACCGCTTCCCCGGCTCGCCTGTCACCCTTACCGGTGGCCTGCACTATGCGAATGCGACCGGACATTCGTCAGTTAACGGACCATTTAGTTTGTCCGAAGGGCAAAACCTCGGGATCACACTCGGTGTAAGCCTCGATTTTTGAGGAGTTAAGCGCCTCAAACGACGGATTTCAAAAATGTGAAGGGTTCGGGGTTGACAGGGGGTAACGAAATCCTTCCCTTTGGCCCCTTTCCGCAAATGAAAACCTATCTGGCCAAGAATGAGACAGTGCAGCACAAATGGTATCTGATCGATGCCGAAGGCAAAGTGCTGGGCCGTCTCGCCGTTAAAGCCGCGAATATCCTGCGCGGCCGTCATAAGCCCACTTACACGCCCCACGTCGACACCGGAGATTTCGTTGTCGTCATCAATGCGAGCAAGGTTGTCCTCACTGGTAAGAAGGAAGAGGCGACCGAGTACATGTCTTTCTCCGGCTATGTCGGCGGCGAGAAGTACCGCAAGCTGACCGATGTCCGCCGGCAGAAGCCCGAGTTCATCATCATGCAGGCCGTGAAAGGCATGCTGCCGAGGAATCGCCTCGCGGCCAAGATGCTGACCAAGCTCCGGGTTTTCCCGGGTGCGACCCACGACCACGCGGCCCAAAACCCCGTAAAGCTTTAAGTTAACCCATGAGCGCTGAAACCTCCGTTTTTCTCGGCACCGGCCGTCGCAAGTCCTCCACGGCCCGCGTCCGTCTCGTCGCCGGCACCGGCCAAACGACGGTCAATGACCGCAAGTTCGAAAATTATTTCACCCACGACAACTTCGTGCGTCGCGCCCTCGCCCCGCTCGTCACCGCGGACAGCAAGGACAAGTTCGACGTGATGGTGAACGTCGCGGGCGGCGGCATCAGCAGCCAGTCCGGCGCCGTGGCTCACGGAATCGCCCGGGCCCTGTTGAAGTTCAACGCCGAGCTCCGCGTCACCCTCAAGAAGGCCGGTCATCTCACCCGTGACCCGCGCGAAAAAGAGCGCAAGAAGCCCGGGCAGCCCGGTGCCCGCAAGCGCTTCCAGTTCTCGAAGCGCTAAGCGCCCGGATTGGAAACGATTTCCCCGAAGCGGAGTGCCCCACGGCCTCCGCTTCTTTTTTTGGGATGCGATACTTCTCGATTCTGCCGCTGGATTTACTAATTCTGCCTCTCTCTTAAATGAATGTCGGCGTCGTCGGCGCGTCGGGTTACTCCGGCGAAGTTCTGGTCAAACTCCTCCTCGGTCATCCGCAGGTCAAACTGCTGACGGTCACCTCGCGCCAGCAAGCCGGCAAGGTTGTGTCCACCGTCATCCCCGCCTTGCGCGGCACCGCGGCCGACCAAATGGTGTTTAGTGATTCGGCTCCGGACGCCTTGGCGCAGCGCCGGGATGTTGACCTGTGGTTTTTGGCCCTGCCCCACGGGGCGGCGGCGGATTTCGCCAAGGCCCTCGTCCCGACCGGCCGCAAAGTCATCGACCTGAGCGCCGACTTTCGGGTGGCGGATCTGGCAACCTACGAAAGGTATTATGGCCCCCACCATGCGCCTGAATTTTTGCCGCTGGCCCGCTTTGTCCTGCCGGAACTGACCGACCCGAAGTGGGCGGCGGAGATCAAGCTCGCCGCGGCTCCCGGTTGTTATCCGACCAGTGTGCTCGTGCCGCTGGCGCCGCTGCTCAAGGCCGGCCTGGTAACGCGGGCCCACATCGTGGCGAACTCTTTTAGCGGCGTCAGCGGCGCCGGCAAAAAGGCGGAGGAGCAGTTTCTTTTTGTGGAGCGAGCCGAGAGCGCCAAGGCCTATGGGCTCACGAAGCACCGCCACTTGGCGGAAATCGAGGAACAACTCTCCGCCGCCGCCGGCGCGCCGGTAATCGTGCAATTCAATCCGCACCTGGCGCCGATGCGCCGCGGGATCGCCACGACCATCACCGTGCCGGCGACCCCGGGCGCGACGATCGACTCCCTTTATGCGGCCTGGCGCGCCGCCTACGCCGGGCGCCCGTTCGTCTCGATTCTGGCCAGTGGCGAAACACCCGACACCGCGCATGTCACCGGTTCCAACCGCATCGCCCTCTCGGCCGTCCACGACGCCCGCACTGGCAATTTTGTCATCACGTCGGCCCTTGATAATCTGGTCAAGGGGGCCAGTGGTCAGGCGGTGCAAATCATGAACCTCTGGTGCGGGTTCGCCGAGACGGCGGGATTAGCCTGAGGCCGCGCCCCGTTCCCGTCCTCCTCGCTGCCCTTTCCCATGACCCCATTGACCGTTACCCTAGATAGCCCCGGCCTGACTGATGTGCCCGGTTTTGAGACTGCGGGCGTGGCCTGCGATATCCGCGGCAAGCACGATCTCAAGCGCCGGGATCTCGCGCTGCTTTTTTCCCTGCGTCCCTGCACGGCGGCCGGGACCTTCACGAAAAATGCGGTCAAGGCCGCCCCGGTTTTGCTCTGCCAGAAGCATCTCGCCGAGGGCGGGACGTTTCACGGAATCATCGCCAACGCCGGCAACGCCAACGCCTGCACCGGTCCGGACGGGTTGCGCGACGCGCAGCTGACGGCACAGCGGGCCGGCGCGCTGCTCAACCTGAAAGCCGCGGCCTTTTTTGTCTGTTCCACGGGGCGGATCGGTCAGCCGATGCCCATGGACCGGCTGGTGAGCGGGCTGGAGCGGGCGGTTTCGGAAAAAGGCCGCACCCCGGCCCACGGGAAAATGGCGGCGGATGCGATTCTGACCTCCGATACCCGGCCCAAGACGGTGACCGTCAGCTTCACGTACGACGGCAAACGGCATGTGGTCGCAGGCATGGCGAAGGGCGCCGGGATGATTCAGCCCAATATGGCCACGATGCTGGCTTTTCTGGCGACGGATTTTTCCGTGCCGCGCAGCTTCCTGCAAAAGACGCTCTCCGAGGCGGTCACCGGCACCTTCAACTGCATCACGGTCGACGGCGATATGAGCACGAACGACACGGTCCTCATGCTCGCGAACGGTCACTCGGGCGTGAGTGTCGGCGACAAGAGTCCGCGGGGACTGCGGGTCCTTTTTGCCGAAGCGGTGTGGCAGGCCTGCGAGGCGCTCGCCGACAAGATCGTTTCCGACGGCGAGAAGATCACCAAGGTGGTGGAAGTCAAAGTCGCGGGGGCGGCTTCGGCTGAGGACGCGGAAAAGGTCGCGCGCGCGATCGGCAATTCCCTGCTCGTCAAGTCCTCCTGGTACGGGGAAGACCCGAACTGGGGTCGCTTGGCCGATGCGGCCGGTTATGCCGGGGCCAAGCTCGTCGAGGCCAAGCTGGATATCCTCTACAATGACGTTCCAGCCATGATTGCGGGCCAGCCGCAGCCCGAGCTGAAGCCAAAGTGGAAGGACGTCGTCAAGGCGCGCCGCTTCACCATCACGATCAACCTGCATCTCGGCAAAGCCTCGTTCCGCCTCCTGGCGACCGACCTCACCGACGGCTACGTCAACTACAACAAGAGCGAATGAGGCCCGGAAGCTCCGGCGCCGGCCACGGACGGTTTCTCGCCCCGTGCATTATTTTAGTGAAATCTCCGCGCGTTGCCTTAACAGATTACTCCCTGCAAAAATCGATGACAGCCCGGCCCCGCAACTTCTTCCGCGCCTGACAAACTGATGGACGTTTCCGAGATCATTGCCAAAGCGCGCGTTCTGCTCGAAGCCCTGCCTTACATCCAGGACTTTCACGGCTCGACCTTCGTGGTCAAATACGGCGGCAGTTTCATGGACGACCCCGACCCAACGGTGCGGACCAGTGTGGCCACGGACATCGCCTTTCTCGCGGCCGTGGGCATCAACGTCGTGGTCGTGCACGGCGGCGGCAAGGCGATCAACCGGGCGATGGATGACGCCGGCCTCAAAGCCAATTTTATCAACGGCCTGCGGGTCACCGACGAAGCCACCATCGCGATCGTCAAGAAGACCCTGGACGAGATCGTGAACAAAGACGTGTGCGACACCCTCGCGGCTGTCCAGGCGCGGCCCAAGGGCCTGCCGGGCGACAGTGTCATTGTGTGCAACAAGCTGAGCGTCGACGACGACGGCAATCCCTGCGATCTGGGCTTTGTCGGCGACGTGACGGAAGTGAAGGTGAAATTGATCAAGAAGGAAATTGCGGACGGCTTCATGCCGGTGATTTCCCCGGTGGCCGAGGGCTACGACGGCAAACCCTATAACGTAAATGCCGACACCGTGGCCGGGCGGGTGGCGAGCGCCCTGCGCGCGCGTCGCCTCGTGTATCTGAGCGATGTGCCCGGTTTGTTGTCCGACCCCGGTGATCCCAAGACGCTCCTCTCGAGCATCAAGGTTGGCGAAGTCGAGGGATTGAAGAAGAAGGGAGTGATCGGCAAAGGCATGCGCCCGAAAGTGCAAAGCGCCGTCCGCGCCCTGCAGGAAGGCGTGCAGCGGGTTCACTTTGTCGACGGTCGCATGCCGCACAGTCTGCTCCTGGAAATCTTCACGGATGAAGGCGTGGGCACCGAGATCGTGCATGGCTGAGATTAATTTCGATTTTCGATTCCCGATTTTGGACCGGGCCCGGAGACCGAGAATCCGCAATTCTACCTCCCAAACCTCATGAACCAGCCTTCCATCGTTCGCACCAACACCGCCGAGCTCTATGACGCCTATGTCATGAAGAACTACAACCGCTCGCCGCTGACGCTTGTGCGCGGGCAGGGGGTCTCGGTGTGGGATGACACGGGCCGGGAGTTTCTCGATTTCACGTCGGGCGTGGCGGTTTCGGCGCTTGGGCACTGTCATCCTGTGTGGGTTGAGGCCATTCGGCAGCAAGCGGGTGAACTCGTTCACGTCAGCAATCTTTTCCGCAACCCGCAGCAAGGCGAATTGGCCAGACGTCTGGTGCAACAGGCCGGGCCGGGCCGGGTGTTTTTCTGCAATTCCGGCGCCGAGGCCAACGAGGGCCTGATCAAGCTCGCGCGGCTGCACGGCATTCGCAAATCCGGCGAGGAAGGGAAATGCATCAAGATTCTCTGTGCCAAGATGGCCTTTCATGGCCGCACGTTTGGCGGCATGAGTGCGACCCCGCAGGAGAAAGTCCAGAAAGGCTTCCGCCCGCTCGTGCCGGGTTTCGCCTTCGGGGAGCTGAACAACCTGCCGAGTTTCGCCGCGCTGGTGGACGAAACCACGGCGGCGATTTTCGTCGAGACGATCCAGGGCGAGGGCGGCATCAATCCGTGTACGGATGAATTTCTTCTCGGCCTGCGCCAGCTCTGCGACCAGCACAACCTGCTCCTCATGCTCGATGAGGTGCAGTGCGGGATCGGCCGCGCCGGCACCTTTTTCGCCTTTCAGCACAGCGGGGTGCGCGCCGACGCCATCGGCATGGCCAAGGGTCTGGGCGGCGGTTATCCGATCGGCGCCATTTGGGCGGCCGAGCAACACGCCGAGCTGTTCACGCCGGGCTCGCATGGTTCAACTTTTGGGGGCACGCCGCTGGCGTGCGCCGCTTCCCTGGCGGTCCTTGATGTTATCGCGCGGGAAAATCTCCTGGCAAAAGTTCAGGCCAACGGCACGGTCTGGAAAGCGCAGCTGGAGCAACTCGCCATGGAATTTCCCCAGCATCTGAAAGCGGTCACCGGCCGCGGCTATATGATCGGCCTGCTGATGCAGGATGCACCGGCGCCTTATCTCGCCGCCTTGCGCGAGGCCGGTCTGCTGGTCACCTCGGCCGGCACCAACACGGTCCGGTTGCTGCCGCCGTTGATCGCCACGCGGGAGCAACTCGACCGGGCCACGGCTATCATCCGGGCGGTGCTCGCCGCCAAATCCGGATAGGCCGGCTGGCGGCAGGTTGATCTGGATTGAACGCCGCCATTCAACCAGCCCGGCTACCCGGGGCAAGCCAGGGGATTCTACGCGCGGCTTGCACAGCTCTGCTGCCGCGGGGCTGGCCGGGCGGCGTCCTGATCTCACTTTTGAAACTCGCAGTAACCTGCGGGGAATGTTTCAGCATTCAGATGATGGTTCATCCCGCTCACGCGGGATGACTGGCCGGGCAAATGCTGCTTGCCGCTGGCCTTATAAGCAGCATCTTTTTCTAGTAAAGCATGAGAATCACCGTTGAAATTGATGCTTCTGCGCTGAAGCGGATTCAGAAAGCCACCGGGCGGAAGAAAAAATCTCCGGCGGTAAGCTGGGCACTGATGCAATTCCTCAAGCAGCAGGAGCGGCAAAAGTTCCTTGAACGGGTGCTGTCGGGCCGGACGGATTACGCATTGACGAACGACGAATTGGAGGCGCGCGATGTCTATGAGGCTCGTGGATAGCTCGGCTTGGGTCGAATTCCTCCGGCGCAAAGGCGATCTGCGCATCAAACAGACGGTTGCGAGGCTGATTCAAGCCGACTTGGCCGCCTACACCTGTCCGATTCGTTTTGAACTCTTGAGCGGAGTGAAACCGGGCGAAGAGGCGGATTTGGAGGAGGCATTTGCGCACAGCCGACATTTTCCTTTTGAGCAGGATGACTGGCTTGAGGCGGCGGTGCTGGAGCGCCAGTTGCGGGCCAAAGGCCTCACGGTTCCGCGGAACGATTTGTTTGTCGCCACGGTTGCCATCCGGACCGGTTTGCCGGTAAGCTGTCGCGATGCCCACTTTGACGCGGTGAAAAGAATCGTGGGAAGCCGGTTGGTGGTGGAACAACTCTGACCACCCGGTCGTGGGATATTGAAGAGATGAACCAGACAGATTGAGGAGGAAATCACCCGACGGCGCTGCTGCGACGCTTTCCCTGTTTTTTCTTGGCGACCGGCACCCCAATTATCTTGTGCCTGACAGTCTTCTCTCCGCGTGTGCCGCGGCGGACTGTCGTCTGCGTTGGCTCGTCGGGTGACAGTAATTGCCACGCTTCCAGTCCAAATCCAATGGCCAGCCGCACCACCGTTTCGAGCCAGATCTGCTTTTTGCGTCCCGCCTCGATCTGCTGGTAGCATGTGTAGCTCAGGCCGATGGTTTCGGCGAACTGCTCCTGTGTCAGCGCATGGTTGCGACATCACGCGCTGCAGCACCGCTTGATTTATTATCGCGGCCACAGTGGCAGGGGTCGTTGCGGCCGATTTTCGGCGGGGCGATGTAGGGTCACGGAACTAACCAAGGCGTGGGGGCGCGTGACGTGAGGCCCGACTCCGGCGGTGAATCGGATTCCTCGTCCCCCGCCAAACGAGGCTTGTCCGGTGTGATGCGCCGGCCTAAGGGTGATCGCGCATGGAAGGTCCACCCCGTTCGTTTCCCTACAACCACGGCCTGAAACCGCTGGAAAAGCTGCTGGGCGGGGTGCGGCGGCCGGGCAATTTCTTCGCGCAGGGCGCCGTGGACACGCCGATGCCGCGCGTCGAGATCGAGGGGGCGGGCGTGCTTTCGTTTCCGGTGCCGACGGCACAGGTCGGCGAGGTTGTCCGGCAAGCCGTGCGCGCACCTTACGGACGGGGCGGCGAGACCCTGCTCGACGAGTCGGTGCGCAAGGTTTGGCAGTTGCCGCCGGACAAAGTGCGCATCGGCGGCAAGGCTTGGGCGCAGTCGTTCCAGCAGATACTGGCCGCAGTCCGGGCGGGCCTGGGTTGCGCCGACACCGCCGTCACGGCCGAGTTCTACAAGCTCCTGGTTTACGAGGAAGGCGGGTTCTTCAAGGCGCACCGCGACACGGAGAAGGCGGGCGGAATGTTCGGCACGCTGGTCGTCGTGCTGCCGGCGGCGCACCACGGCGGCGAGCTGGTCGTCCGACATGCGGGGCGCGAGGTCGTCTGCGACTTGGCGACCGACGAGGTGTCCGAGGTGAAATACGCCGCGTTCTACGCCGACTGCGAACACGAGGTGCGGCCCATCCGGTCGGGCCACCGGGTCTGCCTGATCTACAACCTGCTGCATCCACCCGCCGCCGCGGGCGGCGAAACGCCGGTGGCTCCGCTCTACGACGACGAGATCGCCACCGCCGCCACGATCCTCGGGGATTCCTTCCGCGCCGCCGGCGCGCCGGCCAAGCTCGCCTGGCTGCTCGCGCACCAATACAGCCCGGCCGGGCTCGGTTTCGCGGGCCTGAAGGGAGCCGATGCCGCGCTTGTCCAGGTGCTGCGCCAGGCGGCGGAGCAGGCGGGTTGCGCGGTGCATCTCGGCGTCGTGCATATCGAGGAATCCGGTCCGGCCGAGCCCGACTACTCCGCCTATCAGGGGCGGGGCCCGCGCCGACGGTATCACGAATTCGGCGAGGAGGAGGTCGAAGAGGATGTGGACAGCGACGATTTCACAGTGATCGAGGTCTCCAACGCCTCGTGGGTGATCGACAGTTGGGTGGACGGGCAGGACCGGCCGGCGGAGTTCGGCCGGGTGCCACTGGCGGAGGGCGAACTGCTGCCCGCCGGCGCGTTGGATGCCGAGGCGCCGGACGAGCAGAGGCTGCTGGAAGCCACCGGGAACGAAGGCGCGAGCTTCGAGCGGGCATATCATCGCGCCGCCCTGGTGCTCTGGCCGCGCGAGCGGTCCGTCATTGTGCTCTTGCAGGCGGGCGTGGGGGCGGCGCTGCCGGTGCTCGAAAAATGCGTGCGCGCCCTCGACCGGGCCGCCGATCCGGCCGCGACGCGCGCGGCCGCGCTGGCCACCGCGCGGCAGATCCTGGACGCATGGGAAGCCGCGCCCGAGCAATGGGCGTATCGGCTGCCGGCTAAAGAGCCGGATCGCGGGGCGATGGCGGCCCTGCTCGGCCGGCTCGGGGACGGAGATTTACTGGAGCGGTTCGTCCGTGGTGTCGTTGCCGAGCTCTACGATGGCGGCGAAAACGAGGCCCTTGCGACGCATTTGCCCATGCTCGGCGCGACGCGGGCCGGCGGCGTGCTGGCCGGACTCGTGCGCGAGGCGGTGGTCCGGCTTCCGGGCGCATGCACGGACCTGCTGGGGCGGGCCATTCGGGAACTGGGTGCGCGGCGGACGGCGGAATGGGATGCCGCGCTCCAGCCGGTCGCGGCCGCGATTGTGGAGGCGCTGCCGCGACTTGGGGCGGGCTACGGCGCGGACGGACCCGACGAGTCGGGGCCGGAGCTGAAAACGAAGTCCGCCGACGCCGCCCTGGTGTCGGGTCTGCTCGCCAGCCTGAGCGCGCTCGGCGCGGCGGAGCTGCGCGCGGCGGCGGCCGCGGCCATCGCGGCGAACCCGGTCGGGTTCGATCCGGTTGAGGTGGTCGTGCCGGCGCTGGAAACGCTGAGGGTCGGCCGGCGCGAAGGACTAGCGACCGATCCGGACGCGGCGCGCCTCTGGTTGCATGCGGCGGAGTTTCTGCTGGGCCGCGGCGAGCATCCACCCGCGCGGCCGACGGACTGGCGGCAGGCGGTGAAGATCAGCTGCCAATGCGAGGATTGTCGCGCGCTCCAGGCGTTCGCTTTGGATCCGGCGGCCAAGGTCCATCGGTTCCGCGTACGCATGGATCGCCGCCGGCATCTGCACGAGCAGATCAAACTCCACGGGTTGGACCTGACTCATGAAACGGAGCGCCGCGGCTCGCCCCAGACGCTGGTCTGCACAAAGACGCGTGCCACCTATCGGCGTGTGTGTGCGCGGCATCGGGCCGACTGCACGGCGATGCGCAGCCTGCTGGCCATGGGCCGTCGGGAAGCGGGAAAAGACGATGCCTTGGCCGCGCGGCTGGCCGCCGCCAGCGAGCGCCAGCCCGAGACATGCCCGGAATGATCGGCGTCCGACGCGGGCATGGTCCGACCGGCGCCGACGCATTTTTGTATTTCTTGCCGCTGCCACAAGGGCAGGGGTCGTGGTGAGCGCGAAAAAACAAACTCGGCAAACCACCGAGGTGGGTCATGTTGCGCGCATGAAGACGATGCAGGAGGAGGCACGGGAACTGGCGGAATGGCAGGCCCGCGCCCGCGCCGCGGCTGCGGCGTTTGCCGGAGCGATGCGCGCGGAGTTCGGGCCGCGCGTGCG
>CAZAOI010000036.1:0-17256 GCA_964486705.1 uncultured Oleiharenicola sp. | reverse complement strand
CTCGCGGGAGTAGCTCAGTTGGTAGAGCACCACCTTGCCAAGGTGGACGTCGAGAGTTCGAGTCTCTTCTCCCGCTCCATTTCCCATAAGCCCCAGTAACTAAAAAGGTTGCTGGGGTTTTTCTTTGGGGAAATTAATTTCAGTCCTAAAATAATCGGGCCTGAATTCTAAACCTACGCAGGTGCTCAGGCATGACGCCAAGCCTCCCCACTCCTTATTTCGGCGCCCGGTAGCGGCGGAAGTGCAGGCGCATGTCGGAAGACACTTCTCCTGTTTTTGCCTCCTCTATAATTTTGAAAATCGCTAAAAAATCCAGAATGAAATCCTGGAAGCGTTCCCAAAAAAATACGCCAACGAACGCTACCGAAAGCGTACGCCTGATCCGGGACGGTCCTTCGGCAACTTGGAGTTCATTCCCTCGGGGGTGTTGAGGAACATCGTGAACTCCTGCCGGGGCGAATTCCTGGATAACGTGATCGGATCCGAGTGCGTCATTGAATTTTTGGAGGTCTTCACTGTCGCGTCGTTCGACTTCTCCGGGGGGTGCATCGCGGTACTCAAAAGCAGCCGGGCTCATCGGGTCAAGATCGGGGTCGTTACCTTCGGACGTCGAAAGGCCGAGACCTTGATTAGATTTTGAATTGTCTTCCAATAGCCGCCGCCGATAGGTTTCATCCCAATCGTAAGACCTCGGAACGAGATTTCATGGGGAACACGAACCGGTGGCCCCCAGTAGGATTAGGTTGATCTCGGCGCGAAAAAATACCATCCAAGAAAATGACAGGTCGGGATCCAGGCCGGACCTGATTTTCGACAAACCATTCTCCATCTATTCGATATGAATTTGATTGATCCACTGCCAATGGCATAATCAACGTTCGGCAGAAATTCGTTCTCACGATAGTTAACCAAAAAAATAACATGCGAATCGCAAAACAAGACATCAAAGCACGGCTAAACGTTCCTGGGGCGGTCGCCAGGCAAGAACTGAACTTTGGTGATGCTACCGGTTACGGTGCCATCGCTGGCGAGTATTTCTCGCTGAAGGAAGGGACCGATATCGCACCCCTCCTTAAGGGACTTAAGACGGACAGCTGCCAATCTCCCCATTGGGGCTACATGATTGAAGGCCAGATTACAGTAACCTACTTAAACGGCACTGAGGAAAGCGTCTCAGGTGGCGACCTCTTTTACTGGCCGCCCGGGCACTCGGTGAAAGTTGGACGTGATGCAGAAGTCATTCTATTCAGCCCTCAAGCCGAACATTGCGCGGTCATCGACCACCTAAAGAAGAAGCTCGATGAGCTTTTGAAGAATCCGGCGTGAATTCGGCGCTAGTGCCCAACTCTGAGGGTTCTGCTGCGCCGCAGCGCGCAGCGGAACCCCGGTTGAACAAACCTGGATCGAGCGAGGACTGAGTGCCGCCAGCGCTTATGCGCTTTGTGTTTGGTGAAAGAGCGCGGCGGGCGGAGCGAGCTGCAGGGTTGAAGTCTGCCGAGGGTGATCACGGCTGAAGATCACGTCAATTTGGCCATGGCTGTGGCGGTGGGTTCGTCCGCGATTGAGGCGTCGAGGACGTTTTCTTCGTGGGCGTGCAAAGCTCCTGTCGGCGACAGGTCGCGCTGGTCGCAAGGGAGTGGAGGGGAAGGTCGCGCTCATCGGGTGCAGCGTGGCCCGTTCACGCTTCCGAAAAGCTGGGCGACAACGTCTATCTCGCCACGAAGAACTATTTCGCCGCCGGTTCGTCGCCTATTCAGATCGTCAGTCTTTCGATTTCAGCCTCGCCAGAAACGGCGGGGTTTTTTGTTTGGTTTTTCATCTGGATTCTCGCCAAACGGCCGTATGGTGGTTTGCGTGGTCGCCGACCCGGTTTGCCATGCTAAACCAACTTTGCCATCTAAGTGGGATCGCCCTGGCCGTAATCTTGGCCACCGGCTCCGGCTGCAACAAGCCGGCTCCGGCTCCATCCCACCCGGCGACGGCTGCCGCGACGGCAATGGCAACCTCGGCGATCGAGTCCGCTCCAGCCGCGCTCCAAGTCTGCTCCTTCAACATCCAGTTCGTCGGATCATCAGGGCGCCGCGATAACGCCGCTCTGGCGGCCTTGGTCGCCCCTTACGACATCGTGGTAGCCCAAGAGCTTATCGCCTCGCCTGGGGCCGCACCCGCATTCCTCCAACAGGAGACCATATGAAACACGTAATCGTACTAGGCGCGGGACGGGTGGGCGGGGCGATGGCGCGTGATCTGGCTCCTGAATTTAGGGTTACGGTGGCGGATAAATCTCCGGTGGCCCTCGCTCGCCTGCAGGCCTTCGGGCTGGCCATCCGCCAGGCGGATCTCGCCACACCCGAAGGCGTCAAAGGCGCGGTCGCGGATGCGGACATCGTGGTGGGTGCGGTGCCGGGCTTCATGGGCTTCGCGACTGCGACAGCGGTATTGGAGGCCGGAAAGACTCTCGTGGATATCAGTTTCTTCAACGAGGATTGCTTCCTGCTCGATGCACTGGCGAAAGCCAAGGGTCTCACCGCCATCGTCGACTGCGGCGTCGCGCCGGGGTGCGGCAATATCATCCTGGGCGATACCGCGCGACAGTGGGATCAGGTAACGCGATTTGAATGCCTCGTGGGCGGCCTGCCTGTGGTCCGTGAATGGCCCTTCGAGTACAAGGCGGGGTTTTCCCCGATCGACGTCATCGAGGAATATACCCGTCCGGCCCGCTACGTGAAAGACGGCAAAATGGTCACCCGTCCGGCGCTCTCGGAGCCGGAGTTGATGGAGTTCGATCGGGTGGGCCCATTGGAAGCATTTAACACCGACGGTCTGCGCAGCATCCTCCGCACCTTTCCCGATGTGCCGGATATGAAAGAAAAGACCCTCCGCTATCCCGGGCATATTGAACTCATGCGGGTGTTCCGGGAGACGGGGCTTTTTGCAAAAGGAGCCCATCCAGGTCAATGGCCAGACCGTCGTGCCCGTGGAGGTGACCAGCGCCCTGCTTTTCCCGAAATGGACTTTCCAGGAAGACGAGGCCGACCTCACCATCATGCGCATCACGGTGGAAGGCCTGAAAGCCGGCCGCCCCATGAAGCGGGTGGTGGAACTGCTGGATTACTACGATCCCGCCACCAAGACGACCAGCATGGCCCGCACCACCGGCTACACCGGCACGGCCGTCGTGCGCCTCGTCGCCACCGGCAACTTCATTCGCCCAGGCCTTTGCCCGCCCGAGTTCATCGGCCGGCAGGAAGGCGCGTGGGATTTCATCCGGGCGCGGCTCGCCGAGAGAAACGTCGTGTACCGGGAGCGGTGATTTGAATTTCAAAAACCGCTGTCCCTCGGCGGGTTTTTTGTTATCCAGTTTGACGTGAACGCCTCCAACTTCTTCGCCCTGCCGCCTTCGCTGGCCCGGTTTGCCCCGTTTTTCCCGGCGACCGTTGGCCCGTGGGAGTGGCTGAAACAGATCAGCCGGGCGCTCGAAGCCGCCGAGTTTGGCCCGAGCGAGGTCAACCTTCCGCCCGGCGTGCATCTCGAGGGGCGCGTCTGGCTGCACCCCTCGGTCAAACTACCGGCCCACGCGACGATCATTGGCCCGGCTTACATCGGGGCGCGGACGGAAATCCGGCCCGGCGCTTTTATTCGCGGCAACGTCATCGCGGGCGAGGGCTGCGTGCTCGGCAATGCCAGCGAATTCAAGAACTGCCTGCTGCTCGACGGCGTGCAGGCGCCGCATTTCAACTACGTGGGCGATTCCATTCTCGGCAACGGCGCGCACCTGGCCGCCGGCGCCATCTGCTCCAATCTCCGGCTCGACCAGGGCGAGGTGGTCGTGCGCCTTCCCTCCGGCCCGGTTGGCACCGGGCTGCGGAAATTTGGCGCAATCCTCGGGGACAAGGCCGAAGTCGGCTGCAACGTGGTGCTCAACCCCGGCACTTTGCTCGGGCCGCGAGCCTTGGTTATGCCCTGCATGGCATTCGGCGGCTACCTGCCGGCCAACATGATCGCGCGCGTCAAGCAGACGGTCACGACGGTCGCGCGCCGGGACTGAAAAATCATTCTCGTAATCGTCCTCCTTCTCGTTCTCTCCTTTCAGTCCATTTCGCGAGAACGAGAACGATTAAGAGAACGAGAAAGAACCAGACATGAGAGTATTAACCGGCATCACGCCTTCGGGCACCCTCCACATCGGCAATTATTTCGGCGCGATGCGCCCGGCCATCGAGCTGCAGGCGGGGGGCGACGCCTACTATTTCATCGCGGACTATCACTCGATGACCGTGATCACCAACGCGGGTGAGCGCCGCGGCTACACCCAGGGCATCGCGCTCGACTGGCTCGCGTGCGGGCTCGATCCGGCCAAGTCCGTTTTCTGGCGCCAGAGCGATGTGCCGGAAGTCTGCGAACTCACCTGGCTGCTCGGCTCGCTCACGCCCATGGGCCTGCTCGAGCGCGCCCACAGCTACAAGGACAAGACCGCCAAGGGCCTCGACGCCAACTTCGGGCTCTTCGCCTACCCGGTGCTGATGGCGGCCGACATCATTCTGTTCGACACCAACGTCGTGCCCGTCGGCAAGGACCAGAAGCAGCACCTCGAGATGACGCGCGACATGGCCATCAAGTTCAACCTCACCTACGGCGAGACCTTCGTCGTGCCCGAGGAGCGCATCTCCGAGACGCTCGCCGTCATCCCCGGCCTCGACGGCCAGAAGATGTCCAAGAGTTACGGCAACACGATCGAGATTTTCGGCGATGAGAAGGCCCTGCGAAAAAAAATCATGGGCATCGTCATGGACTCGCGCACACCCGTCGAGCCCAAGCCCGACGCCGACAAGAACCTCGCGATCCAGCTGCTCAAGCTCTTCGCGCCGGCAGACGTCGCCGCGGATTTCGAAAACCGGCTGCGCGCCGGCGGCCTCGGCTACGGCGACCTCAAGAAGGCGCTGTTCGAGCATTACTGGAATTACTTCGCCCCCTATCGCGCCCGCCGCGCCGAGCTCGTGGCCAATCCCGACTACGTCGAGAAAGTCCTGCGCGAAGGCGCCGAGGGCGCCCGCGCCGTGGCGTCCAAGACGATGGCCCGGGCGCGGAAAGCGTGTGGTTTGCGCTGATATTTTTCCCGGATTTGTTCCTCTCAACGCGGCGTAGACTCGATGATATTGTTCCGCTGTTGGCGGTTTTGAGGGTATTACTTCTGCCGATCATTTCGGGAGAAGCTATCCGGGCTTCCCTTGATACTGAACATGCAAAGCCGGTGCGGGCGCGCATTTTTGATATCAGCGATCGGGATCCATACGCGCAGCGACGTGATATGTGACGACTGGAGTTTCCTGTTGTGCAGTGTGCGGATTACTAGGGCTTCGGAGAACCTTGTACCCCTTTGCGGGCGCATTCCCTGAGTATTTCAATGTTGGGCAGGAGAATGTAGTGCGAATTCCATTTTTAGGCGTCTTAATTTTCTACGCGATCGGTTTCCATCTCTATTGGCACTCACGAATGTTGGCGAAGGAACGAAAGGAAGCGGGGGAATCCTTAACGATTAGCGTGCAATCGGTGGTTCTTGATCAAGCACCGCCCTCTTGACGTGTAGGGAGCTACGACTAGCCTGCAGTCATGAAATACAGCGTCACTCTCGTGGAGTCGGACGAAGGCTGGGCGGTGTGGTGTGACTCGCTACCGGGCTGCTGCTCGCAAGGTGCCACCCGGGAGGAGGCGCTGGCCAATATCCGTGATGCCATTGCGGAGTATCAGGAGGCCAAGTTCTTGGTGTAGGAAGGGGAGCCGGGCGTCCGCGTGCAACACGAGCAGGTCACCGTTTGAGCCATGCCGAAGCTCCCCGGCATCGGCCAGAAGGACGCGGTGCGGGTGCTGGAAAAACGCGGTTTTAAAATCATTCGCCAAGGCAAACACATCACTCTCTCCAACGGGGCCGTCTTGGTGCAGGTGCCCCGTCACACGAGCATCAACGCTTACACGATGGGCTACATTGCCAAAGTGGCCGGGCTCACCCCGATCAGTTCCGTGCATTGCTGTGAGCTTTCAAATCCATGAGCGAATCCCACGCCGACATCGGACGCAGACGGCAGGGTGCGACGTATGTCGCGGGTGTCGGTGGACAGCGTCCGGCGGTCCCGGTGTCGCCGGCTGATCTTGAGAACGCGGCACAGGCGGCGATGACGCCCGGGGCCTGGGCGTATGTGGCCGGCGGGGCCGGCCGCGAGTCTACGATGGACGCCAACCGAGCGGCGTTCGAACGCTGGCGGATTGTGCCGCGGGTGTTGCGCGACGTCGAAAAACGCGACCTCTCGATCGAACTGTTTGGGCAACGGCTGCCTTCGCCGCTGCTGCTCGCGCCCATCGGCGTGCTGGAGATGGCGCACAAGGAAGCCGATCTGGCCGTCGCCCGCGCCGCGGCGGCGATGCAGGTGCCGTATATTTTCTCCAACCAGGCGTCGGTACCGATGGAAACGTGCGCCGCTGCGATGGGGTCCGCGCCGCGTTGGTTTCAACTCTATTGGAGTCGGTCGAACGAACTCGTGGCATCGTTTGTTCGCCGCGCCGAGGCGTGCGGCTGTTCGGCCATCGTGCTGACACTCGACACGACGATGCTCGGCTGGCGGCCACGCGACCTGGATCTGGGTTCGCTGCCGTTCATGAAGGGGCAAGGCATCGCACAATACACCAGCGATCCGGTTTTCCGGGCGGAGCTGGGTAGGGCGAGTCCTCCGGATGAGCCGTCTTCCGAGCCGCGGCTCGTCGGGACGACTCGCCCTACCTCTGAACCCAAGCCACCACTTACCCTGAAAACCATTGCCACGGCACTGGAACAGAAAGCAAATTTCCCCGGCGGGCTGTGGAAAAATCTTACCTCAGGCGAACCCCGTGCGGCGGTACAGCGGTTTATGACCACCTATTCGCGTCCGTCGTTGCGCTGGGACGACCTGAAGTTTCTGCGCCAGCACACCAAGCTGCCGATTCTGCTCAAGGGCGTCCTGCATCCGGACGACGCGCGCCAGGCCATCGAGTACGGTCTGAATGGCCTGATCGTCTCAAACCACGGCGGGCGGCAGATCGACGGCGAGATCGCCTCGCTCGATGCGCTGCCCGCCGTCGCCGAGGCGGTGAAGGGGAAGATCCCCGTGCTTTTCGACAGCGGCGTGCGCGGCGGGGCGGATGTGTTCAAAGCGCTCGCGCTCGGCGCGACGGCGGTCTGCCTCGGCCGGCCCTATGTTTATGGATTGGCGCTGGCTGGTCAGCGGGGAGTCGAGGAAGTCATCGGCAATGTGCTGGCGGAGTTCGACCTGACCCTCGGGCTCGCGGGATGCACGGGCGTGGGGGAGGTGAGACGGGATTCGATCGTGACGAGTGAGGGCACCCGACCCACACCAAGCTAATCAGCCTCAAATTATCGGAATGGTCGGCGCCGGCAGCGAGGCGATGCGGTCCATGATCCGTTGGGCGGCGGTCTCGTACCGTGCCTTGCCCAACGAGGGCTGGTCGTACTCGCTCGCCGGGATCGGGCGCCCGAACACCAGCGTGACGGGGGTGCCGAAGCGCGGAATGATTGCGCCTTTGCCGTACGCGGCAAAGGAACCGTAGACCCGGCACGTCACCACGGGCACACCGGTCTTGCAGGCCATGAGGCCGACGCCGGCCTTGGGTTTTTGCAGGTGGCCGTCGGGCGAGCGGGTGCCCTCCGGGAATAGGACGACCACCCGGTTTTCTTTCAGCGCCTGCAGCACGCGCTTGATCGCGCCGATATCTCCGCTGTCTCGTTCGACCGGAATGGTCTCCACCCGGTCCAGCCACCAGGCGAGCAGCCGATTATTCCAGAGACTTTTGCGGGCGAAGAAACGCATCTGCCGGGGAATCTGGCTGCCGACAAAGGGTGGATCGAGGTGACTGGCGTGGTTGGAGGCGATCAGAAAGGGCCCTTCCCGGGGAAAGTTTTCCGTCCCGACCACTTCGCCCCGGAACCACATCCGGAAAACGGTCCCCGCCAGAAAATGAAAAAAACCGTAGAACGGTGTCATCTTCAGGTGGTCGGGCGAGCGCGGCATGGGAGCGGGTCAGAGGACAGAGGTCAGGTGGCAGCGGGCAGACAACTACGCGGCGTCAGATTGAGCGAGCGAAGAATCCGGCGTAAGGGGAGATGGCGGGTCTGATCATGGATTCTTTGCTTTCCCTGACTGGTACCGGGTGTTTGAGAAAGCGCGAGCCCGGGCTTAGGCGGGTAGTTTTTCCGCGAGCAGCGCGGCCATTTTCTCCACGACTTCCGCCAGTGTCAGGAAGGTCGAGTCGATATCGATGGCGCCCGCCGGGCAGGTGAGCGGCGCGGCCTTGCGCGACGAGTCCAGCCGGTCGCGCTCGGCGATCGAATCTGTCTGGCCCTCCTTCGCACGCCGTTTGGCCCGCTCGGCGGGATCGGCGTGCAGGAAGAAGCGGAAATCAGCCTGCGGAAAAATCACGGAGCCGATGTCCCGGCCTTCCATGATGAGGCCGCGAAATTTGTGCTGTCGCGCCACGTCGGCCAAGCCGCGCTGATAGCCGAGCAGGGCCTGGCGCACCTCTGGAATGGCGGCGTAATGCGACACCTGCTCGTTGATATTTGGCCCGCGGATCTCATCGCCGGCCGGGTGGTCGCTGATGAGCATTTGGGCGGAGCGGCCGTTGAGGCGGGTGGTGAAATGGAGTTCAGCCAGAGCGGCCCGGACGGCCGGCAGGTCGGCAGGCATCACTCCGCGGCGGAGCAGCTCCGAAGTGAGGTGCCGGTAAAACGAGCCGGTGTCCACGTGCAGCAGGTTAAAGCGGTCGGCCAGAATCCTGGACGAAGACGATTTGCCGGAAGCGGCGCCGCCGTCGATGGCGATGATCATGAAGGGCGAGGGCACGAGGGTCTAGTTAATGTGAGTTCGTCCGGAGCTGGTCCAGCAAGTCAAAGAATGCGGGGAAAGTCTTCGTGCAGCAGGCGGGGTCCTTGATTGTCAGCCAAGGCCGGCCGGTCTTCAGCAGATCGTGGCAGCCGAGAATCCCAAAACTCATGGCGAAACGGTGGTCGTGATAGGTCTCGATTTCCACCCCAGGCGTCAGCGGCCGCGGGTGGATTTCCAGCGTGTCCTCGGTTTCGATCACGTGCTGGCCGAGCTTCTGCAGTTCGCGCGCCATACCGGCCACGCGGTCGGTCTCCTGCTTGCGCGTGTGCGCGATGCCGGTGATCCGCGTCGGGCCATCGAGCAGGGGCGCGATGGCCGCCAAGGTCAGAAAGGTGTCGGAAAACGCCTTGAAGTCCGCCGTCACCCCGCGGGGCCGGCCACCCGTGGGCCCCCGCGCCTCGACGCCGCGCTCGTCGGGCAGAGTCGAGAGTTTCAGGCCGACTTGCTTCATGATGCCGGCGAACTGGGTGTCGCCTTGGAGCCCGCCCGCGGTCCCGTAGCCCGGCAGGGTGAGAGCGAGGTTGGCAGTCAAAGGCAGGGCGAGAAAATAGCTGGCGGCGGTGGCATCATTTTCGATGACGTAATGGGCCGGTTGGCGGGAAAATTGCGCCAGCATCATCTCGGTCATGGCCACAAACGGGCGCGACACGGTATCGCCCTGCAACTGCACGGTCAGGGGAGTCCGGGCGTGCGGGGCCACGAGCAGCAACGCCGAGAGCAGTTGTGAACTCTCCGACGCGTCCAAGCTCACCGGACCGCCCGGCAGTCCGGCGGTGTGCAACGTGAAGGGGAAACTCCGCGCGCTGGCCCGGGCGCCCTGGGATTCGAGCGCCTCCAGCAGCGCTCCGATGGGGCGGCGGCGCATCGCCTCGTCCCCGTCGAAATGATAGCGACCGGCGGGATGCAAGCAGACAAAGGCGGTCAAGAAACGCGCCGCCGTGCCGGCGTTGCCGATGAAGATCCGCGCTTCCTTCGCCGGAATTTTTCCACTGCGGCCGTCGACCGTGATGGTGCCGGCCGCCTGGTTGGACGTCACGCTAAAGCCCAGATCGTGCAGGGCGGCGATCATCAGATGGGTGTCCCGGCTAAACAGGGCCCCGTGTAACTTGATGGACTGATTCGCGAGTGCCGCGAGGATCAGCGCGCGGTTCGTGATGCTCTTCGAACCGGGCAGGGCGACGCGCCCTCGCCCCGGGCGCGTGAATGGAATGATCGGGAGTTTGTTTGGAAATTTGCTCACGGGGCGGGACGGAATTGATCGCGGTACGACTTGCTGCGTTCCAAAATCGCCTGCACCTCGAACCAGTCGCGGTTGGCGAGGGCGCGTTCGAGCCCATGCAATTCGTCCTGGTAGCCGCGGACGGCGCGCAAGACCTCGTCGCGGTTTTGCTCCAGGATGGTTTTCCAGAGTTTGGGGTCGCTGCCCGCGATCCGGGTCGTGTCCCGCAGCCCGCCGCCAGCGTAGTTGCGCCAGCGCGGGTCGCGCTTGGCCAGACTGGCGCAAAGCACGGACGCGAGCACCTGCGGCAGGTGGCTGATGTGGGCGACGATTTCGTCGTGCGCCTCGGGCGCAACGGTGGCGACATCGGCGGCGAGGGCGGTCCAGAAAGCGGCGATGCGTTCGGCGGCCTTCGCGTCGGTCTCGGGCCGGGACGTGACAAATACGGTCCGGCCCACAAAAAGATCGGCCCGGCCGTGCTCCCAACCGGTTTTCTCCGAGCCGGCCATCGGGTGCGAACCGACAAAGTGTGCGCGCGTCGCGAGGGCCTCGGACCCGAGCCGGCAAATCTCACTCTTGACGCTGCCGACGTCCGTGACGATCACCCCGGCGGCGAGATGCGGCGCGATCTGGACGACCAGAGGGACGATCTGGTCGACGGGAGCACAGACGACCACCAACTGCGCCTGCCGGGCGGCCGCGGCCGGCGTGTCCGCGACCCGGTCGCACCAGGGCTGCCCTTGCAGTTGCAACCTGGTCTCGGGCCGGCGGGCCCAAACGGTGATCTGCCGGGCCGCACCGAAATGGCGCGCCGCCCGGGCCACGGAGGCGCCGAGCAGACCGGGAGCAAGGATGGCAATCTCGTCAAACACAGGCTGAGACCAAAACGGCCCCCGCCAGTTTGTCCAGCCAGAGGCAGCCGGAACGAGATTATGTCAGAGCCGGGGCCGCGACGGGCCGGCTGGACGGGTTGGGGCAATGCGCGCAGGAGCGTCCGCGGCCGGAGGCCTCGTTCCACCCCCGGCCATGGCATCGATCCGGCCACGGGCTTTTGCGGCCGGGCGGGTTGAGGTCGAGCCGGTTCCCCCGGCTCATTGTCCGCCCAGCTTGCAGATGCGGGCGAACTCCGCCGGTTTGAGCGGGATGACCGACAGGCGACTCTGGCGCACGAGGGCAATTTCTTGGAGCTGGGTGTCGGCCTTGATCTCGGCCAGGGTCACAGGCTGCGGCAGCGACTTGATCGGGGCCAGTTCCACCGCCACCCAGCCCGGCTCGTCGGCGGTGGGATCCGGGAAAGCGGCTTTGGTTACTCGCGCCACGCCCACCACGCATTTTCCCTCGACGCTCTGGTAGAAGAGCACCTCGTCGCCGGGGTGCATGGCTTGGAGATTGTTGCGGGCCGCGTAGTTTCGGACGCCGGTCCAAGCCGTGCGCCCGTCCCGGATAAACTGAACCCACGAGTAGGAGGTGGGTTCGGACTTCACGAGCCAATATTGCGTTGTCATTCAGGAGGGTGATTGGTCCGATGCGGTGATGAACGAACCAGATCCGGAGCTAGAGAAGAAAGGCCGTCGGGCACAAATGATTCTTTACGGGGTGATGCTCCTCTTTCTGATTCTGCCCTTTGTCTTGCTGTGGATGAAAGGAAAGGGTGTATTCAACTGAAAGCGCCCCACGAATGAACAAAACACTGCTGGCCATTCGGATTTCCTTTATCGCGCTCTGTGCGATCGCCAGCTGGCTGTTGTGCTATACAATTCAAGAATGGGACCAAAGGCGCGGCCTAGCCGTCGGGATCGGTCTCGCGATCGGCGTCCTGGTCGTGCTGGTGGACCTGATGCTGAAGGGGTTTTCGCTGCGGGGCTTGACCGCGGTCACTTTCGGCCTCGGGCTCGGCGCGCTGGTTTCCTGGCTCGTATCGGCCTCGCCGTTGCTCAGCCGCGGGGACCCCGCCATGATCTACCTGGTGCAGATGGCGCTGTTCGTCATCTGTACCTACCTCGGCACCGTCATTGCCCTGCGGGGCAAGGATGAGTTCAATCTCGTGATCCCGTACGTGCGGTTTGTGCCGCACGAGGTGGATGTGCCGCTGGTCGTCGTGGACCCGAGCGCGCTGATCGACGGCCGGATCGCCAAGATCTGCGAAGCCAAGTTTCTCAGTGCCGGCCTGATCATTCCCACGTTTGTGCTCGCAGAACTGCAGGCCATCGCGGATTCCCCTGAGCCCCTGAAACAGGCGCGCGGTCGCCGCGGCCTGCAAGTGCTCAACGACCTCCGCGCGATCAAGGGGATCGACATTCGCATCCACCAGAGCGACGTCACCCGCCGCCAGGACATTGATGCCAAGCTGGTTTTCCTCGCGCAATCCATGCGGGCCAAGCTCCTGACCACCGACGTCAATCTGGCCAAGATGGCGCAATTCCAAGGCGTTCCTTGGCTCGACATTCACGCGCTCGAGAGTGCCCTGCGGCCCGAACTCGTCATCGGCGAGAGCTTGGCCTTGGACCTCGTGAAGGCCGGCAAGGACGAAGGTCAGGCGCTCGGGTATCTGCCCGACGGCTCGATGGTCGTGGTGAACAACGCCCGCGCCCTCATCGGCAAGCGGGTGACGGCCGAGATCATCGGCGTGCTGCCCAGCGGCGCCGGCAAGATCATCTTTACGAACCTGCTCGGCGAGGCGCCCGCGGTTTGAACCGGCGCGGGGCGATTCCTCGCTCAAGGTGATCCACGGATAGTTGGGGGTCGATTTTTTCGCCGCCGCGCCGGCTGCGCGCCTGGCCCTGCGCTCGTTCCCGTGAACCACAAGGCTCTGAGTGACGATCAGCGTCGGTGCGGAGACCGACGCCCACCCGACGGCACGAGCCCGGCTGCACCCGGGCTAGGCTTGCAACTCGAGCCAGGAGCGCAGGTCGGACTCGGACGAGATCTCGCGATAGAATTGATAGTCGGCGGCGAGGAGCGCGGCGTAGCTTGGCTCCGCAAATCGCCGGCAGTGGAGCAGGACTTTCGCCTTTTGCCCCGGGGCGCGCACCAACCGGCCGAGAGCTTGGTTCACTTTTTGCAGGCCGGGGATCTGGTAAACCCGGCGGAATACGGCTTCGCGACCGAGCCCGTCCAGGGCGGTCTGGCGCGCCTTTTGCACGGCGTTGACCTCGGGCAGTGCGGGACTGACCACCAGGGCGTGCGTGACGCGTCCGCCGAGCAAATCGATGCCCTCGGCAAAGCTGCTGCCGAGCACGAGGAACATCGCGTCGGCGAGGGTGAGGCTTTCCTCGACCCAGGCGGTCTGCGCGGCGAGGTCGAGTTGCCGCGGCTGCAGCGTCACCCGCAACACGGAGCCGTTGTTTTCCAGCGCGCGCAACACCGACTCCGCGTACGCATAGGAGGGGAAAAACACGGCGATACAGGACATGGCCGCGGGGGTGGTGCTGTACGGTCGCGGACTCCCCCTTGCGCCCGGTTGGCCGCTGCGGGGCAGGAAGGCCGAGTGCAGGGGATTGGCGGCGGCGTGCATCGCTTCAATGGTCGCCGCAGTTGTGCCGTAGTGGTTGCGGCGCTCCTTGAACGTCGTTTCGACCCGCAAGTCCACGGCGACGTCGTAGGCCCCGGCGCGCCAGGGGGTCTGGGCGTGGAGCGTGGAGTAAGCAGGGGTAGGGCGAACTGTCCCAGTGAGCCGCGGCCTCCCGACAGGCTCGGGGTCTTGCGCCGGTCGAAACGGCTCGTCGGGGACGACTCGCCCTACCGCCTCCAGTCCGCACGAGGCCGCCATGTTGTCGTAAGGTTGCAGCGTGGCCGACATCAGAATCGCGCCGCCGAAAGTCCGGAGGATTTCCCCGATGGCCGGGGCTGCGTCCAGACAGGTGAATTCCAATTCGCCGCTGCGGGCGACCCAGAGCAATTTGGTCAGCGTGGTATCGGACAGAAACTCTCCCAACGCGGCAAACTGCCAGAGTGTCTCCGAGTGCCGGGGGCCGAGCGCGGCGTAGTCCAGTTGTTGGGTACTGATCAGATTCGCCAGCTTCGCGACGAGCTCATGGACCTCGTCCTCCACCGCGGGGTCGAGCGATTCGGCGGGCTGCAGCGACGCGAGCAAGCGCGTCCATTCCTCGACGGCGAGCATGAGCAACGCGGGCGCCCGCAGGTGATCCAACTCGGCCAGCAGCAGGCGCGCGTCGAGGTCGCGGGCGCGATGGGAGTGGGCGCCCGCGACGCGCGACGGCAGGTTGTGCGCCTCGTCGACGATCAGGAGCGTTTGGGCGGGGTCAAAACCGGGCTGCTCGAAAAAAAGGCCGCGATTGTCGGGCGCGAACACGTAGTTGAAGTCGCCGATCCAGACGTCGTTAAAGGCGAGCGCGGTGCGGGTGATCTCGTAGGGGCAAATGCGGGCCGCGCGCCCGGCGGCGCGCAGGGTCTCGAGGTCGCGCGGCTGTGTGTCGTCGAGGTAGAATTTCGCCAGCCCGCTCTGGGGCCAGCGCTCGGCCCCGTCCTTGAGGTAGTCGCAGCCCTCGCGCACGCAGTGAAAGGTGTGATTGACGCAATGCTCCGCCTTGTTGCGCACCTGCCAGTAAGCCAGGCGGGGGGAAGGTTTGTCATCTATTGTATGACAAGTATCCCCACCGGTCATTTGCTGGAGCGTGTACACGACGTGCAGCTGGCCGGTGGATTTGCCGGTGAGCCAGATCAGCCGGTCGAAACGGCCGGCGCGCAACTGTCCGAGCGCGTACTCCAGCACGCAGCCGGTCTTTCCGTAGCCAGTGGGCGCCTCGAAGAGCAGAATAGTTGAGGGTTGAGCGTTGAGAGATGAGGGGTTGAAGGCAGCTTGCAGATCCAGCTGGATTGTCTCCTGGCCGGGTCTGAGCTCGGTGAAGGCGGGTCGGAAGTCCAGGTGGCGCCGGCGCGCCGTGGCCCGCTTCCGCAGATTGAGAAACTCGACGATGGTATCGAGCTGGTGAAAGACGAGCGCCTCGTCGAACGGCGTCAGCGTGATGGTCTGCGACAGGCCGGAGCCGGTCTCAACGAAAAGGAGCACGGCGCGGAGGGAAGAGGAGTTGAAAGTCGAAAGTTGAAGGTTGAAAGATCCCGACCGGGCCAGGACGGCATACGCCGCGAGCTGGCGAAAATACTCCGGGTAGTCCGCGCGGAGTTCGTCCTCCGGTGCCGGCAGCGGCCGCATGACGGTCTTGATTTCCCGGAGCTGGTCGCCGATGAGTTGGTCGATGCGGCCGTTGAGCGTGAACGTCCAGCCGCGGTGGGTGATCCGGCCGTCGATTGGCACCTCGAACAATACATCCGGGGAGAGGGTTCCACCCGCGGAGTGCTCCTGTTCCGTCCGGGCCTTGAGCTCGTTGTGCCAGTGCTGGCCGAGCTGGGCGCGCCAGAGACCCTGCGATCCGCCGCCGGATTCGCGCGGACCGACGGTGAAGCCCGCGAACTCTCCGACACTCAGGCTGGCGGTCTGGTTTTCGAGGGAGAAATGCATGGGGCCAGTTCCGATGTAGGAGCGTGTTTGCCAGCGACCAGTCAAGCATCGCCTGTAAGCCGGCGCCTATAATCTAATCTCCGTCTCCGCACGGACCCAGTCCTCGAGCCGGCGGGTGATTCGCGCGACGGTGGATGCGTCGGCGGTCTGGGCCGCCAGCGGTTGGTTGAGCACCTGCGCGGCCGGGGCCCGGTCAGCCTCCGGCAGCTCCGGCCACCACTGCTGTTTGACCGGGTAACCTTCGTCTCGCAGGAAGCAATAGAGCGCCTTGAGCCAGGCGATGTCAGGGCGGCCGCCGGCGGCGAGGGCCGTCAGGCTAGCGCGCAGCAGGTCGGTCAGCGCCGGCCGGGATTCCTCGGACACGGGATTGCGACTAATCAGCGTCCCCAAGGCCGCGGCGGCGCGCAGCGCTTCGTAGGAGCGGCCAATTCCGTCGTGGCGCTGGAGGAAGCGGTGTTCCTTGACGAACCAAGTCCGGCCCTGGTTGGAGGACTCGAGCCAGAGTTCGGCTTCGTCAAAGAGGTCCAACGGCGTGGCCGTGGTCTTGCTCTGGGCGATCCGGCGCAGGCAGTGGAGCGATCCGTGGTCGCCCGAGAACGCCGTCACCTGTTCAAATCTGTCCGAACCCGACGGCAACTTCGCGAGGATGAAGGCGGTGGTCTGGAGTTGCTGGCCGGGCACCCGCCTAAGCTCCTCAGGCGCTTCGGGGAGGCAAGCCGAGAACCGGGTTTCTTATTTGCGCTCCGGGAGGGCGGCCTGGGCGGCGGCGGCACTGGGCCACGCGGGCAGGACGGCGCCGCAGGAAATGACGGTCTTCATGCCGTCGCCGACCGACATTTCGAGTTCGATGACTTCCGTGCGCGGCAGAAACATGAAAAAGCCATTGACCGGGCTGGGGCAGGTGGGGACGAAGACCGCCCAATGTTCGCTGGGGAGCTGGCTGTGCGGCTCGGCTCGGCCGGTGTTGGTGAGGAAGCCGATGCTGTAGGCGCCGGCGCGGGGAAACTGCACGAGCACAACTTTGCTGAACTGGGTGCGGTCCTTGGCGCCAAAGGTCTCGATGAATTGTTTGACGCTGTTATAAAAACTGCCGATGCCGGGGATGCTTTGGATGAACCGCTCGGCCATCGCCCCAACGAATTGTCCGAGAAAAAGGCGGGAGAGAAAGCCGAGCAAAGTGACCAGACCGAGGGCGATAATCGTGGTGACAATATCCCAGACGATGCTCGGCAGCTGGCTGAGCGCGGCCGGCAGATACGGCGAGAAAATGGGCGTGATGGATCCGCCGACGAAGCCAATGATGATCCGGAGCGCCCACGCCGTCACGACGAGTGGGGCGACCAGCAGCAATCCGGTGAGGAAGGCGTTGCGCAGGGATTTGATGCGAGTTTCTGGCATGGGTGAGCAGTGAAACAAAGATCGCCGCGGTTGCACACAGATTCTTTCCGGGGCTTCCGGCCCCGAAATTGTCATCCTGAGCGCAGCGAAGGATCCAGAAGGATACTCGCCTGCGATTCCGTTGAAACGAGCGCATGGCCTGGTGGAACCCGGCCTCCGGACGGGTTGGTTTGAACCTAAATTCCGCTATTGAAAATGACGCCGGAAACGGAAGTAGCTGATAGGGATGT
>CAZAOI010000035.1:0-17332 GCA_964486705.1 uncultured Oleiharenicola sp. | reverse complement strand
CGGCGGGACAGCACCTGGCTGGAGTGGTAGTGGTCGATCAGCATGAAATGGCCTAACTGGCTAACGGGCCAAACGGCGGCTGTCCATCACGACCTCCGTCGGCGGTTCCGCCGCCCGGTCTTGCGCGCCGCCCCGGATTGGGGCCCCCGGAAAATTCCACTTGAAGCGGGGCGGGTGATGGGCGCATCTTGAGGGCGATGAGTTCCGCCGCCTATCTTCCCATTTTGATCCAAGTCGTCCTCGCTGCGGCGATCACGATCGGGGTGATTGCTGCCAGCCACCTGTTTGGCCAGCGTTTTCGCCGGAACGCGATCAAGGACACGCCCTATGAGTGCGGCGTGCCTTCGAACGGCAGCACGCACACGCGTTTCTCGGTCAAGTTCTACGTCACGGCGATGCTCTTCATCCTGTTCGACATCGAGGTGGTGTTCCTCATCCCGTGGACGTTTGTCTACCGCGATTTCCTGGCCAACAACATCGCCATTCTCTCGCCCATCCTCTTTTTTCTTGGCGTGCTCGTGCTCGGGCTCGTGTACGAAATGAAGAAAGGCGCCCTCGACTGGGAGAAGTGACGGCTCGCGCCACCGGAGGCTGATTCATGCGGCTCGACAAATACATCTCCCGCAGCCGCGTCATTGATCTGGGTAGTGCGGATTTGGAAGGGGCGCTGGCGGAGTTGCTCAATCTGACCGTCGAGCGGTTTCCCGACCTGCACCGGGATGCGCTGCTGAAAGGCCTGCTGCGCCGCGAGAACACGATGACGACCTATCTCGGCCTGGGCGTGGCCCTGCCGCATGTCCGCGTCCGGATGGGCCGGCGCTACATCCTCGCCGTCGGTCGAAGCCACTACGGCATCCGCTACGACGGCGCGATGGAGAACGAGCCGGTGCGGCTCGTGCTCATGCTCATCGCCGACGAAAAGGCCCGGGACTATCTGCAGGTGTTGGCTGCGCTCGCCCGGCTGCTCAAGGAGCAGGATTTTGTGGACAGCCTGGTGCAGGCGCCCGACCTCGAGACGCTCTATGACCGGCTGTTCGCCGGCTTCGGCGGCATTTCGGCCAAGCCGGTGCCGGCGACGCAGAGCCGGGTCAACCGCGTCGTGCTCCGCGAGGCGGAGAAAATTGCGCAGGGCAGCGGCTGCACGGGCCTGATGGTCTTTGGTGACACGTTCACCGGCGCCTTTGAGTCGCCGAAATGGAAAACCACGCTCAAGACGATTCTGGTAACCCGCAGCCTGACCGACGCGGAGGACCACCCGGCGCGCTTCGACGAGACGATTCAGGTCCGCTCCTTTTCCAATCAGCGCATGGCGCAGTTGCGCAGCGCGGTGCTCGTCGGCCTAACCCGCGGGTTGATCATTTTCAGCGACCGCATTTGCTGCGTGGGCGGCATGGCGGGCAGCAACCAGTTCGATACGATCGTGGTCGTGGATGTGGAGAAGGAATTCCAGACCTTGCTCACCGGCCATTCCGACCTGCTCCCGGCGGACGTGAAGCCCGAGGTGCTGGAGCGGGTCATGGCCGTCGCCACCGAGCTGGCGGTGGAGGGGCGCGAAGGTCGGCCGGTGGGTTGTCTCTTTGTCGTGGGGGACAGTGACAAGGTGCTGGGTCTCACCAAGCCGCTCGTGCTCAATCCCTTTTACGGCTACAAAGAGGAGGATCGAAACATCCTCAATCCGTTCATGGATGAAACGATCAAGGAATTTTCGTCCATTGATGGCGCCTTTGTCATTCAGGGCAACGGGGTGGTGGAATCGGCGGGTTCGCTAATCCAGGCCGCCGACTACACTCACAATTTGCCCAGCGGACTGGGCTCACGGCACGCGGCGGCGGCGGCCATTTCGGTGGCGGCTGATTGCATTGCCCTCGTCGTTTCTTCCAGCTCGGGTCAAGTGACGCTCTTTCGCCGTGGCGTTATGATGTCGCTGACAGAGAAGAAGGTAAGCGTCTAATCTTGCTCGGGGTGGCCGGCTGCAGGCGGTCTCGCCGGCGGGAAATAAATTTTGGGGTTGCACGTAAGGAACCCGCGGCTTTGCTCTCGACCCTTACAACCCTTTAAGCCATGCAAGAAACTGTCACACTGGAATGCACCGAAGCCCGCAAAGAGGGAAAGCCACCCTCGCGCTACCTCACCAAGCGCAACAAGAAGACCGTCACGGAGCGGATTGAGAAGAAGAAGTACAATCCCTTCCTTAAGCGCCACACGTTGCACAAGGAGATTAAGTAATCTCCGTTGCTCCGGACGAGACCCTCGTCCGCGATGTCGGCCGGACGCACTCGGCCCAGTAAATTTAGAAAGCCGGTCCCTTGGGGCCGGCTTTTTTTGAATTCGCTCGCCGGTCGAGGAGGCCGTTCGCCCGGAGCCTGGTTGGCCTTGATCTACTTCTTGTCGACCGGATGGGCTCGGGCGTCGTCTGGACTCTTGGCCGAAGCGTTTGCAGGAGTGATCGCCAGCAACGCCCGCCGCGCGGAGCGCCAACTGTCGCGGTGCTTGCGAATCCAGTCGAGCAGCGCGCGCTCAAAACCGATGTCGTAGCCGAGACGTTCGGACTCGATCCACTTGTGTTTCAGAATTTCCTCCCGCTCGGCCAGAAATTCCTGATAAAGGCTGGATTGCTTGACGAACTCTCGGGTGCTGCTGGCTTCTGTGGGAGATTTCGTCATCGCGGTCAGAAATGCCGGCTCAGCGACAAACAGTAATCTGTTCGTCTTTTACTTTCGGGGATTGTGGGGCCCACTGCCGTGTCATTCTTGTATTAATCTAGATGGGTCGCGTCGGTCGTGTCAACCAGCGTGCTCAGACCTTCAGTCTTTTCAGCAGGCTCTCGGCGATCTCGCGGAAGACGAGCGCGGGCTTGCTTTCCGGCGAGTTGACCACGACGGGCAGGCCACAGTCGCCGCCGGCGCGAATTTCGGGGAAGAGCGGCACTTGGCCGAGCAGGGTGGTGCCCAGTGACTCGGCCGTCAGGGCGCCGCCGCCGGCGCCGAAGAGCGGCAGGCGGTTGCCGGCGGCGTCCTCGAACCAGCTCATGTTTTCGGCCACACCCAAGAGCGGGACGTTGACCTTTTGGAACATCAGGCCGCCCTTGCGGGCCACGTTGGTCGCGGCGAGTTGCGGCGTGGTGACCAGCAGGGCGCCATCGAGGGGCAGGGTCTGGACCAAGGAAAGCTGGGCATCGCCCGTGCCCGGCGGCATGTCCACGAGCAAGATATCCAATTCGCCCCACTTCACGTTTTGGACAAATTGCTGGATGGTTTTCATGATCATCGGGCCACGCCAGACCACCGGCGTGTTGTCATCCACCAGAAAGCCCATCGACATGACTTTCACCCCGTGACGCTCCAGCGGGACGAGCGACTCGCCGTCGATTTCCGGACGGCCGCTGAGTCCCATCATCAACGGCACGGACGGGCCGTAGATGTCGCAATCCATCAGGCCGACGCGCCCGGGCCGGCCCCGGCTTTCCAGCACTTGCGCCAGGGCGCAGGCGAGGTTGACGGCAAACGTTGATTTGCCGACGCCGCCCTTCCCGGAGGCGATTGCCACGGAATGTTTCAAGCCGGGAGGGGTGGTGCCACCACCCACGCTGGACTGGCCGGGCTGGGGCGGCGCCTTGGCCGCCGAGACGGCGAGTTCGATGATGACCTCATTCACCCCGGGCAACGCGCGCAGGCATTGCTCGATGTCGGTTTTGAGCAACAAGGGCAATTTCGGGTCGGAGGTGGTGATGGCCACGGCGATCTTGGCCGTGCCGTCCACAAAAACCGCCGAGCGCACAAGCCCGAAGGAAACGATGTCCCGGCTGAATCCGGGGTACTTTACTTGCTTGAGGGCTTCTTTGAGGGTGTCGGCGGTCACAGGGGATGAGAAAATGGCTTGGAAAACGGGACGGTTTGACCTTGTGAGTAGCTTGCCGGGAGTAAAACAAAAACCGGCCCGAACTTTTTTCCGTATCTACCGTCCCATTCTCATGCAGAACGTTTTTCGCTTCCTCCTCGGGCTGGCTGTGGCCGCGCCCCTTTTTGCTCAACGTGACATCGGCGTCGTCAATGTCCTCGGCGACACCACGACAATTCCCCTCACGGTTAGCGCCGGGTCGCCGGAATTGCAGAATCTTGCCCTGACCGCGTTTGGCGCTCATGGCCGCTATCGCCTGGTTGCCAGCGGTGCCGCCTATGCCGTGCACTTCACCGCCGCGGGCGCCACTCAGGTCAACGTGTCCGTGACCAAGGGCAGCGCCGGCACGCCCGTGGCCAGCGAAACCGCTTCCGGCACAACCCTGCGCCATGCCCTGCTGCGCGCCGCGGACATCGCCGTCACCAAGACCAGCGGCCTGCGCGGATTTTTTGCGGGCAAGCTGGCTTTTGTCGGCGAGAAAACCGGCAAGACGGAAGTCTACACGTCCGATCTCTTCTTCGGCGAGGTGCTGAAATGGACGAGTGACGGCAAGTCGATCCTCGGCCCGCGCTGGTCGCCGGACGGCGCGAAGATTATCTTCACCAGTTACCGCACGAGTTTCCCCGATATCTACACGCTGGATCTCCGTACCCAGCAGCGTTCGATCTTTGCCAGCTTGAAGGGCACCAACAGCGGCGGACGCTACAGTCCCGACGGGACCCGCGTGGCGATGGTGCTTTCGGGAGAGGGCAATCCGGAGATTTATGTTTGCAACGCCCAAGGGCGGCAGATCCGGCGGGTGACAAATTCCCAATCGATCGAGGCCTCGCCCACCTGGGCGCCCGACGGAACCCGGTTGGTGTTCGTGTCCGATGCCGCGGGTGGCCCGCAACTGTATGTGATGCCGGTCAGCGGCGGCACTCCAACGCGCCTCGCCACGAATATCTCGCGCTATTGCGCCGAGCCGGACTGGAGCATGGCCGATCCCAAGAAGATCGTCTTCACCGTCGGTGTGGGCCGCGGCTACCAAGTGGCGGTGTTCGATCTGGCCACCAACGCGAGCCGGATTGTGTCCAAGGCGCCGACCGACGCCATTGAACCGATGTGGCTGGCCGACGGTCGCCATGTGATCTGCACCTTTCGTGCCGCGAACACGCGCAGCCTCTACCTGCTCGATACCGAGTCCGGAAAAGCCACGCGCCTGAGCCCGAGCGCGTTGGGTAATGCTTCCAGTGCGAGCTACCTCGCCCCGTGAATTCGCGGGTCGGCATCACGGGTTGGCTGCGGGTCGGGCCGCTGGACTTCAAGCGCGTTGCGGGCGGTTAGGAAGTCGCCGCCCCATCAGGTTAAATAATTTTCATGAAACTCCTCTTCATTGGCGACATTGTCGGCAGACCCGGGCGCGAGATCGTCGGCGCGCTCGTGCCGGAGTTGCGCCGTGATCGCGGCCTCGATTTTGTCGTCGCCAATGGGGAAAATGCCGCCGCCGGCTCGGGGATCACCGGGTCCCTGTGCAAATCCCTCCTCGAGGCCGGGGTGGACGTCATCACGCTCGGCGACCATGTGTGGGATCAGAAAGGGTTCGAGCATGAGATCACCGGCTTCGACCGCGTGTGCCGGCCGGCGAACTTGCCGGCGGCGTGTCCGGGCCGCGATCATGTGATCGTGACGAAAGCCGGATTTCGCCTTTTGGTTTTCACCGTGCTGGGCCGCACGTTCATGGGCGCGAAGGCCGAGTGTCCCTTCCTTTGTGTCGATGCAATGTTCCGGCGGCTCGCGGGCCAGTTCGATGGCGCGCTGGTGGAGATCCACGCCGAGGCCACCTCGGAAAAGCAGGCGCTCGGCTGGCATCTCGATGGCCGCGCCACCGCCGTGCTGGGCACGCACACCCATGTGGCCACCGCCGACGCTTCCCTCTTGCGCCAGCAGACCGCGTTCATGTGCGACGTCGGCATGACCGGCCCGCATGAATCCGTCCTCGGCCGCGAGGTCGAGCCCGTCCTCGGCCGTTTTCTTGACGGCATGCCCCGCCGCTTCGAGATCGCCACCGGCGACAACCGGCTGTCGGCCGCACTCGTGGAGTTCAACCCGGTTGGTCGCGCGGAACGCATCGACTGGTTGAGTTTGAAAATTCCGCCGGCCTGATCCGGACGGATGCAGTGGCCGTGGGGTCGAACGCGGACCGCGTTTGGCCTTCGGCTCGTCAAGCTACCCCGTCCGTCGCCCGGGGGCTTCGGTTCAGCCCGGGCATTTTGCGAGCGGCCGGGGCGTTCACCCCCAAGGTAACCGTTCGGAAATCCGAGCGGGCCGAGCGGCTGTGTGCCGATTACGCAGTGGTTCTGGACTGATGGTCGGGACGGACCGCCGGGCCGTCCGCGAATGCCCGGACGGCGCGCCCCGCGGCCGAGGCGGCATCGATTTGGATCAACGCCGGCCGGTCAGGGGGCTTTTTTACCGGAAAACTGGTAGGGGCCGTTAAAGATCAGTTCCACGTCGTCGATTTTGATGCGGACCTTGATCTTGCCGGAGGAGGCGTCAGCCGGTTGGGCGCGGCCGGTCACCCGGCGTGGCTTGCCCTTGTGGTTGACCGCGTCACCGGTGAATTCGGCGGTTTCGCCGCGAGCCAGCTGGGCCAGAACAGCCTCGGTCAGCTGGATGGTAATGTGGCCGGTTTCGCTCCAGAAAATCCATGGGAAAACCTTGGCGGCATAGGTTGTGGCCAGGGTGGCTCCCTGCCGCTCAAACATCCCGGTGGCGAGGGTGACGCTGCCCACGTAAATCGAAGTCTTCATGGGCGCGATCGCGACGCGGTCCCAGTCGGCCGCAGCGGGTGCAGTTGCGGCTGACAGGGGAGTCAGGGTGCAAAACGCAAAAAGCGGAAACAGCCGGAGCAGTCGCATGGTCGTCACGATGCGAGCCGCAAGAACGCGTGCAAAGCTAAAGGTGGCCGGCGATCTCGATGTCGACAACGTAGCGGCGGTAGGGACACCGCCGCCCACCCCTGCTGTTCCGAGCGAAGCGAGTAATCTCCAATCGCGAGGGCAGCGCCAACTACCGACGTCGAGATCCTTCGCTGCGCTCAGGATGACAATCCCGGCTGAAGATGTCCCCAACGTATTTCCTCGTTGCCAAGACCGGCTGCGGGGCGTTGCTTCGCCGGCATGGCAAAAAAGGCGCAAGCCACCTGGGGTGGACGATTCTCGGCGGGTCCCGCGGAACTGATGTTGCGATTCAGCGAATCGGTGTCGTTTGACCGCCGGCTCGCCCCGTTCGACATCCAAGGCAGCCAGGCCCACGCGGCGATGCTGGCCCAGGTCGGCCTCATCACGCCGGCCGAGCGCGATGCCATTCACCAGGGGCTGGAGGCAATCCTGGCGGAAATCATCGCCGGCAAGTTTACCTGGCAGACGCAGCTGGAGGATGTGCACATGAACATCGAGCAGGCGCTGACCAAGCGCGTGCCGGCGGCCGCCAAGCTGCACACCGCGCGCAGTCGCAACGACCAGGTCGCAACCGACATGAGGCTCTATTTCAAGGCCGCGTGCACCGATCTCATCCAGAAAATCGACGGCGCCCAGCGCGCCATCCTCGGCGTGGCGGAAAAATACGGGGCGGTCTTGATCCCGGGCTACACCCACTTGCAGCGGGCGCAGCCGGTGTTTCTGGCGCACCATCTTTTTGCCTATCTGGAAATGCTCCAGCGCGACGCCGAGCGTTTTGCGGCCGTGGCGGAGCACGCCAATTGGTGTCCGCTCGGCTCGGGCGCGATCGCGGGCACGACGCTGCCCATCGACCGGGAGCTCGTGGCGAAGCGGCTCGGATTTGTCGACGGGAAGGGCCGGCCGCAGGTGACGCAGAACAGCATGGATGCGGTGAGCGATCGCGACCTGTTCATCGAGTTTGCCTCGGCCTGTGCGCTCACCGGCGTGCATTTCTCGCGCATGGCAGAGGATCAAATCTTGTGGGCGAGCCAGGAGTTTAAGTTCACCGAGCTGCCGGACGCGTTCTGCACCGGCTCCAGCCTGATGCCGCAGAAAAAAAATCCCGACTCGATGGAGTTGCTGCGCGGCAAGTCCGCGCGACTGCAGGGCAATCTGCACACCCTGCTCGTGCTCGCGAAAGGCCTGCCGCTGACGTACAATCGCGATTTGCAGGAGGACAAGCCGCCGGTGTTCGACAGCCACGACCAGACGGCGCTCTGCCTCGACGTCCTCGCCGGCACTTTTGCGGGTCTGGAAATCCATCGGGAACGATGTGCGGCCGCAGTGGCCGACCCGGCGTTGCTGGCGACCGATCTCGCCGACTATCTCGTGCGCAAAGGGGTGGCTTTCCGCGAGGCGCACCATGCGGTGGGCGCGGTCGTGAAACTGGCCGAGACGGAAAACGTCCGGCTCGACCTGCTGCCGCTCGAAGCCGTCAGTAAACTGCACGCCGGCTTCGGCCCGGATTGGGTCGAGTCGTTTGATGTGACGAAAGCGATGGCCCGGCGCACGGGCACGGGAATGCCCGGCCCGAACCAACTGGCGCGGCAGTTCAAGCGCTGGAGGAAACTGCTCGGATGAAGGTCCGCCCCGAGTTTTTGCCCCGGGGTGCGCTTCACGCGGGTGGGCCGGCAGGTCCCTCGGCCCGCTCAGGATGTTGGCTTTGCGGGCACAGGGACGTGCCCGCCCACCGGAATGCCAGTTTGGCGGACTAGCCCGGATGCAGGCTAGGGCGTGGATTCAAACGGGAGGGCGGAGCGGCTCGCTCCGCCGCGGCGCACCGGGCCGGTGCGCCCTAGCCGAGCTAGCGCTCGAATCTTGCGGGCTATTTTCAATGGGTGAATCGGGTTTGAATACACGCCCTAGTTCTTGGTGTCCTTCGGACGGATTAGTGGTTTCCCTTTCTCATGCCTGCCATTCGCATCCTCACTGACCGGGTCGCCAACCAGATCGCCGCGGGCGAGGTGATTGAGCGACCGGCCGCCGTGGTGAAGGAGCTGGTGGAAAACAGCCTCGATGCCGGCGCGACCCGCATTGAGGTCGAGTTCAGCCATGGCGGCCGCTCCCTCATCCGCGTCGAGGACAATGGCAGCGGCATGTCCCGGGACGACGCCCTCCTTTCGCTCGAGCGGCATGCCACGAGCAAGCTGGTGGAGACGGCTGACCTCGACCGGTTGGATACGTTTGGCTTTCGCGGGGAGGCGGTGCCGTCCATCGCGAGTGTGTCGCGCTTTGAGTTGCAAACCCGGATCGCGTCGGCGGGCGAAGGCACCGAGGTGCTGGTCAACGGCGGCAAACTTGTCCATGTGCGCGAATGCGGCCTCGCGCCCGGCACGCGCATCACCGTTTCGCATCTGTTCAACTCCGTGCCGGCGCGGCGCAAGTTTCTCAAGGCCGACGCGACGGAGTCGGCGCACATCATCCAGACGGTGCGGCTCTACGCGCTGGCGTGCCCGCAGACGGCGTTCACGTTGATCGAGGACGGCCGCGTGTTGTTCCAGTCGCCCGTGTGCCAAACCTTGGCCGAGCGGGTGGGGGAGATTTTCGGCCGGCAACTCACGGCGGCCCTGCTGGCGGTCGACCTGGCCGACGAGGGCTTGAAGCTCAGCGGCCTCATCGGCCCGCCGGGCGTCAATCGCGCGACGCGGCACGAATTGCTGATGTTCGTCAACCGCCGGCCGGTGGACAGCCGCACCCTCAACTATGCCTTGATCGAGTCCTATGCGACCTCGCTGGCGAAGGGCCGTTTCCCGGTCGCGGTGCTGTTTCTCGATCTCGATCCCGCCGCCGTGGACGTGAACGTACATCCGGCCAAGCGTGAGGTGCGCTTCCGCAGTGAAGGCATGGTGCGCGGATTCGTGATTCGCGCGGTCTTGCAGCGGTTGCGGGAATGGGGTGCGCCCTCGATCGCGAAGCCGGCGGCCGCGGTGCCAGCGTTGCCGGCCGCAGACTATCTGCCGGGCGATCCGGTCGGAAAGTCCCCGGCTCCGCCGTCGGTCCCAAGTGTGATGGCGCAGCCGTTCCGGCCGTTTTCATCATTTCCGCCGCGACCGGCGGTCTCGTCCTTCAAGGCCTCGCCCATGCCGCCGCCACCCGCTCCTGGGTCGGATGCTCCGCTCCCGACCACCGGTCGGACGGCGACCGCCTCTGCGCTCATGGGCTGGCGGTATCTCGGCTCGGCGCACAATGACTATACCCTTTTCGAGGCCCCGGGCGGGATCGTCGTCCTCGACCGACGGGCGGCGCACGAGCGGGTGTGGTTCGAACGGCTGCAAGGGCAGTTCGCCCGGGGGGAGGTGGCGAGCCAGCGGTTGTTGTTTGCCCTGCCGGTGGAGTTGGATGCCATCGCCAGCGCCCTTCTGCTCGACCGTTTGAAGTTTCTTCACCAGCACGGACTCGAGGTGGGTGAATTTGGGCGGAATTTTTTCCGGATCGAGTCCGTGCCTTCCTGGCTCGACCCGGCGGAGGCGGAGAATTTTCTGCGCGACGTCATCGGGCTCATGCGCGAAGGCCGGCTCGACGAGCAAAAGCACGATCTTGCCGCCGAGGAACTGGCGCGATTGGCCGCCCTGAAAGCGGTCCGGCTGCCCGCCGTGGTCAGCGAGGCCGAGGCGCTCGCGTTGGTGGCCCAGCTTTTTGCCTGCACCCAACCGCATGCGAGCCCGGCGGGCCGGCCGACGCATTTCGAGCTCAGTCGGGGTGAATTGGCCAAACGGTTTCAACGGTAGCTGGTTGGGGGCGGGATCGTCTCGTTTCTGTGCCCGTAATTGAAGCAATCTCCTGCTAATCCTGCCTTGCCTGTCCGGTTGGCACGGCATGTGATTCATGCTGCCATGCCTTCGAAAATTCCATCATCCAAGAAGAAATCTGTCGCGGCCCCGCAATCACCTTCCGCCCGCGGGGCCGAGGTGACGGCGCGGAAGATGCCGCCCAGGGCGGCCGCGAAGGAGGGCTTCCAACCGGGCAGCACCGTACCCTTTGAGGCGGCGACGGGCGTCGTGGGGATTCATCATTCGCAAGTGACCACGGAAACCCCGGTCGAAGTGCTGCGTTCCCTGATTCAACGTCATTTGGTGTCGACGTTGGCGCGCCATGCTGGATCCGCCACCCCGCGCGATTGGTGGATCGCCACTTCCCTGGCCGTGCGCGACTCGATTCACGAGCGCATGATTGCGACGCAGGCCGTGCATAATGCCAACAACGTCCGCCGGGTTTATTATTTCTCGCTCGAGTATTTAATGGGCCGGCTTTTCGGCAACAACCTGCTGGCGACCGGGCTGTATGAAACCGCCAAGGCGGCGTTGGAGTCGCTCGGCCAGGATTTTGAACAGATCCGGGAATCCGAGGTTGATATGGGTCTCGGCAACGGCGGCTTGGGCCGGCTCGCGGCCTGCTTTCTGGATTCACTGGCCACGCTGGACTACCCGGCCTTGGGCTACGGCATCTATTACGAATTTGGTCTTTTCCGGCAGGAGTTTGCTCACGGTCAGCAGATCGAGCATCCGGACAACTGGATGCTTTTCGGCGACCCCTGGGAGGTGGCCCGGGCGGAATACACCCAGGAGGTGCGGTTCTTCGGCCGGGTGGAAAACGTGTTCGACAATGTGGGCAACTATCGCCCGCGCTGGGTGGACACCAAGACGGTGCTCGGCGTGCCGCACGACATTCCGATCGCCGGCTACGGCACCAAGACCGTGAACCTACTCCGCCTCTGGGCCTCGAAATCGTCGGAGGACTTCGACCTCGCCGCGTTCAACCGCGGCGGCTACGTGGAGGCCGTGCGGGAAAAAGCCATCGGCGAGACCGTCTCCAAGGTGCTTTATCCGAATGACAAGACCGAGAACGGCCGGGAGCTGCGGCTCATGCAGCAGTACTTTTTCGTCGCGTGCTCCCTGCGCGACATCATCCGCCGCCACTTCCGCAACCCGGCCAACAGCTGGACGAATTTCTCGGATAAGGTGGCCGTGCAGTTGAACGACACGCACCCGGCGATCTCGATTGTCGAATTGCTGCGCCTGCTGATCGATGAGGAAAACATGGCGTGGGACGATGCTTGGGCGATTGTCTCCCGGACCTTTGCCTACACCAACCACACCCTCCTGCCGGAAGCGTTGGAGCAATGGGGCGTGGGCCTCTTTGAACGCGTGCTGCCCCGCCACCTGCAGCTCATTTATGATATCAACGGCCGGCTCATGCAGGCGGTGGAGCAAAAGTGGCCCGGCGACGACGACAAGAAACGCGTCTGCTCCCTGATCGAGGAAAACGGCCACAAGCAGGTGCGGATGGCCAATCTTTCCGTCACCGGCTCCCACACGGTGAATGGCGTCGCCGCGCTGCACACCGCGTTGCTCAAGAAGAATCTCTTTCCCGTGTTCGACGCGCTCTACCCGGGCAAGTTTCAGAATAAGACGAATGGCATCACGCCCCGCCGCTGGCTGCTGAAGAGTAATCCGCGGCTCGCCGCCCTCATCACCCAAAAGCTCGGGAGCCTGGCTTGGGCGCGGGACCTCGACCTGCTGCGCGGTTTGGAAAAGTTCGCCGATGATGCGGCCTTCCAGCGCGAGTTCATGGCCATCAAACGCGCCAACAAGGTGGATCTCGCCGTCGTCATCAAGGCGAAGTGCGGCGTGGATGTCTCGCCCGATGCGTTGTTCGACGTGCAGATCAAGCGCCTCCATGAATACAAGCGCCAGCATCTGAATCTGCTCCATATCATGGCGCTCTACCGCCGGCTCGTGCAGAATCCCGGGCTCGACGTCGTGCCTCGCGTCTTTGTCTTCGCCGCCAAGGCCGCGCCCGGGTACGATCTCGCGAAGAATATCATCCGCGCCATCAATATCATCGGCGCCCGCATCAACGCCGACACCCGCATCGGGGGAAAAATCAAGGTCGCTTTCCTGCCTAATTATCGGGTGTCGCTCGCGGAGAAAATCATCCCGGCCGCTGATCTTTCCGAGCAGATTTCCACCGCCGGCAAGGAAGCTTCCGGCACCGGCAACATGAAGCTCTCGCTCAACGGCGCCCTCACCATCGGCACGCTCGACGGCGCCAATGTCGAGATCAAGGAGGAGGTGGGCGACGAAAATATCTTCATCTTCGGTCTCGACGTCGACCAAGTCACCGCGTTGCACGCGCAGGGCTACAACCCCGGGGCGTTCTATCGCGCCGACGAGGAATTGCGGGCCGTGGTCGACTGGCTCGGCAGCGACTATTTCACTCCAGGCGAGCACGGGGTGTTTGCCCAGGTGCACGACAGCCTGCTCCACGGGGGCGATCCCTTTATGGTGCTGGCGGATTTCCGCGCCTATAGCGACGCCCAGTTGCTCGTCGACGCCGCCTATCGCGACCAGCGGCGCTGGGCGCGGATGGCGATCATGAACACGGCTCGGCTTGGCAAATTCTCCAGCGATCGCACCATCCGCGAATACGCCCGGGACATTTGGCAGCTTGAGCCGACGGGGTTCTAGCCCAGACATTTCACCCTGGCCCGGATGAAATGTTCGCCCGGTTGGGTCGACTTGGTCGGGGCGAGCCGCGACCAGGTCGCTCTCCCCCGACGCCCCCGCCGGGTTCATCGGGTCGGGCGGGCATTTTTTTCATGGCGCAAAAGACAACCGGTTGTAGGAATGGCCCACCGCCATGCTCGTTTCCCCACTAGGAAAACCGGATCGTTTTTTTGAATGACCTTTGCCCTGAACAAACGGCGCCTCGGCTTCGGCTTCCTGGGTCTGGCGCTCGGCCTGCTGGCGCTCCTGCTCGGGGCCCGGCTGACCCTTACGGGACTGGCGGTCAACACGCTGCTGCAGCGGGCCGGGGCGGCGGAAATTAAGTTCAACGTGATCCGGGCCTCGCCTTGGCGGGTGGATTTGGAGAATATCGAGTTCCAAGTCCGGGCGCAGACCTTTGCCGCCAGACGGGCCTCGATGGTCCGGGCTCATTGGTGGACGCCCTCGCTCGGGACCGTCCGGGTGGAGCAGGCCCGCGTGCCGCTGAACATTGACGGCTCCGATACGAATCCGTCGGCCTGGTCCACATACAAGCCGGGCGCGGCTGCGGCGCCGTCGTTGAGCCTGCCCGCGGAAGAAATCTCCATCGACGGGCAGTTGCTCATTCAGGCCGCGGCTCTGCCCGAACAGGCGCTCGTGGTGAAAATTGAGGCGCGCCTGACGGCCGGCAATCGTTGGCAGGGCTCGATGCACGCGGACGGCCCGGGTCTGAAGCTGCGGAGCGAAGGTCTTTTTACCCCGGCGAAAAGCGAGCTGGGCTTCAAACTGACGGAGCTGACGCTCGATTTGCAACCGTGGCAGAATTTCCTGCAGCGAGTCGTGCTGCTGCCGGGCGGCGCCTTGGAAATGGCGGGCCGGATCAGCGCCACGGCTGAGGGAAGCTATCAAGGGAAGGCGCTGCTCGCCGCCGGCACCGTGCATCTCCGGGAGGGTCGGGTGAAAAACGAGCTGCGGGGCGTGTCGGCCGAAGGCGTTGAGGCGGACCTCGAATTCGTCGATTTTTCGAAGTTTCTGTCCAAGCCCGGTTCCTTGCGCGTGCGGGAATTGCGCACCGGGCAGCTGGTCGCGCGCGCCCTCGACGCCGAGTTTGCCTTCGAGGGCGCCACGCAGATCGCGGTCTCTCGCGCCACGCTTCAGACCCTGGGTGGGCGCCTCACGGCGGAACCGTTCAAGTATTTTACAAACCTGCGGGAGGTGGCGGCGGTGCTGCTGGTGGAGGGGATCAAGGTCGAGGAAGTGATGGCGCTCACGCGGGACTTGCCGGCCAATGCCAGCGGCCGGGTGGACGGCCGGCTGCCGGTCCGGATCGACGGGAGCGGGTTGCGGCTGGGCACCGGCTGGCTCGCTCTCATGCCGGGGGTCTCCGCCCAGATCCAATTCAATGCCACGGGCCTGCTCACTGGCGGGATCAACGCCAGCAGTCCCACCTACGCCGTCCTGAAGAAGATCGAGGCCGGCTTGTTGAAACTGAAAATCACGGAGATGCGCCTCGAAATCCGCCCGCCCGACGCGCCTCCGGGCCGCTCGGCCCAGCTGCACCTGAAGGGCGAGCCGGTTGATCCGGACGTCAAGGCCCCGGTGACCCTTGATCTCAACGTCAACGGTCCGATCGAGAAGCTGCTCAACCTCGGACTCGACTCGCGGATGAATTTTGGCTCCAAACGTTGAAACTTTGTCCCCGGACCGCTGTCGGAGCCTTCACGCCATTCATGAACCGTCGCCCTCTCCTTGCCCTCGCGTCGTTGCCGCTGCTGTTGAGCGGCTGCCTGAACATCAAGACCGAGCCCATCGAGGTGAAGCCGATCCACATCACGGTCGATGTGAACGTCAAGGTGGAGAAAGCGCTCGACGACTTCTTTGGTGACCTCGACAAAAAGTCCGCGACCCTCGCAACCCCGCAATCCTGACCGCCATGAAAGCCCGCCTTTTCCTGATTTTTGCCGCCCTTTGCCTCGCCGTGCTACCTGCCTTGGCCGAAAATGCGAGCGACCTCCGCCACCGCATGGAGCAACGACTCTCGGTGATCGACGGCCTTAAAGCCAAGGAAGTCATTGGGGAAAATAACCGCGGCTTCGTCGAAGTGCGCGGCAGCGGTTCGGCGGACGCGAGCCGCGCGGTGGCCGATGAGAATCGCGATCGCGAAGCGGTGTATGCCATCATTGCCCGGGAAACGGGGGCGCTGGCTGATTCCGTCGGCCGGGCCCGGGCCCGGCAAATCGCGGCCAACAGCCGCTCGGGCGTCTGGGTCCAGGATGACTCGGGTCGCTGGCTCAAGAAATAAGCGCGTCGGTGCGGGCCACCGGCCGCCGCTGTTTTCCTCGGAAACTCAATTGACCCTAGAAACCGCAGTTAAAACGCGGAGGTCGCGGAGAACACAGAGGAAAGAACAATCCCATGCGCTCACGTGCAGACTCACCCACCGGGTGAATGTCTTTCTGTGACCAATCTAATACCACTCTCTGTTTTTGCGTTTTTTGTGCTTTTTGTGGCCAATTCTTCTGCGGAATTTAAGTTGAACCTGAACTCCGTAGAAGGAATGGCCGCAAAAAGCGCAAGAAACCCAAAAGCAGAAGGGAGAACTAGCCCGGATGAATCACAGTTTTTCCAATCCGACACATCCGCTTTCCGCGTCCGACGAGCGCGGAAAGGCGACTTGGTCGCGGTTAGCCCCGACCAGGTCGGCCCGACAGGGTGCATCCATCACACCTCGGGGTGTGATGGATGCAGGCTAGAAACTCAACCAGCCAAATGATCACCAGGCAGGTGAATCCATTTGAGGAAAGAAATAGCTTTTCCCCGACGCGGCGTCGGGGAAAACGGATATTTTCTGCTAGATTTTTGATCACGGTGTGAACTATCCGGGTTCGGCTGAAAGCCCGATGCGTGAGACGGGCCGGAGCGGCCAGCTCGGCCGCGGCGAATCTTTCCGCGGTCTCGAGGTTCACTCCTCGCCGTCGTAGTAGTCGAGGGATTCGGAACGGATGAGGCGGCGTTCGGGTGAGCGGACGAGATGTTTTTTGCTGTCGGGATAATGGCAGGATTCGCCGAGGGGATTGTCGGCGACGACCATGATTACCAAGTCGGTCGGGCCATCGTTGAGGAAGCCGTGGGGTTCATCCGGTGGGAAAATAAATCCGTCGCCGGCCTCGATGGCAGTCGTGCCGTCCTGGTGCCGCACCGTCCCGCTCCCGGAAAGCACGTGATAGAATTCCCATTGGGCGCTGTGCGAGTGGTACGGGCAGGGCTTTTGCCCCGGGGCCAGTCGGAGGACTTCCACGTCGAAGGGGTGGCGCTGCCGCAGGTCGGTCGAGAGCGGCTGGCGACCCAGGGCGACGGAGATTTCCTTGCTGGCGCCCCCAAAGGTGCCTCGGGGGGAGGTCCAGGTCTCTTCTTTGATTTCGCGAAGGTTGATTTTTTTCATGAGCGGGAGGGACCAAGAAGAAGGCCGGCCGGGGTTGGCCCGGGAGTGCGGCCACCTCGTATACGAATCACGCGCCGGGAGTGGTGGCAATATCGGAAGGGCGGGTAAGGTTACGGAAAACGACGAATTGCGGCAGTCGAGGTGGGGCGGGATCGTTCTCTTTCTCGTAATCTTTCTCTTTCGTCAGAGAGGAGGTTTGGCGGAGGAGAGAACGAGAACGATTAAGAGAAAGAGAAAGATTAGGGGAAAGAGGCAGGATCACTCGCTGCGCAGAGCGGTGAGCGGGTTGACGCGGGTGGCGCGGCGGGCGGGGAAGTAGCAGGCAAGGAGAGCGACGATTCCGAGCACGACCGGCGCGACGACGAACGTCACGGGGTCGAGCGGGCTGACTTTGTAGAGCATGCTGGCGAGCGCCTGCCCGAGGCCGAGGCCGAGGAGCAGGCCGAGCGTCACGCCGGTCACGATCATGGCCACGCCTTCGCGGAGGATCATCTTTTGCACGGCGGCGGGCGCGGCGCCGAGCGCCA
>CAZAOI010000034.1:0-17365 GCA_964486705.1 uncultured Oleiharenicola sp. | reverse complement strand
GTGAAAAAATACCGCGGCTCCCTCTCCGGCGAGCACGGCGACGGCCGCCTGCGCGGCGAGTTCATCCCGTTCATGGTCGGCCCCGAGTGTTACGCCATGATGCGCCGGGTGAAGGAGACCTTCGACCCGCAGGGGGCGTTTAACCCCGGCAAAATCATCGACACGCCGCCGATGGACACATCACTGCGCCACGGGCCGGCGCACCCGACCCCCGAGTACAAGACCGTCTTCGACTTCAGCGCCACCCAAGGCGTGCTTCGCGCCACCGAGAAATGCAACGGCGTCGGCGAATGCCGCAAGACCCACCTCATGGGCGGCACCATGTGCCCGAGCTACATGGCGACCCGCAACGAGCAGGACACCACCCGCGCCCGAGCCAACATGCTCCGCCACGTCCTCACCGATTCCCGTGAGGGCCTGAACGCCTGGGACAGCGAGCAGGTGAAGGACGTGATGGACCTCTGCCTCTCCTGCAAGGGTTGCAAGTCCGAGTGTCCGTCCAACGTCGACGTCGCCCGACTTAAGGCCGAGTGGCAGCAACACTACCACGACGCCAACGGCATCCCGCTGCGCTCGCGACTGGTGGCCAGCTTCAACCGTTCCATGCGTCTGGCCTCGCTGATGCCTGGGCTCTACAACTGGGCCGTCACCACGCCAGCCGTTTCGAACCTGATCAAGCGCTTCGCCCGGTTTTCCCCCCAGCGCAGCATGCCGACGCTGCACCCGACCACGCTGGCGAGGTGGCACAAGGAGCATGGCAATAAAACAGGTGGAGCGCGGCCTCCGGACGCGCTTTCCGGACGTGCGAACCCTGAAAACCTGTCCGGAGGCCAGGTTCCACCCCCCTTCCCCCACGGCCGCGTCTACCTCTTCTGCGACGAGTTCACGAACTACAACGACACGCCCGTCGGGATCAAGGCCGTGCAACTGCTGAACCGGCTCGGCTACGAAGTGCTCATTCCCGAGCACGTCGAGAGCGGCCGCGCCCATCTCTCCAAGGGCCTGGTGCGCGCTGCCCAGAAATTCGCCATCCGCAATGTCGAACTGCTCCAGGATGTGATCACCACCGCCACCCCGCTCATCGGCATCGAACCGTCATGCATCCTCGGCTTCCGCGACGAATACCCCGACCTGGTGCCCGATCGTCTGCGCGCCGCGGCCAAGGCCCTGGCGAAGAATGCCCTGCTGATCGACGAGTTCATCGCCCGCGAGGCCGATGCCGGGCGGATCAGTCGCGCGGCCTTCAAGACCGAACCGCGCACCATCAAACTCCATGGTCATTGCCACCAGAAAGCGCTCTCGTCGCTCACCCCGACGGTGAAGATGCTGGAACTGTCCGCGGGTCACACGGTCACGCTCATCCCTTCCGGCTGCTGCGGCATGGCGGGTTCGTTCGGTTACGAGGAGGAGCACTTCGCGATTTCCCAGCAGATCGGTGAATTGGTGCTCTTCCCGGCGGTGCGCAGCGCCCCGGCCGAGACGCTCGTCGCCGCTCCCGGCACCAGCTGCCGCCACCAGATCAAGGACGGCACCGGTCGCGTCGCGCTGCACCCGGTGGAAATATTGTACGGGGCGCTGCTCTGATCCCACCGCCACCGGATATGTGTAACGTATTATATTACACATTTCCGGATGACCCCAGGGTCGTGACCCAACCATGACTTTCTTCCTATATCGCCAAGCGAGCCCGGCGTGCTAAGCTGTTCCCCGATGTCGCGATTCAACAACGAGGGCCAACGCACGGGCAGTCTTTACGCCTCGTTCGCGTACGCGAGTGTCATTCTGACGTGTTTTGGGACCTTCTTTTTCACCCAACACTTTTATCACTCGGAGCGAATGGTGCCAGTGGTCTTCAGTCTCGGCGCCGTCTACGCCGCGCTCGGCGTACTGGGCGGCGGCTTTCTTGAGTGCCGCGGCTTCCTGGCCTTCGCTCTCTACTACCTCCTTCAGTGCGCCGTGCTGACCGCAATCGTTTTTCTGAGCCCTACCCGCGGCTTTCTGGGCATTCTGGTCCTGCCACTGATGAGCCAGGCGATCTTCGACCTGCCGAAGCGCCACGCTGCGCTCGTTGGCGTCTATCTCTTCAGCATCAATATCGCGATCTGGGCCATTCCCTATGGTTGGAGCGGTGCGAGCCAGGCGATTCTAAATTATTTGGCCGCGTTCGCGTTTACCATCGCCTTCACGCTGATCACCAAGCAGGCGCTCATTTCCCGCGGGCGCGAACAAAAACTCCGGAAGGAAGTGGAGGCTGCCAATGAACAGCTCCGGCTCTACGCCGCCCACGCTGGCGACCTCGCCACCACCCGCGAACGCAACCGCGTCGCCCGCGAAATCCACGACGGCGTCGGCCACTACCTCACCGTCGTTAAAACCCAGCTGGACGTCGCCGCGGCGTTGATCGCGACGCAACCGGACCAGGCCCATACTGCCATCACCAAGGCCGCCCGCCTCACCGGCGAGGCGCTCGACGATGTCCGCCGATCGGTCGGAGCGCTCCGCGCCGACGTCACCCGTATACCCCTGCCCGCAGCCCTGCAGGAGCTCGCGCTCCAAGGCGCGCCTGTGCCGAGTGTTGTGGTCGAAGGCGCACCCCGCGTCCTGTCCACCGCCGTAGAACACGCTCTCTTCCGCGCCGCCCAGGAGGGCATGACCAACACCCGCAAACACGCCCGCGCCACCCACGCGCAAGTCGTGCTTGATTTCCGCAGCCCGCAACGCGTGCGCCTGGAACTGTCGGACAACGGCATCGGGGCCGGGGTGGAAAGCCGCGAGCCGGCTGGTTTCGGTCTCATCGGCCTGCGCGAGCGCATTGAACTCCTTGGCGGGCGCGTCGAGTCGGGGTCACGCGCAGGCGGCGGCTACTCTCTCAGCGTCGAGATGCCGGCATGAAAAAGCTGAAGCTCATGCTCGTCGACGACCAGTCGCTCTTCCGGGAGGCGCTGCGCACCCTTCTGGCCTTGCAGAATGATTTCGAGATCGTCGCCGAGGCGGAGAACGGCGAACGCGCCGTCACCCTCGCCAAGACACGCAGGCCCGACGTAATCCTGATGGATCTCCGCATGCCGATCTTGGGTGGGGTCGAGGCCACGCGCCTCATCCTGGCCGCGATGCCGGCCGCACGAGTTGTCGTGCTCACCACTTTTGAGGAGGACGAGGAGATCTTCGAGGCCCTGCGCGCCGGCGCCCTCGGCTATTTGCTGAAGGCCTGCTCGGCGGACAAACTCTGCGAATCCATCCGCGCCGCCGCCAAGGGAACCTCCGTCCTCGAGCCCTCCGTCGCAGCGCGGATGATGGCCGAACTCAACCGCCTGTCGGCGAAAGAAGGCAAGCGCAGCGCCCAGGTGCTCGCCGACCCCTTGTCAGAGCGCGAACTCGCCGTGCTCAAACTGCTCGCCGGCGGCTGCAGCAACAAGGAGATCGGCTCCCAGCTGAACATCACCGAGGGCACGGTGAAAAACCACATGACCAACGTCCTTGGCAAACTCGGCGCCCTCGACCGCACGCAGGCCGCGCTCAAGGCGCGCGAGCTGGGGCTGATCTGAGCCAAGGTGGGCGGCGGTTTCCACACCACCGCACGTCGTCGATAGGGACATCGACGACCACCGCGCGTTTTGCCGCCTTCCTTTTTGCGCCTTTTTGTGCCTTGTTGTGGCGAAATGAATATCGACTTTCCCGCCCGCCGTGCCCGCATCGCCCCCGCCCTCGGCTTGACGGACGAGATTTTGGTCATCGGCGCCGGCCAGCCGTTACCCAAACCCGAGATCAGCGACCAGCACCTGCCGTTCATTGCGCATCAGGAATATTTCTACCTCACCGGCCAGGCCGACTGCCCGGGCGGCATCTTGGTCTTTGATTCCCAATATGGCCGCGGAGTCACGAGCCGTCCTTTCCCTACTCCCGCCGCTTCGGAGTCCGGCCTCGGAGCCTGGATCTCTTTCGTGCCCGAAGTCACCGAAGACGAACGCGTCTGGGAAGGCCGCGCCCAATTACCCGGCGTCTTACTGGTCAAGTTTCCCTCCTGGCTCGCCGCGCGCAGGGGTCGCCGGATGGTCATGCTCGGCGCCCCGGTGGCCGGCATCGCCTCCGACGCGGCCTATGACGCCAAAGTGCGCACCGCCTACCAACACGCCCGCCGGCCCAAGGAGCCGGCCGAGGTCGAGCTCATGCGCCGCGGCGCGGTCGCCACCGCCGCCGGTTATGCGGCGATCCAGCCGCTGCTTCAACCCGGCGTCTCTGAGCGCCGCCTCCAAATCGAATTGGAAGCGGAGTATTTCCGCCACGGCGCCCAGAAAACCGGCTACGATTCCATCGTCGGCATCGGCGCCCAAAGCGCAGTTTTCCACGGCTCGCCTTCCCCCGAGCGGGTCGCACGCGACGGTGACTTCATTCTGATCGATTCGGGCGCCGAGCTCGACCGTTACGTGATCGACGTCACCCGCACCTACGTGGCGGGCCAGCCCTCGGCGTTTCAACGCGACCTCTACCAGGCCGTCCTCAACGCCGAGGTGCGGGCCATCGACCGCTGCCGGCCGGGCGCGGAGTGGAAGGCGATTCATTTCGGCGCCGCCCTGGACATGATGGGCAGTCTCGTGGCCATGGGCGTGTTGAAAGGCGACCCGCAGGCGCTCGTCGAACGCGACGCCCATCTGCTTTTCTTCCCCCACGGCGTCGGCCATATGCTCGGCCTCGGTGTGCGCGACGCCAGCGGCCTGGAACCCGGCCGGAGCAAGGACCAGCGCGCCTGCCTCAAGAGCCTCCGCATGGATCTCATCTTGCGGCCCGGCTACATCGTCACGGTTGAGCCGGGCCTCTATTTCATTCCCGCTTTGCTGAATGATCCCGTGCGCCGGGAAAAATTCCGCGACTGCGTGAATTGGCCGCTGGTCGACCAGCATCAGCAACTCGGCGGGGTGCGGATCGAGGACAACCTCCTCATCACCGAGGGCGCGCCGGTAAACCTGACCGTGGCGATCCCGAAGGAACTGTAGGGGCCACCCATCGGTGGGCCGGCCGGTCTCTCTGCCGGCATGAGAACATCCGCCGGGCTCTCACAAAGCGGGCACAGGGACGTGCCCGCCCACCAGGATCTCCGGCTAGGCTCCGCAAAAATCACTGGCTTGCTGGCACCTCGGCTGCTAGAAACCTCAACCATGGCCTTGACCCGTTTTTCCGTTCCACCCCTGCACACGCTCACCCGTTCCCTCGCCGCCGTGGCGATGGGCCGCACCGCGCCCGATCAAGTGATCACCGGCGCCCGCCTGCTTTCCACCTACACCGAGCGCGTCCATGCCGACCGGGAAATTTGGCTGAAATCCGGCCGCATCGCCGCGGTCAAGCCGGCCGGCACGTTCAAGCCCACCAAGGGCGCCAAGACCAAGGTCTACGACGCGCAGGGCGGCATCCTCGCCCCGGGCCTGGTCGACCCGCACATTCACATCGAGAGCTCGATGATGACGGCCTGTGCCTACGCCGAGGCGGCGCTGCTCAACGGTACGACCACAATTTTCTGCGACAGTCACGAGATCGGCAATGTTTGCGATGCCGCCGGCATCGAGTGGATGCTGGCCGACGCCCGCCAGGCTCCGCTCAATATCTTCCTGACCGTGCCCAGCACGGTGCCGGCCACCTCGGCGTTCTTCGAAACCGCCGGTGGCGATCTGACCGCCAAGAAGATCGGCCGGCTCTTTGACAAATGGCCCGAGGCCGTCGCCCTCGGCGAGAAAATGGACTTCGTCCAGGTGGCGATGGGCGACGAACGCAGCCACGCCATCCTCGCCGCCGCCCTCCAGCGCGGCCGGCCCGTCAGCGGCCACATTTACGGCCGCGAGTTTGTCACCGCCGGCGCCGCCAGCGGGATCACCGACACGCATGAGTCCATCGACCGCGAGATCGCCGGCGATTTTCTGGAAAACGGCCTGTGGATTTTCCTCCGCGGCGGCCCGCCAACCACCCCGTGGCACTCGCTGCCGCTCGCGATCAAGGCCGTGACCGAACTCGGCGCGAGCCCGAAACGCGTCTGCGTCTGCACCGACGACCGCGACGCCGATGATCTTTTCCTGTTCGGCCTCGACTGGGTGACGCGCGAGGCCGTGAAACACGGCATGAGCATCACCACCGCCTGGAGTATGGGTTCGCTGCATCCCGCCACCCGCTACGCGATGGACGGCGAGATCGGCGGCCTCGCCCCCGCGCGGCGGGCCGACATTGTGCTGCTCAACGACGCGCTTGAGCCGCAGAACACCTGGTACGGCGGCGAACTCGTCGTCGAGGACCGCAAGGTCACGCCGTTGCTGGAGAAGGCCCTCACCAAACGCTACCGTTATCCGCGCGCCGCGTACCAGACGGTCAAGATCGCGCCGAAGCTCAAGCTGACTCCACCCGTGCCCACGGGGCCCGTGACCGCCAATGTCATCCGCGCCGCGCTGCCCGGCATCATTTTGTTTCACGACCAAGTCGCGCTGACCCCTTCCCTCGGCGACACTTGGACGACCTTGTTCGCAAAGCACAGCCTCTGCTTCGTCACCGTGGTCGAACGCCATGGCAAGAGCGGCGCAGTGGCGCACGGCCTGTTGAAGAACTTCGGCCTGCGCGCCGGCGCGGTCGGCAGCTCGGTCGGACACGACGCGCACAACATCATTCTCGCCGGGACCAACGAGGCGGACCTGCAGCTCGCGCTGAAAACCATCAAGGCCATGCGCGGCGGCGTGTGCGTCGTCCGCGACGGCAAGGTCGTGGCCAAGGTGGCACTGCCCGTGGCCGGACTCATCTCCGACAAACGCGCTCGCGTCGTCGCCGCCGAGTCGACGACCTTGAAACGCGCCTGGAGCGACGCCGGCTGCACCCTCCCCTATATGGGCTTCAACCTGATCCCGCTCTCCGTGATCCCAGAAATCCGGATTACGGACAAAGGCTACGTCACCGTTCCCGGCATGCAAATCCTGCCACTGTTCGAACCCGGCAGCTAGGCGACGAGTGGGCGCGTGCTCTCCTCTGTATTTCGGTTCCCTCCACCTCGCTCCTTATGAACTACGCGTCCGTTTCCGCCGCTCTGCTACTGCTCACCGCACCGCTCGCGTTCGCCGGTTTCACCGCCGACCACCATGTCCCTCTTACACCGGAGAACGCGATCATCGGCCACTACTCGGCCACGAAAAAGCCCGTGCTCACCGTCAAGTCCGGCGCAACGGTGACAATCGACGGTGGCGGGGGCGTGCGCTGGGAAGAAGGCAAAGGCAACGACTGGCTCAAGGAAAACCATATTCCCGTCACCCTCGAGAGTTGCCCCGCTCTCACCCAGACGGAAAACGTTCTTTTGGATACTCCGCGAGCCGAGGGTATTCCCGGCGGCCACATTCTGGTGGGTCCAATCTACGTCGAGGATGCCGAGCCCGGAGACTCCCTCGAAGTCCGCATCCTGTCCGTCGTGCCGCGAATCCCGTATGGCAACGTGAGCGGCGGTCCCGGCCGCGGCGGGTTGCCGGATCTCGCACCCGTACCCTTTAGTTTCGTCGTCCGGCTGGATCTCGCGCGCAACGCCGGGATCCTCACTGACGGGGTGGAAGTGCCGCTCGGTCCCTTCATGGGTGTGATGGCCACCTGTCCGCCCGACTCCGAAGGACCCACGCGAAAATCCGGCCCGCCCGGCGTGTTCGGCGGCAACCTCGATTGCAAGGAACTCAGGGCCGGTGGCACCCTATACCTGCCGGTTTTCCAGAAAGGCGCCCTCTTCTATACCGGCGACTCCCATGCCGGTCAGGGCGATGGCGAAGTGAGCGCCACCGCCATCGAGACAGCCAACACCGCGACATTCCAGTTCATCCTCCACAAAGGCCGGACGCTGAAGGTACCACGGGCCGAGACGGCCACCCACTACATTACCTTCGGGCTGGACCGGGATCTGGACACGGCGATGCGCAACGCGACCATTGAGACCATCGAGTTTCTCAAGGAAAAACAGGGCTACGATTTCCTGCATGCCTACGCGCTCACCAGCATCGGGGTCGATTTTCGGGTTACGCAGGTCGTCGACGGCACCCTCGGCGTGCACGGGATGATACCTAAGAAGATTTTCCTCAAGGAGCCCAACACCTACTGGTATCGCCCGCTCTAGACGCTGCGTCAACCAAGGCGCAACCACCGTCGCCTGCCGACGGCCACGACCAGCAAGCTGAAGAGCGAGCTCGCCGGCATGATGACGGCGGCGATCAGCGGGCTCATGTGGCCGAGGTCCGAGAAATGCGGTCGGTACTCAGCCACGCGCAATCCGTGTTTCCAACTCGTCGGCCGTCGTAAACTTGCCGGCCTTCATTTCCTGGAGGCGCTTGGCCGTGGCTCGTTTCCATTCGGGCGTGCTGTGCCGGAGCCGGATGAGATACGCCTGAATCTCCCGGCGCTCCTGTTTGCTCATCTTCGAAATGGCCTGTTTGACTTCGAGCACGCTCATGAGCGGAAACTACTCCTCTTTTTGATCCGGTCAAGGACTGTGGTGTCGTTCCTGCCAGCTTTGTCTGGACCTAAGTGAGCGACCTCGTTCGCAGCTCAGGACGCGCGCTTTCGCAAGCTAGCTCGCTCCCACGCTCAACCCACCCGCAGCCACCGGCGCATGCCGACGGCCACGACCAGCAAGCTGAAGAGCGAGCTCGCCGGCATGATGACGGCGGCGATCAGCGGATTCATGTGGCCGAGGGCGGCGAAACTGACCGTCACGAGGTTGTAGCACACTGAAAACACGATCAGGAATGTCTGCGTGCGGGCGCGCGTGGCGTTGACCTCGAAGAGCCGACGCAAGCCGGACAGTCCGCGGCCGAGATAATAGAAGTCCGCCTTGCCCTCAAGGACCCCGCGGTGGATGACCGGGGTCCCGCGCGCAAACGCGGCGTCAAAGGCCAGACTATCATTGGCACCGTCGCCCAGCATCAGCGTGTCGCGGGCGTCGAGATTTCTCACCCACACCGCCTTCTGTTCCGGCGTAACCTCCGCCGCAAAGTGAGTCGCCGGCAGCCCTAGCGCCTGCGCCATCGCCGCCACCTTCTCGGACCGGTCGCCGCTCAGGATGTAGCTCGTGAAACCGGCGCGCGCCAGCGCCGCGATCTCCTCGCGCGCATCCGCCCGCACCGCATCCGCAAACCGGAACCGCGCCAGCACCACGCCTTCGAGCGCGAATTCCGTGTCGTAACCCCCGGGAAGTTTGTCATCTATTGTATGACAAACGTTCCCTTGCGAGACGGCCCAGCCGGGGCGGCCGAGGGTCCAGCGGCCGGAGGCATTCTGCAGCGTCACGCCGAAGCCGGGGTCCTCGCGGACTTCTTCCTGGTCTTCATGGTAGGGCGAATCGTCCCGATGAGCCGCGGATGATTTCGGCTCGTCCAGAGGACTCGCCCTACCCATCAGACCACCGGCCATCAGGTTCTCGTAGAGGCTCTGGCTGACCGGGTGCGAGTTGTCGCGCACGAGCGTCAGCAGCGCGTCGCGGGCCGGGGCAGCTAACGCCGTCAGCGCCTCGGGATTCTGCAGGGCCGGCGTCTCGAGTGTGAGCGTGCCGGTCTTGTCGAAGATAAGTTTGCGGATGCGGGCGAGGCGCGGCCACACATCGCCCTCGCGCACGAACACGCCGAAACGCCGCAGCGCGACCGTGGCCATCTCGTCCGCGAGCGGATAGGCCAGCCCGATGGCGCACGGACAGGACACAACCAGCACGGCTGTGACCGCGGCCCAGGTACGGGCCATGTCGTGCGTGCCCCACCACCAGCCGATGGCGGTGGCGGTCGCGACAACGAAAATACCGATCAGGTAGCCGCGCACGACTCGTTCCAGCAGGCGGTGACGGAACTGGTCGCGTCCGACGGGTTGGAATAATTGCGCGAGCAGCGATCCGGCCCACGGCTGGACGGCGCGAAGCCGGATGAAGGCCCGGCCGAGGTTCACCGCCCCGGCGGGAACGCGGGCGCCGGCCCGGCAGTCGCGCGGGTCGGCTTCGCCGGTGATCCATGCCGTGCCGACCGTCGCCGCCGTCGTTTCCAGCTGGGCCTCAACCGGCACCACCTGGCCGGCCCGCACTTCAAAGACATCGCCCGCGCGCAGCTGCTCGACGGGTTGCGCGCTCACGAGGCCACCGGCACCGACCACGCTCACCCGCTGCGGCCGGGCATTCATGCTGAGCAGGCGGTGGCGGTTGCGTTCGACCGCCACGATCTGCGCCCAGCGCCCGAAGAGCATCAGCAGGATGAAGGTCCCGACGAAATCGAAATAGACGAACGTGTCGTGTCCGCTGGCCCAGCCATAGAAGGAGCCCGCGTAGGCGCCGATGATACCCACCGCGATCGGCAGGTCGATGTGCATGGCGCCGGCGCGCAATGCCTGGACGGCCCGGCTGATGAAATAAGTGCCGCCCACCAACAAGCTCAGGGTCCCGAAGATCAGGGAGAGCGTCCCGAACAGCCGTGCATAGGGAAACGTCGCCTCCATGCCGAAATAGGCCGGCAGGGCGAAGAGCATGATGTTCATCGCAAACGCCGCGCACAGGCCGAGGCGCCGCACCAGCCGTTTGCTTTCCAGAACCGCCGGCTCCTCGCCGGGTGCGCCGACGAGGTAGTTGAACGATTGCAGGGTGGAACCAAAGGCCACCGCGTCGAACTGCCCGGTCGCCCAGCGGAAATTCATGCGGCCGAGCTGCGCGTCCGTCTCGATGTGCAACGCCCCCGGCTGTTGGTGAAAAATCTTCTCAATGAGCCAGACGCAGCCGGCACAGGAGATGCCCTGCACTTCGAGGGTCATTTCGGACGTATTCGACGATTTCTCCGCCGCCAACTGCAGTTCCCGCAGCCAGCCATAATCGCGCGGCTGGAAGACGCCTTGGTCCACCGGCGGAAGCACGGCGTCCTTGATCTTGTAGTAACCCTCGAGCCCGTGCTCATGCACGAGCCGGTAGACATACGCGCAGCCGGAACAACAGAAACCCGACTCGCGCGTGGCCGCAGTGGCCAGCGGGACACCGCAATGAAAGCAATGGTGGACGGAAACCGAGCCGAGGGCACGCAGTCCACGCACTCGCGCTGTTGGGCTCGCGCCCCCGTTCACCAAATTGACTCGGGGCTCCGCGCTCATGGTCGCCGCCGCCCGCGGGAAAAACGATGGTGAACGGGAGCGGATTCGGGGCGCGCAGTCCACGCACTCACACCCTCGAGCTCGCGCCCCCGTTCACCAAATTGACTGGAGCCAGCCGGCCGGGAGCGGCCGCGGGCCCGAAAGAAAAGAGTGATGAACGGGAGCGGATCCGGGGCACGCAGTTCACGCACTCGCACCCTCGGGCTCCCGCCCCCGTTCACCAAATTGACTGGAGAGAAGCCGCTCATGCCGCTCGCCCTCCAGGAGTAAAGAATGGTGGACGGGAGCGGATCCGCGGCACGTAGTCCACGCACTCGCACCGCTGGGGCTCACAACCCCCGTACACCAAATTGGATTTTCGGGCCGAGGTGGCCCCACCCCGCTGCCCGACCCGGGCCGCGCCGGTCGAAGGCCCCCGGCCGGGAAAAAGAATTGTCGGTTCGGAATTCATGTCAGAAACACACGAAATTATTCACGTCCGGGCCTGGCAGGCCGAGCGTGGCGCGGATCCGCCACGCGACGATTACGGCGACCGCCAGGGCCATTGCGCGCTGCGCGCGGGCCAGCCCCACCGGGCCGAGTTTGAGCCGCAGCCAGTGGTAGTTCGTTTGCGCGAACCACAGCAGCGGAATGGTGCCGAGGCCAAAGGCCAGGAGGGTTTCCGCGCCCCGCGCAGCAGAGCCGGACAACAACGCGAGGGAGACCAGAAAATACAGCGGGCCGCACGGCAACAGCGGCGTCGCCAAGCCGAGCGCCGCCGCAGAACGCACCCGCGAACCCCCGCGCAGACGTGCCGCGACCCACCCGTAGATGCGACCGAGGACGGGCAGCCGCGGCAACCGCTGATCGAAGCGCACCGCCACCGCGACGAAGAACAGCACCAGCAGCCAGGGCAGGAAGCGGAGCGCATCCTGACTCAACCAGGAAAGCGGCACGCGGCCGAGCCCGCCTGCCAAGGCCCCGAGGATGCTGTAGCCGGTGAGGCGGGAGAGATGATAGACCGTGCTCACCGTGTGCGGGTCACTCTCGTCGCGAGCCGAAGGCATCAGCGCGCAGGCGAGCGGGCCGCACATGCCGACGCAGTGCAGGCTGGTGATGAGGCCGGCGATGCAAGCCGTGCCGGGACCGGTGATGGAGGCATATTCCATGGCAGTGGAGCGCATTGACCGCAACGCGCTTAGAGGGCGGAGAACGCGTTGGGGTCAACGCGTTCCACCTCCTTTTGTTGCGAGCGGCACGGATTGGATTTTCGCCGCGCGGGCCACCGTGAACAAGGCCGTCCAACCGAGCGCCAGGAAGAGAAAGCCGGCGGCGACCCACAGCCAGAGCTGGCGACTGCTCTGGCCGGGAGGAGCCCGGTCGAGCCGCAGCGGCGGAGGCGGGCTCGCGGCGCGCGCGGTGCCGGCCGGCCGGCCGACAGTCGGAAGCGGAGTGATCCGGTCGGGAGCGGCGTCAGTCATGTTTCTGCTCCTTTTCCTTTCGGCTGTGCTCAAGCTCCTCTTCCTCTTCCTCTTCCCGCAGCAATTGGGGATCGGGGCCGAGGAATTCAACTTCGCGGGTTAGATCAACCTGGCCGGCTGCGTCCCGCACCCGCACGAAGAACTTAAAGGGTCCGGTGTAATGTTTGCGGTCCAGCACCAGCACCAGCGGGGTCATCTGCTCGGCGAGGGCGGCGATCGCCACGGGGGTGTCGAACCCCGTGGTCCGCGCGCCGGCCTGCGCCCCTTCGGTCGCGAGGGTAAAAACGACGGTTTCCGCCTGCTTGTTGAGCACGCGCACCATGAATTGATTGCGCACGCTGTCGCGGTCCACGAAGTAGGCCGCGCCGCCCATGCGGAACACGGTGAACGTCGCGGGCTTGACCGAGGCGAACGCAAACACCGCCACCACCGCGCCGATGAAAAGCAAGATTCCGTAAAGCACCGTGCGCGGGCGCACCCAGCGGGTCGCCTCGCCGGTGAGGCCGACGAGTGAACTGTAGCGGATCAGCCCGGTCGGACGATTGACCTTGGTCATGATCTCGTCGCAGGCGTCAATGCAGGCGGCGCAGCCGATGCACTCCATCTGCAGGCCCTGGCGGATATCGATGCCGGTCGGACAGACCTGCACACAGCGGTTGCATGCGATGCAATTGCCCGCATTTGGCGTGCCGAGCTTGCCGCGCGGTTCGCCGAGTTGCTCATCGTAGCCTATTACCAACGAATGCTCATCCGTCAGGGCCGATTGCAGCCGGCCGTACGGACAGATGACGATGCACAGCTGTTCGCGAAACCAGGCAAAGTTGAAATAGAGGACACCGGCGGTCAGAAACACAAAAACGAAGGACGCCCAGTGTTCGCCTGGAGCCACGCTCATAAATCCCCACAATTCGGGAAGGGACACGAAGTACGCGAGAAAGAGATGGGTGATCGCGAGCGAGGCGATGATGAAGAGCGCATGCTTGAAGCCGCGGCGCAGAATCTTGCCCGCCGCCCACGGAGCGGCGTCCAGCAGGCGGCGCTGCGGGGCCTCACCCTCGATCAGGCGCTCAATGCGCCGGTACACGTGTTCCAGGAACACCGTCTGGGGACAGGCCCAGCCGCACCACACCCGACCGAGCAAGGCGGTGACGAAGAAGAGCGAGAAGCCCAGCCCCGTCACGAGGAAGAACAGCAGCCATATGTCCTGGGCCGCGATCACCCAGCCGAAAAGATGAAACCGGCGGTGGGCAATATCGAGGAAGAGCGCCGGGTAGCCGTTGACCGGCACCCACGGCAGAATGAAATACACCACAATCAGGGCCCAGCCGCTCAGCCGCCGCCAAAGGAGAAAGGCCCCCAGGGCATCGGCCGGGTGCAGCACGAGATGCGAGCCGTCGGCATTGATGGTCGTGACAAAGTCACGATTTGGCGCCAGCCGGGCTGCGGGACGCGGGGCCCGAGGTTTCGGGAACGGGAAAATATTTTTCGGGTCGCTCATCCGGCGGAACTCGTGGTGAGCGCGGCGGCGCGGTCAGTTTCTGGGCAGGACAGGTGCGGCCGGCGTGAAGCTGGTTTGAACTTCGATCGGTTCACCCGCCGCATGATGGCTGAGGACGTACGCCACGACTTCGGCCGTCTTCTTGGTGCCGAGCACGGGCCCCCAGGCCGGCATGCCCTTGGTTAGCACCCCGGCATTGACCGTGTGGAAAACTTCCTTCGGCGTGCCACCATACAGCCAGCCATGATCCACCAGGTTGGGTCCGACTCCGCCGGTGAGGGTGACGGCATGGCAGGTGGAGCAGAGCGAATTGAAGGTCTGCTTGCCGGCGTCGACGAACACCGCGTTCTTGCTCATCTCCCAAAATTTTGCGTCGTCGGTAACGTCGAAGGCGGAGGCCAGCTTGGCGGCGGAGATTTTTGCCATCGCCGTGTCCACCTGGGCCCCATCATCGGGAACCACGCGGGCGATCATGTGGACAAACCAATAGACGATGGCGAAGGCGATGGCGCTATAGAGGATGACAAGCCACCAGTTCGGGAGGCGGCGGTCAAATTCCTGGATACCATCGAAGCTATGGGTCCGGAGAATTTCCCCATCCGGAGGCTGATCGGATTGTTGGTTCATGGCGGGATCCTTCACTCTTTTTCGAGCGGTAGGTGCGCCAGGCGGTCGGCCTCGGCGGGATTCATGGCCGCGGTTCGCCAGGCCGCCACAACGTAAACGGTGGTGGCGACCAGAAGGGCGACGACGGGGAAGATGAGCTGCCAGTCTTCGTAGATAATGCGGCGGAGCATGGGCGGAGTGGGTTAAAGATTACTGGGAAGCGGGGGCGGGAACCGGAGTGAACTTGCCGAGGCGCTGAAGATAGGCGATCAAGGCCACGATTTCCTTGTCGGGCGCGATGTAGCGGCCCTGCGTCCGCAGATCCTTCGCGATCTCCTTGGCCTGATTCTTGGCGCCCGCATCGATCATCGCCGGCGACCACGCGGGGAACGGAACCCCGAGCAGACGTTGCACCCGGATTTTGCTGGTGAGCGAGGCGTAGTCGGTCTCGCTGGTGAAGAGCCACGGGTAGTTCGGCATGTTGGAGCCGGTGGAAATGGCGCGCGGATTCAGCAGGTGGTCAAAATGCCAGGCGTTGTTGTACTTGCTGCCCACGCGGGCCAGGTCGGGACCGGTGCGCCGCGAGCCCCATTGATAGGGGTGGTCCCAAATGGATTCGCCCAACCGCGAGTAATCACCGTACCGCATGACATCCGGCACGAGCGTCCGGATCATCTGCGAATGGCAGAGGTAGCAGCCGTCGCGCACGTAGAGGTCGCGACCGGCGAGTTCAAGCGGGGTATAAACCTCGGCCACGCGGTCCTCGGTCTGGAGGTGGCGGTCGATGGTCATCATCGGGATGATCTGGATCATGCCGCCCACGGCCACCGCGAGGAACACCAGCACGGTGAAAGGCAGGGCGTTCAGCAACAGGCGGTCATACCACTCGACCCAGCGGGTGCCGCGCGTCTGGAAATGGCCGACGGCGAGCAGCACGCACAGGACGGCGCCGAAGAGGCCGAGGATATTCAGCCAGCCGGAGGTAAACAGCCACAGACAGACCAACAGGACCCCGAGTGTGGGGAAGATCACCGGGGCGCTGAAGACGGTGGCCCGCGCCCCCAGCAACTCCGCCTCGGTGTAGGTTTCGACATAGACCTGCATGCTGCCATTGACCGCCTGCGCGCCGCGGATGGTGCGCAGGATATTGTATCCCATGATCAGGAATCCGGTGAGATAAAGACCGCCGCCCACGACGCGCAACAGCATGAGCGGCCGGATGGCGTTGAGCGTGTCGAGGAAGTTGGGATACTTCAGGATCGTGCCCGCCTCCGCGGTGTCGTTAAGCATCAGGCCCTGGGTGATGCCCGAGGCCCACATCGCGGCGACGTAGAAAAGGATGCCCACCATCGCGAGCCAGAAATGCACATTGGCAAGCGCCGAGGAATACAGCGGCCGGTTCCAGAGCCGCGGCGTGAGCCAGTAGAACATGCCGGCCGCCATAAAACCGTTCCAGCCGAGCGCGCCGGCGTGCACATGCCCGACGATCCAGTCGGTGTAGTGCGCGAGTGCATTGACGGACTTGATGGAGAGCAGCGGGCCCTCGAAGGTCGCCATCCCGTAGAAAGTCACGGCGGCCACAAAAAACTTCACGACCGGATCGGTGCGCAACTTGTCCCAGGCCCCGCGCAACGTGAGCAGCCCGTTGAGCATGCCGGCCCACGAGGGGGCCCAGAGCATGATTGAGAACGTCATGCCCAGCAATTGGAGCCAGTTTGGCAGCGCGGTGTTCAGCAGGTGGTGGGGACCGGCCCAGATATAGAGGAAGACCAGCGACCAGAAATGAATCACCGAAAGCCGGTAGGAATACACCGGGCGCTCCACCGCCTTCGGCAGGAAATAATACATGATGCCCAAAATCGGCGTCGTCAGGAAGAAGGCCACGGCGTTGTGCCCATACCACCACTGCACAAGCGCGTCCTGCACGCCGCCGAAGACGCCGTAGCTGTGCAGCAGGCTCGTCGGGATCGAAAGATGGTTGACGATGTAAAGCATCGCCACGGTGACGATGGTGGCGATGTAGAACCAGATGCCGACGTAGAGGATCTTTTCATTGCGCCGCTTGAGGGTCCAGAAAAAGTTGACGGCAAACACGACCCAGATGGCGGCGACCGCGATATTGATGGGCCAGATGAGTTCCGCGTATTCCTTGCCGCGGGTCAGGCCGAGGGGCAGCGTGATCGCGGCGGCCACGATGATCAGCTGCCAGCCCCAGAAATGCAGGGCCGAGAGAAAATCGCTCGCGAGGCGCGCCTTCACCAGCCGCTGCGTCGAATAATACACCCCGGCGAACATCATGTTGCCCACGAAGGCGAAGATGACGGCGTTGGTGTGCAGGGGGCGGAGCCGGCCGAACGACAGGAACGACGTGGAGAAGTTCGCCTGCCAGTAGTTGAGCTGGGTGGCGATGAGGATGCCGACGAGCATGCCCACGGCGCCCCAAATAATGGAGGCGAGCATGAACTGCCGGACGACCTTGTCGTTGAATTCGATGGTTATTTTTTGACCAGTCATGGTGGAGGGCGTGGAAATTAGAGAAGCTGACCGGGACGGGACTGACAGTGGGCACACAGGGCGCGCGGGCCGGAAGCGCAGCCGCAGGCCGCATCGTCGGGGTGGGCCCCACCCGGTCCCGGGGCAAATTCAGCACGCGTCGCCAGGCTGCGTTCCACCGTGGCCTGACCCACCACGCGCG
>CAZAOI010000033.1:0-17404 GCA_964486705.1 uncultured Oleiharenicola sp. | reverse complement strand
GCAGGCCCCTTAACAAGAAAGTCTTGCGCCTTATCTAAGCGCCATTCGGGTCAGGGCTTCAGTAATATAATTTCGGTTTGAAGACCGCTGAACCGGAGCGCAGCAATGCGGGATGGCACGCCGGTTACGCATCTCCTTTGCGGGGGGGGTGGGCGATAAGAGAGGAAGATAGAATACTGAAGCCCTGACCCCGTTGAAAATCGGCTTGTTGTTTTCGCTACTGCCACGCGCGTCATCCTCGATCGTTAGGCCGAGGCCACTAGTCCGTGGGATAGATCGGGCGGATCACCGCAAGACTTGGGCCAGCAGGTCGAGGGGTTTGAATCGCACATCAGACCCTTGCATCTCGGTCCACAACTCGCTCGGGGTCACCCGCCGTTCCCGTGAGCGATTGACCCATTCGACTTCGGCGGGCGCTGACGGTGGGTTGAAACGAATTCCCCAGATGGGGTCGAAAGCCTCGGTCGAAAGTGAATAGCGCATGTCCCCCAGCACGCTGGCATCGCCCGGGCTGCGCGCCACCCAGCCTTCGGAGAACCACGCAAAGCGAGCGAACGACCGTCGCTGGTCTCGGGCGAGCTCGGCCGGCGTCAGATCGCTCGCGACCACCTTGGCCAGCGCCCACCCGTCACGCACGGTGGCATCGCCCGCGAGTCCGACGCGGATGCGGTCAGCGTGGATCTGGCCGCCGTGCTCGTAGAGCGCGCGCCACACGAGCAGGTTGCCGAGGGTGGGCATCACCTCGATCCGCTCCGGCGTGTGTCCGCGCGCCGCCGCGAGCCTGGCCTGCGCCCCGATGGCCCGCCCATGTTGCACCACTCCCAGCCCCAAATACGCTGCGGCCACGACCAGTCCCGCCAAGGCCGCCCCCGGCCGGGCCCGCCGGAGCGCGACGACCAGTCCCGTCAGCAGCGCGAGCGTGAAAACGGGATCGATCACCGCGATGAAGTCCCAGCCGAAGCGGCGATCCGTCAACGGCCACAGCAATTGAGTTCCGTAGCTGGTCGCCGCATCGAGCAGGCAGTGGCTCACCCACGCCACCAACGCGCACGCCCAGACGGCACCGTACTGCCCGCTCCACTTTTCCCGCCAGGGCCGGTGTGCCGCCAGCAATCCCACCACGAGCGCCGCCCCCACCGGTGCGAACGGCAGTGCATGCGTGAAGTGCCGGTGATATTCCACGGCGATCAACGGGTCCGTCGCACTCCCGATGAAAACATCCAGATCCGGCGCGGCCCCCGCCAACGCTCCCAGTCCCGCCGCCGTCGCCCGGCCCAGGCGGCGGCCAAAGCCAAAATAGGCGAGGCTTGAGCCGAGCAAGGTGTGGGTAATCGGATCCATCGGACGGAAGATACCCGGGGCAACCGGGACCGGTGACGGGAAAGTAGATTTTGAGAAATTGCAACAAGGGGCGATGGTTGTCGACATGCCGTGGCTCGCTCGCGGCCCGGTCCGCCGAACAGTGGCGACCCGACAATTTAATGCCCGATTCCAGCTCAGTCCGGGCAAAAGCCCCGCGCGAAACCTGCCCCTGTTTCTCCCGGCCGCGACAAAACTAGAATGGGGTCAGGGGGTTCCGGCAAACGCCCCCGGCTGAACGTGCGTTCACTTACTTCCGGATGAGCTGCTGAAATCAGCTGGCCGGCGCCGCCAGGCAGAGCAGATGGCGGTAACAGGCGGCCCAAAGAACGTGCGAGGGGAATCTCCGGCATCACGGTTTCGGAGTGGAGGATGATCTGAAAGTCGGCGCGTTGATCGGCCGGTTGCTTTATTAAGTCTCGCCTATCAGACTGACGGGTAGGGCGCACCGGCCCGGTGCGCCGGGAACGTGATATCATCCTCGCGGCGGAGCGGGCCGCTCCGCCCTACCACCACACAACGCCAGCGTCAGTCTATTTTGCGAGCCTCAATAGGTCCCCGGATCTTACCGCTTCACTCGACCAGGCGCGCGGTGGCAGAGTTCGACCTTGAGAGAGGGGCCCATTCGGTTATCCGTCAGGGAAATTCGGAGCCGTGCAACCTTCTACGATAATTTGGCACCACGCTAATCCGCCCCGTGGTTTTTCGCCGCCGCGGTTTCGAGGAACTGTGCTCCCCCATCGGAGGTTTAATTGAGAACCTCCGATGCCAGCCGCTCTCGTTGGAGCCTCGTCGGGGAGATGCTGACCCGGCCTTTTCCGCTGCGCCCGCGCGTGGTCGTGCCCGCCGTCACGCTCATGCTGCTCGTTCCCTTTTACCTCGTCATCGCCGCTGTGACAGCTGACCGGACTCTGTTCGCGCCCGAACTGGCCTTGGACCGGATGGTGCCCGTGCAGCCCGCCTGGGCACCGGTCTATTTGTCCTATTTTGTCTTTCCCTTCCTGCCCATGCTCATCATGCGCCAGGAGGAGCTGATCCGCCGCACCTTTCTGGCTTGGCTGATGGTGTGGATTATCGGGTATGTCTGTTTTCTGATTTATCCAACCATTGCCCCACGGACCGACAAGGTGGACGGAACAGGTTTTTTCGCCTGGTTCCTCCAAGGCGTCTACGATGGCGACCCACCGCGCAACTGCTTTCCCTCCCTTCACGTCGCGACGCCGTTCGTGGCGGCGTTAAGTTGCGGGCGCGTGCACCGTGGGGTGGGTCTCGCTGCCGGAGGGTGGGCATGGCTGATTGCGCTTTCGACACTGTTCACCAAGCAGCACTACATCGTTGACGTCATCGCCGGAATATTTTTGGCCGGCGCGGCCTATGTCTTGTTCCTGCGCGATTGTCCGCGCGAGCCCGTTGCCGAGCTCGACCGGCGCGTGGCGCCGCTGTTGTTGCTGGGGCTCGTCGGGACCTACGCGCTCGTCGTCGTCGGCTTGTGGGTGGCGTATCGGCTGGGCTGATTGGAGAAGAAATCGCGGCCCCGCCTGCGCGCCGCCGCTCCGGCGCGGCAAGGGCGCGGAAGAGCGGCGGGACGGAAGCGGAACGGAGTTTTCACCACGGCTGACGCGGATCAAGACCGATGATCGCGGCGAATCCGGGGCGGCCCTTGCGGCTCGGTTGGAGGGCTGGCGCTTGTCGCCACGCCGCCTTCTCTGCCGTCATCCGTGCGATCCGTGAAATCCGTGGTCAAATTTCTGACGGATCGGAAACTGGATTTAGGGGAAGAGCACGGTCTGAGGGGAAGGGGTTTAAGCTCCAAACTACAAAGCCTAACCCTGTTTTTCTGTCCTTCTTCTTTTTGGCTTCGCCGTTCTTGGCGTGACGGCCCGACTCAGCGGAGGTGCCTGAGAGAATGGGATTCGGAAGCAGCGGGTGACTCAATTTGCGCGCGCCGGCATCCGCTCCGCCAGCGCGGCGAGGGCGGTCTCCCGCAACGGCGTAGCCGGAAAGCGCTCCACCCATTTCCGGGCGGCAGGATAATCCGTCTGGGCCCAGCGCTGCACGACACCGATGACGGCTCGATAGGATTCCGGCCCTACGGACATTTTTTCCAGCAGGAAACGTGCGGCACCTGCGCCGTCCTCGCTGGCGATGGCCAGGGTCACCGCAGCCAACGCCTCTTCGCGTCGGTTGCCCGATGAGAGATTGGCCGCCCAGTCCTTCGCGGCCTGCGAATCCAGCACAGCCCATTGTCGTGCCGCGTGAAGTTCGAGCGCCTGGCGCGCGTCTCCCTCCGGGAGACCGGCGGCCAAATTCAACGACAGGACGGGATCGGTGCGGGCAAGCTCGAAACCGAGATCGTTGCTCACACGCTCCGAGATTTCACCGGGAGGCAAAGACAGCGCCCACGCCAGCGCAGCCATGCTGTCGCGCTCCGACCACGCGAGTGCGGCGGCGGATGACAGCTCCCGCCGCGCCGCGGCGTCGTCGAGTTGAGCAACCCAGTGAACGGCGGCCGGCGGATCCCACTCGACCCAACGGCGCACGAGCAGATGGCCGGCTTCGCCGCGCAGATCCGCCCCCACGAAGTCGCGCAAGTGATCGCGCAGCTCGGCGACATCCATTTCGGCCACGAGCCGCGACAGAATTGTGGCCGGCGTCTGCTCCTCTTCGCTGTCTTCGATCGGCGTGGTCGCGCTCGCGACAGCGGGCGCGGCGGCGCGGTCGACGGCGGGGCTCTGCCCAAAATCGCCGGCGGTGCGGATCGCTGGACGAGCGATTGCTGCCGGCGGCGGAGCGGTGATCTCCGACGATCCGGCCCACCAGGCCGCCGCCAAGAGCAGCGGCGGGATCGCCCATTTCTTATGCTGATTGAAATTCAATGTGGAAAAAGGCGGGGCGCCGAACGAACGACGCCCCGCCGGGAGAACATGGCTTACGGCACCACGGTCACGTTGTCGAACAGGTCGGTATCCAGAACCGAGTTGCTGCCAGAGGTCACCATGAGTCCGACGGTGATGGCGGTCGCCATGGTGATCGTGCTCGTGTTGACGGTCGTCCAGGACGTCCCATTCGTGGACCGCTGCATCGTCAGGCTATTGCCGGTCCGCGTGATTCGCACCCAGCAATTCGGCGGCGTTTGCGAGGTAGACGAGGTGCTCGTCGTGGAACCACCAGTGGAAGTGCGGCGAATCGCATACATGTTCTTACTGCCGGAACCCCGGTGCACCATAATCGCAAATTTGGATCCGGTCGCCGTCGTTTCCCGAATCATGACGCCCGCCAGGGACGCGGTGGTGGATCCGCTTTGGCTGTTGACGCGCGCCGTGATCGAGCCGTCGCCGCTCAGGGTCTGATACACATAGCGGACTTGGTCCGACGTGCCGCCGATGCCGGTGCCGGAGCCCTTGACCGTGAAGGTGCCGGCGCTCTCGTTCGCGCTGCCGGCAATGCCGACGGCGCCGATGTCGGCTGTTTGCCAGGGCGCCGGCAGGCTGCTGACGCTCAAGGTGGCGGCGCTGCTCGTCGCGCTGCCGGCGCCATTCGACACGACGACCGTATAGCTGCCCGCGTCGGTGGTTTGCGAGGCGGCAATGCTGTAGGTGCTCGCCGTGGCCCCGGCGACATCGCTGCCGCCTTTCTTCCATTGATAACCCAGCGGCGCGGTGCCGGTCGCCGTCACGGAAAACGAAGCCGGCGCGCCGACGTTCACCGTCTGACTCTGCGGTTGCGCCGTGATGGAAGGCGGGAGTGCGCCGCCGCCGGGGCCGCCGAGATAGGTCGGGCCGACATCAGCCAGGACTAGCGGACGGTTGGTCGTGGTGCCGGTCGTAAATTCGTCGCTGCCGACATCCTTGGAGGTCGCACCGGCGGGACGGGCCTGGCCACTGCCGTCAAGCAGCAGCGAGGGATCGTCGTCGAGGCCGGTGATATCGAGAATCGCGGGATAGCTGGCACTGGCGGCATTGATCGCCGGGCTGTTAGACGATAGCCCATAGTAGCCGTCGGAATTTACGGTGAGCAGCGGGTCGGCATTGGTCATGCCGGCAGGGATCGAGATGCCGAGGGTGCCCTGGTAGATATTGCCCGCCCAAGAAATCCCCGCACTGGAGCCGAGGAAAATGTTACCGGTGGTCTTCTTGAAAATATTATTGGCCCACGTGTTGGTCGTAGCGCCGCTCGCGAGATCGATCAGACCCGATTCGACAAACGTATTGTGGACGAAGTTGATATTCTTGAGATTCGGGCTGACGAAAACGTAGGAGACGGCGTTCATCGTTCCACCGACACCGGAGTTCTCAAAATAGTTATTATAGCAATAGATGTTGTTCGCCTCTTTCACCCGAATGCCGCCGGCTCCGATGAAGAAGTTTCCGTAGGCCACATTGTTGTCGCCGTTCCGGAAAACCATCATGGCATTTTGATTATTCGTGAAGGTATTGTAGCGAAGAACGTTTTCGCGGCACTTCACCGAAATCGCCTCGCTGTCGCCGTTGCCGGTGTTTTCAAAATGACAGAACTCTACGATCGTGCGGCACGTGAAAGCCGACTGCGCGCCGTTGGCAATGCGGATGCACTCGTTGCCATTATCGCCCCCCGCCCCGGGCATGTTGCGGAACGAGCAATAGCGGATCTTCGCGTAGTTCGGCACCGTCCCGTTGGGCGCGATGTGGATGAGGTTTCCGGCCGCAGCGCCGACCGGCTTGTTCTCGAAATTACAGTAGGCGACCTCGTCGTATTGTCCCTGCAGGACGATATATTTCTGGGCGGAGTAACCGTTGAAGTTCAGTTGAGTGAGGGTGTTGTAATTGCCGCTAACCGTGATCACGTTGCCCGTGATCGTGCCTGACGTGAACTGAAAGCCACTGAACGTGATGTAGTTTCCGGACAGGGTGATGGCGTTCGTCCCGTTCAAGAACACGCCACCCGGGGTCGCGGACCGGACTGTGATGTTGCTCGTGCCGATGGTGAGCGTGCTGTTCAGGTAAGTGCCATCGGCGAGGATGATCACATCACCGGCCACGGCACTGTTGACCGTGGATTGGAGGGCGGAAACGCTGCCGACATTGTAGGTCGCAGCACTCGCCGTTGCGGCGGAAAAAAGGCTCAGCAAAGCAAGGCCGAGCCGACGGAGGGGCATTTGTTTTTTCATGGCTATCTTTGTGGGGAAAAATTGCGCCGGATCGATCCGCGCCGGCGACGCGTATGAGCTAACGTTGAGCCATCACGGGCTTCGCGCCCTGCCAACCTTTGCGCCATTACTGATCGGAAACTGGACTTTGGGGGAAGAGAATGGTCTGAGGGGAAGGGGTTCATCCGGGCTAACTTTGCATCAGGCGGGGAGGAACGCGGCTAGGGGTGATTGGGGGACGACAGATGAGAGCTTCTCTGTCTAGGCAGCGCGATGGTGGGCATGCTTTTATCGTTAACCGTTCGACAACTATTCCCGGCAGGTCGGCGCGCGGGTCAACCTGCCGCAAAGAAACGCTTCGGCGGTAACGGGTGCGTGCTTCGGGTCGTGCCCCCAAACTGGAGAGGGCCATCGGTGTCCGGTTGGCCGCGAGGGAAAGGCGGGAGGTCAGGCAAAAAAACGAATGAAGAACTGGCAGAACAGGGCGCCCACGATTGTCATGGCGAAGCCCCAGAGCAACATCTGGCGAAAGAGTTTCCTGGCGTCGGCGCCCGCGGGCAGTGCGGCGAGGCACAAGGCCCCGATCGTTGACAGCGGGGAGACATCGACGATGGCGGCTCCGACGTTGATGCTGAGCGCGATTTCCAGGGGATTGCCGCCGCCCAGTTTGGTCACCAGGCCCGGCACCGTCGGGAGGAACGCCGGGTAGACCACCCCCGAGGTCGAACTGTAGGTGGATATCACCCCGGTAATGAAGGCCATCGCCCCGTTCACGGTCGAGACGCCCGTGGTCTTGGCGAGCAGCGTGGTAAACAGATCCATGCCGCCTGTTTTCTCCAACACGCCCACCAGGACACTGACGCCCGTGACCATGAGCAGGACAGACCACGGTACGCTGGCGATAGCCGACTGATCGTCGCAGGCCCGGGCGAGGATCAGCAAGGTGGCTGCGACAAAGGCGGTGAGGCCGGGGTTGAGCTTGAAGACGACCACGCCCGCGATCCACAAACCCAGCACGACGACGGTCAGCCATTGCCGGCGGTTGAGCGGATGACCTGTCGCGTGATCCAGCGCCACGCGTGGCGCCTGCAGGAGCTGGCGGCCCCCAAAAAGAAAATACGCGGCGACGGCAACCAGGGCATGGGCGGTGAAATTCGCGGCAAAGATGCTCCAGTCGTTGTGCGGCAGGCCGGCCTTGTGCATCTGGGACTGGACGATGACCCCGACCGCGCTGAAAGGTGACAGGTTGCCGGCGTTGGCGCCGTTGCCCACCATCAGGGCCATGAGAAACGGGGAAGCTCCGGCGGTCACGACCGTGGCCATGGCCAGCGGGGCGACCAGGGCGCTGGCCGCGATGGCACCCGGTCCGATCATCGACAACCCGCAGGCCAGCCCGAAGAACAGGGGCGGCATGAGCGCGGGACGGCCGCCGCAGGCGTTCATGCCGCGGCGGGCGAGCACCTGCAGCGTGCCGTTTTCCTGCGCCACGCCGAACAACAGGGTCACGCCGGCCAGGGTCAGGAACAGCGACGAAGGGAAAAGCGCGAGCACCGCCTCGGGCTTGAAACCGGCGGCGTAGACGCCCACCGGGAAAGAAAGGGCCACCGCGAGAATGCCCACATTGATGCGGGAAGTAAGACTGACGATGATTACGACCAGCAGGGCGAGCAAGGAGAGCGTGGCGGGATTCATGGAGTCGGGTCGGACGGGTGGGGCAGGAGATGCTTTTGCACCTTGCCGAGCGCGGTGCGGGGAAGTGCGGCCAGGCGCACAAAGGCGCGGGGCTGCTTGAAGGAAGCTAATTGCGAGCGCAGCCGGCTCACCGTGGCGGTTTCATTGAACAGCGCCTCATCAACCACGAGATAAGCGGCCGGCACCTCGCCGCGCACGGGATCGGCGACGCCGATCACGGTCACTTCCTTCACTCCAGGTTGCTCCAGGATCAGCTCCTCGATTTCGCGCGGATAGATATTGAAGCCACCGGAGATGATGAGGTCGCTGCGTCGGCCCTGCAGGGTGATGTAGCCGTCCGCGGCTTGTAAGCCGACATCACCGGTGCGAAACCAGCCGTCGCGCCAGGCGGCAGTCGTGGCGTCCGGCCTCTGCCAATAACCTGAGCATACGTGCGGTCCCTTCACCCATAGCTCGCCGCTGGTGCCGTCCGCCACCGGGACACCGGCCTCGTCGCATATTCTTACTGACACATGGGCGAAGGGGAGGCCGATGGTGCCCGGCCGGCGCTCGCCGTCGTAGGGGTTGCCGACGTTCATGAGTGTCTCGGTCATGCCGTAGCGCTCGAGGATGACGGAGCCGTAGCGCTGGCGGAATTTCTCGTGGATTTCTGCGGGCAGAGGAGCGGAGCCGGAGACCGCGAGCCGGAGCCGCTCACCGATGGCGCGGGCGGCCGGTGCCGGCAATTCGAGCAACCGGATGAACATGGCCGGCACGCCGAAGAAGACGGTGGGCCGATAGTCGTCAAACCAAGCCGCCGCCTGGGTGTGGTCGAAGCGCTCGGTCAGGCACAGGTGGCAGCCCGACATGAGCCAGCAGTGAATGGCGTTGGCGAGGCCGTGGACATGAAAGAGGGGCAGCGTGCACAGCAGACGGTCACGAGCGGAGAAGTTCCACGCCGCCACGAGTGCCGCGCCGTTGCTCTTGAAATTGCCATGCGTGAGCACCGCGCCCTTGGCGGCGCCGGTGGTGCCGGAGGTGTAGATCAAGGCGAGGGGGGTCGCGTCGGCGAAGGTCGGGGCATTCCGGACGGACGAAGCCGCGGTCGCCTCGGTGGCCAGCGTCTCTACTGCCCAGACGGGGATGCCGGCGGGAATCAGCCCGGCCAATTCCGGGCTGGTCACGATGGCGGCGGGCGCCGCGTCGGTGAGGATGTGTTTCAGCTCGCGCTCGCGGTAGAGCACGTTGACAGGAACGAGAATGATCCCGGTCTTCACCGCGGCGAGCCAGAGGTCGATGATTTCCGGCCGGTTTGGCAGGAAGAAGGCGAGCCGGTCGCCGGTCCGCAGGCCGCGTTCCCTTAGCCAGGCGGCCAGCCGGTTGCTGCGCTGCTCAAGGTCGCCAAAGGTGAGCCGGGTGTGGCCCGCCCCGGCGGGTCGGATGAAGTCCAACGCCGGCTGGTCGGCCCGGCTGCAGAGCGATGGCTTAAAAGAATCCAGCAGGCTCATTCCGGATAAATTGGCCGGATAACGGCTGGAGTCGAACAATGCTGCCGCCAGTCAAATTTGTGGGATGGCGTCATTCGCCGGTGTATCATGCCGGTCAGTGAGCGTGATTTCAGCGCCTTCGACAATCACAAGCGGGAAATCGAAGAGAGGCAGGTCGGCGAACACGCTGGCGCCATCCCGTGAGGTCGGGAGGGGCAGCTTCACGACCTGGCCCGAGAGCAGATTAACCAGCACCGGAGCTGTGAACTTCATTCCGGTAACGTTCAGGGTTATGCGCGCGGGTCGTGGGGTGTATTCCTGGGGTTGCCAAGGGAGCCAATAGGCGACGAGCGCGGCGCCGGAGGCCGTCTGAAAACCGGTGACCAGCGGGACCGAAGGGTAGGCGTCATCCGCCGCGCCCACGCCGGAGAATTGGCCCTCTTGGTTCACGATGACGACGGGTTTCTTCGGAAAGTCCACCGGATGATAGCGTCCGTCCATCAACGCCGTCAGATTCTTGTAGGCGTAGAAGGCCGGCTTGGGCTCGAGGGTTGGATTCGTCAGCAGGCACTTTTCGTTGACCCCCTTGCCGCGCACGCGGCGACCGGTCGCTTCGGCGGGAAAGCCGAGGAGGAGGTCGACGGGTTTGAGGTCGGGGCGCTCCTGTTTCTCCGCGCGGTCACCGCCATCGAACAATTTGAAGTAAATGCTCAGGGACGCGCGCATGAAATAGGTGTCCACGAACGCCTGCCGCAGCAGCCACTTGGCCTGGACGATCGGTCCCCAGGGACTGGTGCCGCGAAAATCCTTCGTGCTGCTCGCGGACGGGTAGCCGCACTCGCCTTGCCAGAGCTGCAACCGGGGATTGTGATCGCGCAGGGCCTTCCAGGTGTCCTCGGCGAAATAGATCCGCGACTCGGGCATGGCTGCGTAGTTGTGAAACGACACGATGTCCACCTGACGGCCGGTGTCCTCGGCAAGGAACCCCGCGATGAACTTGGGATCGAGCCCGGCCAACGCGCCGGCGATGATGACCGCGTCGGGCTGGATGGCTTTGATGCGGGCGGCGGTCAGGCGGACGAGTTTGCCGTAGGCGGCGGCATCCGGCTTTGCGCCCCAGTAGGCGTAATGGTTGGCTTCATTCCAGATTTCCCAGTGCGTGACCCGGTCCTTGGCGTGGGCCACCACGGCATCCACGTAACGGAGCCATGCCGCCATGGCCGCATCGTCCAGGATCGGAGGAGCCGGCTTGATGCCGTAGATCAGCCGCCAATTGGGATCCGGATGGGGGATGGTTGCCGAGTAGAGTTTGTTGCCGTTCGACAGGCAGACAAAAGGGGTGATGCCCTGGGCGCGCGCCGCATCCACCGGTTCGTCGACCGACGAAAAATCATACCGCCCTTTTTCGCGCTCAATCTCGGGCCAGACCGCAAGGAAGCGCGTCCACTTGACGCCCAATTCCCCGGCACGCACAAACAAAGTGACCCGCTCATTGTCACCGGACTGAATGCCCCACGGCGACGAAGCAATGGTGCTGGACGGGCGGGGTTGGAGATAGCCGAGCGTATCGGCCTGGCCGGGGAGAGGGGCGGATAGCAGGACCAACCCTCCGGCCATCCAGTGAAAAACTTTACAGCGCATGATAGGAAGCAAGCCGGTGGTTAGCCGGCCCGGTCGTTGATTACTGGGTGGAGCTCAGAACTTGGTGCTGACGCTGATCTTGTAGCTGCGCAGGTCGCCCTTGGTCTGGAGGCCTTCCCAGTACTTGTCATTGCCAGCGTTGCGGACGTTCGCCGTGAAGTTGGTCTGCCGGCCGAACAGCTTGCACTGATAGCCGAGCCCGAAATCGAGCCGGATATAGCTTGGCATGTAGTTCGTGACGACCCCGGAGCTGACGCTGTCGGGACGGAAGCCATCGACCCAGACGACGGCGTTCGTCACGGAGAAACCCTTGAAGTCACCGGCGAAGGTGTATTTCTGAAACACGCTGCCGTTGGAACGCGGGCGGCCGCTGATTGGCCCGCCGTCGCTGGCCGGGTTCTCGGGCTGAACCAGCGTGGTATCGACGTAGGTGAAACTCACCGCGACCTGATAGGCCTTGATCGGGCGGTAGAGAATGGAGGTTTCGTAACCCTTGGATGCTTCGCCGCGATCCTGGGTGCTGCGCGCCCCGCTGGGCAGGGAACCCAGAATCGCGATGATTTCCGAGTCCGCCAGCTGCCGGCGGGCGTTCTCGCGGTCGAGTTCGAAAACAGCAGCTTCAACGCTTAGCTTGTCGTCAAAGAAGGAGGCTTTGATGCCGGCCTCCAGGCTGTCACCGGATTCCGGCTTCGTCAGGAGGTTGCCGTAGACGTCGATGCCGGTTGGGACGCCGGAGAATGAACTGCTGTAGGAAGCGTAGACGCCGAAATTGGCCCAGGGGCGGAAGAGCAGGCCGACCGTTTCCGAAGTGGCCTTTTCGACCGGCAGGGCCTGGGGCAGGGCGTTGGCAATGGTCGTGCCCTGCAACGCGGCATTGGTGCCGTGATCCTTGCGGACGCCGAACAGGCCATGCCACTTGTCGTTCTGCGTGCTCATGACGTTGGTGAAGGAGAACGCATACCGCGTGAGCGTCTGATCGATGTAGGAGTTCGGGCTCGAGTAGCGGGAGAGGTCGCGCATCTCGAACCAGGCGGGCTGGAGGCCACCCAACGGAATCGCGCCGACGGACGAGGTGGGGAATTTATAGCGGGTGAGGGCGTTGACGTTGGTGGAGGGAGCGGCGCCAAGCGCAGTGCTGGTGGAGTTCGGCGTGTCGGTCCGGTCGCGCCAGTTGCGGGACTCGATCCGCTCGGCACCGAGAATGGCCTCGTGCTTCAGGCCCCAGTATTCAAAGGCCCCGCGGAAGTCGGCCTGGTAGGTCCAGATGTCCCATTTCTCATCATCCTTGGTCGCGGACCAGCGGATTTCATCACCGACGACGTTGCCTTCGACGGCCCCGAGAGCGGGATTGAGGAAGCGAGTGATGATCGTGGACGCGCTGCCCGAGAGGCGCTGGTCGCGCCGGTCGCTCTTCGACCAGCTGGTGAAGCCGCGAGCGGAGAAAGTGTCATTGAACTGGTGCTGGACGTCGCCGCTCATGCGGTAGACTTCCTGGTTGCGCCGATTGTTCGGGCCGAACGGGCTGAAGTCCCACGGAGCGATGCTCTCCGGGACGTAACCGAAACCGTACTTTCCGACGGTTGGGGCGGCGGTGGCGCTGGTGGCGGTGATGCCCGTGGGGATGCGCAGCCCGAGGCCGGCCGGGGCGACCGTGGCGTCGTAGTCGATGGCTTCAGCGCGGGCATTGATGATCGTGTTCCGGCTCAGCTTGTAGGTGGCGGCCAGGTAGCCGACTTTGCGGTCGCTGCCTTCCCAGTCGCGCCAGGTGTCGGTGCTCTGGAGGGCGCCGACGGCGCGCACCGCGAGTTTCTTCGTGAGGTTCTTGGAGACATCGATCTCGGCCCGGGAGTAATCCCACGAGCCGAGCGTCAGCTTGAGGCTGGTCTGGTCCTTGGTTTTCGGACGTTTGGAGATCTGATTGATCATGCCGCCCGGCTCGGAAACACCGGCGAGCAGCGAGCTGGGTCCCCGGAGGGATTCGATGCGGTCGACCGAGGCGTTGTCGCTGATCATGCCGACGAACCCTTCCTTCACGCCGTCCCGGTAATGGCGGTTCTGGCGCATGCCGCGAATCGTGAGCGTATTGTTGTCGAAGACGGCGTCCTGTTTGCCTTGCGAAGTGACGCCGGTCATGAAGGCGGCCGCGTCGGACATCGTGTCGGCGCCGATATCGGCGAGGAATTCACTGGTCAGCACCTGCACGGAGCGCGGCAGATCCTTGATCGGCACATTGGTGCGGGTACCGGACATGGAACTGGCGGCGGTCCAGCCTTCGTCGCCGTCGCCGACGACGGTGAATTGCGGAAGTTCAAGGATTTCCGGGTCGGTTGCCGCGTTCGCCGAGGCAGCGGCAACGGTCTGGGCGTGGGCGGAAACCGCCTGGGCGAGCAGCAGGCCGCAAAACAGCGGAGCGGTAAACTGGCGGACGAAGGATCGGATGGGATTCATAGCGTTGGTTTGGCTGGGGTGGCGTCCTGGCTGGGTCGGCCCAGAACGGTGGGGGAATCTATCTGCCGGAAGATCGCCAGAATTCGGTCTGTCCGCCGAGACCGGCCTTTGTGCAACGGTTGCCTGCCGCGCGGCTGACAATATCCTCGCCACTGGGCACCCCCCGGCCCTGCCTGAAGGAGTCGCCGTCCCCATGGAAAAAAAGCCAGTCCCCACGCTTGCCACGATCGCCGCCGCCGCGGGCTGTTCGGTTTCGACGGTTTCCCGCGCGCTCCGCGCCAGTGAAAGCCTGCCGGCCAAGACGATCGAACGCATTCAACAGGCGGCGAACCGGCTGGGCTATCGCTCCAATCCGCTCGTGACCGAGGTGATGCGGCACATGCGGGGCCACGGGCGGGCGAGGGCCCGGGGCACGCTGGCCTATTTGGTCTTCGGTCCGTCCCGGACGGATTGGCAGCAGCACCTGACGTTCGTGGGCTTCTTTGAAGGCGCCCGCGCCCGCGCCGAGGAACTGGGTTTTCATCTGGAGCTTTTCTGGGCGGATCTGCCCGGCCTGAGCCCGGCGCGCCTGACGCAGATTCTCCGCGCCCGCGGCATCACCGGGGTGATCGTCGGTCCGACGCCGGGGCTGCCCGAGGCGCCGAAGTTGGACTGGCAGCATTTTTCCGCCGTGAAGATCGGCGTGCCGTTCGAGAATTTGCCGCTGCCGTGTGCGGTTTCGAATCACTACCGCGGCATGTTGCGGGTGATCGAGCAGCTGCGGACCCTGGGTTACCGGCGGCTCGGGCTGGTCTTGCAGGAGCACCAGAACATCAAGACCTCGGGGCTGTGGCTCGCGCCGCTTGCGCTGCACCAACACCACATCCGGCCGGCGGATCGGGTCGCGCCCCTTATTTTGTCGCGCTGGCGCGAGGCGGATTTCGCCAAATGGGTGCGCGCTCATCGGCCCGAGGTGGTGATCGGCCTGCGCCGGGAACTCATCACGTGGCTCGAGCGGCTGGGGAAGGGCGTGCCGGGCGAGGTCGGTTTCGTGCACCTGGATCGCTACACCGAGCCGGGGGATTTTGCCGGCCTCGACCAAAAGCCGCGCGAGGTGGGCGCGGCCGGCGTGGATCTCGTCACGCAGCGCTTGCTCGTCAACGAGCGCAACCTGCCCGCGCTGTCGAAGCAGCTGCTGGTGGACAGCATTTGGGTCGATGGCCCGACCGTGCGAGCCGCCCGCCTGGCGGAACAATTATGACGAACCTTTCCATAGCCTGCCTGATCGCCGGGTTGCTGAGCGGAGCCGCCGTGCTCGCGAGAGCGGATGGAAAATCCGGCGGCGGGCCCCGCGTGCTGGCCGACGTGCCGTACCTTGAGCCGGACCGAAAGGAGCGGCTGGACCTGTATCTGCCGGCGCGCGCCGAGCGGCCCGCTCCCGCGGTGGTGTGGATTCACGGCGGCGGGTGGACCTCCGGCGACAAAGCCCAGGCGCGCGAGAAAAACATCGGCGCCGTGCTGGCGGGTTGGGGCTACGTGGTGGCGAGTATCAACTACAAGATGGGAGCCGGCGCCTGGCCGCAAAACCTCGAGGACTGCAAGAATGCCGTGCGCTTTCTGCGGGTGCACGCGGCGGAGTATCACCTCGACCCGGAGCGGATCGCGGTCGCGGGCGGATCGGCCGGCGGGCATCTGGCCCTGCTGCTGGCCTTCACCGCGGGCCGGCAATGGGAACCGGAGGCGCTTTACCCGGGGGTCCCGAATACGGTCCGCGCGGTCGTGGACTTCTACGGCCCCACCAACCACCTCACCCGCCAGGAGGTTGACGCCCGTGGCTACGCCGATGGCCGCCCGAAGCTCGGAAACGCGGTGGCGGTGTTTGTCGCGGGCGATGCGACAAATCTCGACGGGCTGCGGGCCTCGTCCCCCGTCAATCAGGTCGACGCCCACTCGCCCCCGGTGCTGATCGTGCACGGCCTGGCGGATCCGACCGTCAACCATGAGCAGTCGGAGGAATTGGCGGCGGCCCTGGCGCGCGCCGGCGTGCCGCACGAGTTGCTGCTGCTGCCGGCCACCGGCCACACCTTTGATCTTGAGACCTGGAACGGAAAGCCGCTGCCGCGCGACGTTCGCACCTCGGTCAGGGAATTTCTGGAGCGATGGTTGGCGCCGTCGTGACCTTCGGCCCGCGCCCGTAGGCCCGCCAAAGGATGGTGGCCGCGAGCGGGTGCAACAGCGCCGCCGCCAAAAGAAGATTTCCGTAGCCGATCGCGGCGACCAGGGGGCCGGCGGCCAGATTGAACAGCGTCGCCGTGGTGGCGCCGAGCGCGCTCATGACCGCCACCGTCGTGCCCACCATCCGGGGCGGAACCAGATCGCTCATCAGGAGTCCGGAGAGGCTCAGCCACGAGGCGGTCATCAGATGCACGAGCGAAAGCAGGGCCAGCGCGAGCGGGGTGGAACTGGTGTGCCCCAGGGCCACCACGGCGGGGGCCAGCAGGGAGGCGTAGATCAATACCCGCACGCGGCTGCGCACCGCGGTCTCCCCGCGGCGAATCATCGCGTCGGAGGTGATGCCAAAAGCCATCAGCCCCAGCATCGCAACCGCCGGGGGAATCCAGCCGACTTGGCCGAACTCCGTCAGGCTCAGGCCCAACTCCTCCTGGAGGTAACCGGGCTGCCAGAAAACAAGGAAGAACCACAGCGGGTCGCTGACGATGCGCGCCAGCAGGAGGGCGCGGATTTCTTTTTTCGCCAGCACTTCGCGGTAGGTCGGCAGGCGGTCGGGGACGGTTGGCTCGACTCGGGTCGCCACTGGACCGCGATCAATCAACCACCAAGCCACGGCGCAGGCCAAGCCGAACAATCCGGGCACGATGAAAGCGCTGCGCCAGCCGTGGGTGACCGTCAGCCAGGTCGCCAGCGGCACCACGATGATATGGCCGGCGACGGTGAGGGGTTTGTTCAACGTGGTGGCCGTGCCCCGCATGTCGGCGGGGAACCATTTGACGATCGCCACCATCACCGCCGGGATGATGCCGGCCTCGGCGATGCCGAGAACAATCCGCGAAGCCCCAAAACCCCAGAAACTGTCTGCCAAGCCCGTGCCGACGGTCGCCAGCGACATGCCGCCGATGAACACCGGCATCATGATTTTCGTGCCCCACCGGTCAATCAGGCGGCCGGTGACCAGGTAGCACAGCGTGTAGGGCACCATGTAGAGCGCGACGAGTTGCCCGTAGTCGGCATCCGTCCACACAAACTGTGCCTTCATGGTTGTCTTCAGGACCGAGAGCGTCTGCCGGTCGACATAGAAAAGCATGGCCGCGAGGCCGGACAGCAGGAGGATCAGCCAGGCCCGCGCCGGGATTTTGTTGGAAGCAAGCATCGCCACGTCAGCGGGATTTTTCAGTGGGGAGGGGAAATAAGAAGAGTGGCGGCCGGCGGCTGAATCAAACGTGTGACGATCTGACTGATCGTTCAATCACCAGCTCGATCCGATGCGCGACCTGACCTCAGTAGGTCCGGAAGGAGCCAAAGATGACAGACCCAGCGGGGGCTATGTCAATTCTGCTCTCCGGTGGCCGCCATCGCGGGATAAACCTGGAAAACTCAGAAGAGTAACCGCTAATCCCCGCTAGTAAAGATCCCCGGGGCATTTGCTCAAACTAGCGCCAACTCACATGCCCGCCGT
>CAZAOI010000032.1:0-17960 GCA_964486705.1 uncultured Oleiharenicola sp. | reverse complement strand
ACTCGCATCCGAACGAGCAGATCGGGTACGTGCTCTCTGGTCGCATTCGCGTTCGGACGCGCGATTCGCAGCACGAACTGGGTGCCGGCGACACCTACGCCATTTCGGCCGGCGTGGAACACAGCATCGAGATCATTGAGGCGGCGGAAGAAATCCAAGTGTTTACGCCCCCGCGGGAGGATTTTTTGCAAGAAAGCTCCAAGGCCTGATTAACCGACCAGACGGAATGGGACTCAATCAAGACGAACCCGGTTCAACAAAATTCGCATCCGACGCCCGCCCGCTGCAAGCAGACATGAAAGCAATCGAAGGTTATAGGCTCCTCACGCCAGGTGAACTTGCCTGGCGCCCGTCAAACATCATGCGGATCCCGAATGCGGACTATCTGGAGCGCACCGGAAGCGAAATTCTTGGCGCGAGGCTTTGGCGCCTGCCTCCCCAAAGCGCGAACACGCTGCACAAGCACGTGCACGCGGAAGAATTTTACTTCGTTCTGGAAGGAGTCGGTCGTCTGCGCGTCGGGGCCGAGACCCTGACCGTCCCGCGTTACGGCGGCGTCCTGGTTGGCCCAGCCGTCTTGCGGCAGATATTCAATGATTCGGACTCCGAGGTCCTTTGGCTCATCGTCGGAGCGCCGGACAAGGAATTTCCCGACGGCCAGGTCGACAGGAAGCTGATTTATCCTGAAGAGCCGACGCAGCTTCCCCCTGAGTTAAAAGGTGTCAAATGGCCACCCGAGAGAGAACTTCGTCAGCTGAACTAATCGCTACCCAAAAAATGCTCACGCTTCGCAAACCCCGGGAGGCGCTGGCCGGATGCATGTGGCTGCCACGCTTCATCGACAAGTGCCGGCTCCATTTCGCCGGCACCCTGCCGCCCGATTATCAAATCGCCTTTTGCAGCCCCCACGGCATCGACGGCATCTTCCTCGCTCACTTTGGGGTTACGCCGGCCGAGATGCAGACCGCAATCCGAACTGCCCGCACGGATGAGGAGGTGGCACGATGGTTCTGCGACCAGCCCGGATCAACAGTGGAGAAAACCCGATTGTGGAACGAACTCGCCCCGAACATTGGCCAGCCAGGGTATCCGGGCGAAAGGGGATTTGCCTGGGCCCGCCGCCACTTCCTTGCCGCCTGCACCGATCCTCGGGTCGTGAGCGGATTCACGGCCATCGCCTGGGATGAGGGATTTCTGGATGACACGGGACAAGCGAATGATCTGCCTAAGCCTTTGACTTGCCCTGCAGAAACCGGACCGCGGCCAGGTTGAAGCGAATCCGCCGCACAAATCGAGTTGAGCCGGCTCCAGTCGACTCCGGTTCTCCGGGACTGCACTCCTGGCCGGCGATACTTTGCGCGATAGCCTTGAATTCGGCCCTTCCGGCTTTCCGGAGGAAATCTGTATCCCGGGCCAAAATTAAATTTTTGAAGCCCTGACCCCATTTGCATTTCCCGGAAAATTACTGATTAGAAACGGAATCTTTAGGGGCCGCATGGTTTGTCGGGAAGGGGGTTGCTCGCGGCCGCTTGGAACACCAGGGCGGGAGCCCTCACGGTGCGCGGAGTTCCGGTTTCAGCAACTTCCCGTAAATCGCATCGAAGGGATGCACCCACTTCGCGCTTTTCGCGTCACGCGTGACGAGCGGCCGGCCTTCGTTCGCCCACGCAAAAATTGAGCCTTCGAGGTTAAACACCTCGGACCGGCCGCCCTCCATCAGCCGCGCCGCAAGCCGCGACGACCGATAGCCCACCGAGCAATACACGACGACCGGGCGCCCGGGCTCAATCATGGCGAGAATGGCCTTCGCCGTCGCATCGGGGGCAACGCGGATCGCCCCGGGGAGGTGACTCACCTCAAATTCCGCCGGCTCGCGCGCATCGAGTAACTGCGGTTGCGGACGGACCGAATTGTTCCGCCACGCCGCGAGCTCGGACGTGCTCACTTGTGGCACTTTTGGAAATCGCTCGCGCACGAGCGCCAGCATCGCATCCCAACCGGCACTGCGGTTCGACGGCGCCGGCTCGGACCCGCTGGACGACGGACCGGCGGCCCGGAGCGGAGCCGCCACAAGCAGCACGAGAAGAATTAGAAATTGAATCCCCATTGGTGATCCAAGCATGGGCTTAAAAGACAACATGACTCAAGAACTGACGGGTTACGATCGGCCCTCGGATTACGGTCATCACCCCTTTAACCCGACTTCGCATCCTGGAGGGGAAAAAGTGGAGGTCATTGATTCATCGCGGGAGGTTCGCGAAAGTCGCCACTACCCGGTGGGTGCGGGAGTGCTGATTTTGGGTGGGAGTTGCGGGGGAAGAGTGCGACTGAGTTGCTGAAGCAAGAGGGCGACTTCCGTGTCGGGCTCGGTGCGGGGAATTAGGGTGTGTATTCAAACGGGAGGGCGGAGCGGCTCGCTCCGCCGCGGCGCACCGGGCCGGCGACGAGTGCGAAGCCTCGGCGGTGCGCCCTACCCGAGCTAGCGCTCGAAACTTGCGTGCTATTTTCAATGGGTGAATCGGGTTTGAATACACGCCCTAATCCTGAGGCGAACTTTCGCACGGGTTGGCGCAGCGTGATCGACAGGCAGTAGGCGAGGGCGACCATCGCGATCACCACTTGCACGCAGGCGCTGCGCCGGTCCCGGGAGTAACCAAATTTGCGTGGATCGGTTTCCTCCCCGGGCACATCGCACTCAAAGTACGTGCTCGTCAGATCGTAGAGATAAGATCGTCGCTCGCGGCGAACAGGTCCGACCACGGGGTCCGCAGATGCGCAAACCGTGCTTCCTTGTGCGCGAGCAGCAGATCGTGGCAACGGTCGAGCGTGGCCGGATGCGCCGTGGGGGAAAATCGTGATGCATCCGGGCTCAGGTCGGGACGGACCGCCGGGCCGTCCGCGAATCTCCCGACGGCGCGCCCCGGGGCCGGGCTCCGGCACTCATCCCGGTCGGGCCCGCCCACCGGAATTGCACAGGCGCATGCCAATGGGTCTTACGCCAACCCCGCGTTCTTCATCACGAGGTTGAGATCGAGTTCGCTGCTGCGGGCTTTGCGACCCCGCATCGCGTTCGCCTGCTCGTCGTTCCCGAACGACTCCGTGGCCGCATCCCAAACCAGTGGGCGGCCGAGCTTCATGCCGATCCAGGCGGCGGAGCAGGTCTGGACGCTCTTGACCGCCTGATCCAACGGGGCGATGGGGTCGCGGTTGGCGGCGATGCTTTCCAGCCAGTTCAGGTAGTGATTGGGACTGGCCATCCAGCGGGTTTCGCCCGCCTCCAAGGGGGCGAGGAGCTTGGGGTCGCTCGCGCGAAAAGGACTGGGACCGGCCGCCGCGTTCGGGTCGCTGGCGGTGACTTTTTCCGCGCCGCGGGCGCAGAAGATCGTGCCCGCGTCACCTTCGAAGTTCAGGCCGTTTTCAAACTTGTCGTCCATGATCACCTGCACGCCGTTCGGATACATCAGCTCGATGTGGTAGTTGTGATGCACGGTCCACTGGTCGTCCTGCATGAAGTTGGCCTGCGCGTTGATCGACGTCGGCCCGCCGAGCTCCTGGCCCATGGCCCATTGGGCGATGTCGATGTGGTGCGCGCCCCAGTTCGTGATCATGCCGAGGCCGAAGTCCTCGGTCGTGATCCAGCCCGGCCGGCCGCCGACGGAGTTCTGCGGATGCACGCGGCCTTCCATGTAGGGTTGTTCTGCCACCGGTCCGAGCCAGCGGTGGTAGTCAAGGTTGGCCGGCACTGGCATCGGCGCCGGCTTCTTGCCGCTCGGCTTGTCGAGGCCCACGCCGACCCGGATGACGCGCAATTTGCCGAGACGGCCGTTGCGCACCAGTTCGCTCGCCTTGCGGAAAGCGGGAAATGGTTTTTCGGAACGCTGCTGCGAGCCGGTCTGCAAAATCACCTTTTTCGCCCGCACGGCCTTCCGCAGCGCGATGGATTCGCTGATGTCGTAGGTGATGGGCTTCTGCACATAGAGATGTTTGCCGGCTAGGGCCGCCTGCACGGCGATGAGCGCGTGCCAATGATCGGGGGTGCTGACGACCACGGCGTCGATGTCCGGCCGGGCCAGCACTTCCTGGAAATCGTGGTAGGCCTTCACGTCCACGTTCGTTTCGCCCTGCTGTTGGTAAAACTGCACGACCTTATCCCGGGCAATACCCAAGCGGCGGGCATCGAGGTCGCACAAGGCCACCACGCGGGCCAGCGGGTGGGCCAGCAGGCCCTCCATGTCACTGGTCCCCATGCGGCCACAGCCGATCTGGGCGATGTGGATGCGGCGGTTGGGCGAGAGGGCACCCCAGGCTGAAGTGCGCAGGAAGCCCGGCAGCACAACGAGGCCGGCGCCGCCGATGAGAGTCTGTTTGAGGAAGCTGCGACGGGTGAGATGGTTCATGGGAAGTGATTAGTGGGAGCTGAGGACGCGGATTTTGACGTTGCGGTACGTGACGGCGGTGCCGTGTTCCTGGAGCAGGATGTGGCCGGTCGGCCATTCGCCGAAGCCCGGGATGTTCTTATATTTGCTCGCGGCAACCGCCGCGAGGAACGCCGCGGAGCCGCGCTCATACTCGAGCACCTTGGCGCCGTTCAGCCAGTGCTCGACATGGCTGCCCTGCACGAGGACGCGGGCCGTGTTCCATTCGCCGATCGCGTTGGGCCGCTTGCTGGTCGCGGCCGGAATCAAATCATAGAGGGAGGCGAGGGTGCGGTTGCCATCGCGGCCGAGCTTTGCATCGGGGTGCAAGGCGTCGTCGAGGATCTGGAATTCCAAGCCGATGGCGGACCCCACGGCGGCCTTCTCGCCGGAGCTGGTGATGGCGGCGAGGCCGGGCTGCACGAAATACTTGATGCCGCTGTTTGCGCCGGGGGTGAGCCTGAAATCAACCACGAGTTCAAATTGGGAATACTTTTCCCGGGTGATGATGTCGCCGCCTCCCGTCGACTCCGCACCGCCGTTTTCGCTCACCGCCAGCAGGCCGTCCTGGATCATCCACCCGTGGACCGGAAAAGTCTCGGCCTTGGCGCTGCGCCAGCCGTCGCTGCTCCGGCCATCCCACAGCAGCTGCCAGCCCGCCCCTTTCTCCTCGGCGCTCAGGGTGTTCGCCGCAATCGCCGAAGCGGGAGCGGGTTGATCGGCTGGCCCGGTCGCCCAGGCGGTGCAGATTGATAGGAGGCCGACGAGGGCCGGAGCGAGCAGACGACGGGGGTATTGCATAGGGGTAAGATCAACGGCAAACGTGGCGGACTCTTGGCCGAGCGACAAGAACTTGTTGCGAGGTCGGGATATTGGAACGGTTTTCACGGGCGGACCGCCCGGCTGGGATCACAGATTTGAGGCCGGAACGGGTTGACCTCACACGTTCGTTTCCGAATGGACCGCTCCCTGCGCGTTGGGGCCAACCCGCTCCCTTTCTGGGTGCGCCCCCGGATGGAGGAGAATTGATTCTACGGCATGCGTCCGGCTCGGCGACCGGCGGGCCGCCGGCGCGCGGGCCGGTGGTCGTTAGGGGGTCGGACCAACGCCGAAGCGGGCCGAGTTGCCACCGGTGGCGCCGGCTCTCGGCGGGTGGCGGCTTAATCATTGCGGAACTTTCAGTCTTCATTAAGCGTCATAGTTCCTCCATGGCCTTTCGTCCGCTCATCGCTGTTGTCCTCTTTTTGCCCGCGGTTCTCCGGCTGGCTGGCGCCGAATCGGCGACGGAGAGGCTCAATGGCCTGCTGAACAATTCCCCCTTTGGAGCCGCCCGCTCCAACGCGGCGGCGGGTACGGGCACCGGGGACCCGCTCGAATTTCGCGCGGTGCTGGAGGAAGACGGGAAACGTTTTTTCAGCATCTATGAGGCCAGCACCCGTCGGTCGACCTGGGTGGAAATGAGCGATCCCGTTAACGGATTTTCAGTCAAGGCCTACGATGCGGCGCATGACACGGTCGCGGTTGATTTTCGCGGAAAATCCCTGAGCCTGCCGATCAAGCGTGCGGCCCCGGTCGCCCAAACCGGGTTGGTGCCCGTGCCCGTGGCCGCGGCCAATCAACCGGCCCCCGGCGGGCCCTCGGCGATTGATCAGCAGCGTCTCCAGCAAATCCAGGAGGAAATTCGCCGCCGCCGTGCCCTGCGCCAGCAACCGTCGGTCCCGTCCGGCGTGGTGCCGGGATGGAATGGGGGACCCCAGCCGCTGCCGGTCAATCCGTCTGAGGCGCTCGCGGGTCCGCAACCGCTGCCGGCCAATCCGGCCAATCCCCAACAAGGACCCCAGCCCATCGTTGAACCTTTAAAGCAATAATATGAAATTCTCTTCCCGCCGCGCCTTCACTTTGGTCGAGATCCTCGTGGTCGTGGCTATCATCGGCCTCCTGGCCGGACTGCTCTTTACCAATACCGGCAAGATTTTCGGCGACAGCCAGGGAGCGATCGCGAAAGTCTTCGTCCGCGATTCCTTTCGCACCACGCTCGTGCGTTACAAGATGGACTTGGGCGACTATCCCTCCACCGCGGAGGGACTGAACGCGCTGCTCGTGGCACCCGCGAGCGCGGCCGATCGCTGGCACGGACCGTACGCGGAGGTCAGCGGCGGGCAGCTGCCGCTCGACCCGTGGGGCGAGTCCTACCAATACCGGTACCCCGGCACGCGCAACAAGGACGGTTACGACCTTTTCTCCAAGGGCTCCGACAAGACAGAGGGCACGGCTGACGACATCGGGAATTGGTGACACCTGCTCACGCCAACGCGCCGGGTCCGGAGCAACCTGCACCCCGCCGGTGCCGGGGCGCGGGATTTACCCTGATTGAGGTCCTGCTGGTGGTGGCGCTGCTCGGGTTGGGCGCGGGATTGCTGGTCAACGGCGCTTCCGATCTGTTGCGCACTCGCGAGCCGCGGCCCGACGAGATTTTCTGGCGGGCGGTCACCTCCGCCCGGCAGCTGGCCCTGGAGAATAATCAGACCGTCACGTTTCGTTACGACAAGGAGAAGCACACGCTCGGGTGGGGCGTAGCGCCCGAGGCGATGCACACGTTGCCGCTGCCGGGCCAGTTGCTCGAGTTCCTGCCGATGAGGGAACAGGGCAGTGTGCTCATCGGCGGCCAGCTGGCGGAAACCGGCAGTCTGAAGGTCATTCGTTTCTATGGCGACGGCGGGTGCGACGCGTTCCGCGCCCAATTGACCGACACCAAGGGTCGCCGCTCGCTCCTCGCCATTGATCCGTGGACTTGCGCGCCCATCTTGGCTGCCGCGCCATGAACCGCCGCGGCTTCACCGTCCGGGGGTTCACGCTGATTGAGGTTCTGGTCAGCCTGGCGATCTTTGCGCTCGCGACGGTCGTGCTCGCGGCGGCTTACCTCAACGTCCTCGGGGGCTATCAATCCGTGGCCCGCCGCCAGCAGGGCGAGGAGAATTGGAAGCTCGTCCGCGCGGCCGTCCTTTCGGAGTCGGAGCGGGCCAAACTCGAAGAAGGTGGCCGGTTGCCGCTCGTTGACGGCAGCAACCTGCGCTGGACGGTCAAGATCGAGGACACGGCGGTGGCGGATCTTTTCGCGGTGACCGTTCACGCCGAGCCGGAAGCCGCCACGGGCAGCCAAAACCGGGAGCGGGAACAAAAACTAATGCTGTTGCGCCCCGCCTGGTCGGACCCGGTCGAACGCGGCCGGCTCCGGGCCGCGACCCAGGAGCGACTGGGCAAGCAACGTCGCCCATGAACGCCGGCGAAAACCCCCCCGGCGGCCGGCGCGGCTTTACGCTCGTCGAACTGCTCATGGCGATCGCGATCATGGCGATGCTGCTCGTGGCGTTGTTCACGTTTGTTTTCTCGATGGGCGAAATCTGGGGCCGCGGCAGCGAGAAACGCCTGTTTGAACAGCACGTCAACGCGGTCACCCGCCATCTCGAGGCGATGTTCCGCCGCGCCACGCTGCCCGTCGGGGCGGCCTCGCCGACCGAGCCGTTCACCATCCGGGAGGTGCGCACCGCCACCGGCGGCACGGGCGACCTGCTCGGCTTTGACCTCGCCGCGGGCGATCGCCTCCTCGTGTGGAATGGCCCGGCGCTGCCCGAGGTCCAGTGCTCGCTGGGACTCGAGACTAAGCGAGGCCTGCTGCTCTATTGGCAGTCGAAGCTCGAACTCAAGCACGACACCGAGCCGCCGCGGGCGGTCCTCGTCTCACCCTTTGTCACCCGGATCGACTATTTCTACCGCGAGGCGGACACGGGCAGCTGGCGCAGCGAGACTGCGCCGCGCAAGACCGCGGAAGGCCATTGGCGCGTGCCTGACAGCATCAAACTCACCTTCGCCCACGCCGGGGCGACGGCGGAACGCACCCTCACGCTGCCGGCCCTGAACGGGGCGCTGCCGCTATTCTGATCATGCGCGCCTGCCCGCCCCGCCCGAAATACGATCCGCGCCAATCCCGCCGCGGATCGGTCATTCTGTTCGTGCTCGGCATTGTTTTCCTGGCAGCGTTTCTGCTGACCCGCCTGATCGACCGGGCCAGCGGCGAATTGCTCGCGGAAACCAAGGCGGCCAGCCGGACCCTCCAGCGCGACCAGGCCTACGCGGCACTCGAGGTGACCCTCGCCGTGCTGGCGGACGCGGCCGCCAACGACGGCGGTTTGCACGCCCCCCAGCAAGGCTGGGATAATCCGCTGGACTATGCCGACTATGAGCCGCCCGCCGGCTTTGCCGTTGCGATCTCCTTTGAGGATGAGACGGGCAAACTCCCGCTCGCCGCCGCCACGGACGCCGTGCTGCAAAATTACTGCGAGGCGGTCGGGGCCACCCAGATTGAGGCCGAGCGGTTGGCGGACGCGTTGTTGGCCTGGACAAAAGCCGACTACCTGCCGGGTACTTCCGACACCGACCCGCGAACGTACGAGAACTCCCCGCTGCCGTATGCCCCGCCGTACCGGGCGCTCCGGACCTATGAGGAATTGCGCGCCGTCGCGGTCGTCCGGGATCTTTTTTTCGATGAGGACGGTCACTGGACCGAACTCGGCGAAAAGTTCCGCGCCGACAGCTCTCTGCAGTCATTCACCCAAGTGAACGTCAATTCGGCGCGCCCTTCGGTGCTGGTTGCGCTGGGCCTTGATTCCGCCCGGGCGGTCTCGTTGGCCGAGTCGCTGACCTCCGCCCCGACCCCGGGGCGCGAGGCCAAATTCTTCCGTTCGATCAACGATGCGGCGGCCGAACACGGCGGGGATCTCGGGCAGATGGGGCTCGGGGCTGACGTGCAGATTCTTCGCATTCGCGTCACCGTCCGCGAGGGCGCGCACGTCTTTGAACTCGAAGCGGTGGTGCAGCCGGGCAACAACTCCGCTCCTTCCCCCGCGCGAACGGCGGAAGCCCCGACCGATCCCAACGCCCGTGAGTCGACGCCCGTCGACCCCCGGTCCATCACGAGCAAAAGAATCGACTATCCGTTCCGCATCCTTGAACTTCTGGAGAAAGACGGGTCCAACTAATCTGCCATGCCGCCGGAAAGCACTCCAGTATTGAACACCTCCTCGAAGAGCGGGGCCGTCGTGCTCGCGCCCGGAGAAAAATTCTTTGTGCGCCGGTTGCCGCTCGCGCCGGACGGGGATCCCGCGGCCCAGGTTGAACTCGCCCTGGAAGACCTCTCGCCTTTTCCCGCCGGCCAGCTTTTCCACGGCTTCCGCACTGACACGGCCGGCGCGCAAGCGCTGGTCTATGCCGCCTACCGGAAAAATTTCACCCCCGACGAAACCGCCGCGTGGGCCGAAGCCACGGCCGTCCTGCCCGAGTTTGCCGTTTGGCTGGCGACCGGGTCCGTGCCGGCGGCGGGCGTCTGGGTGCGCGAACAGAGCGGGCGCGTGGAGGTCATCGCTTGGGATGGCCGCAGTGAATTGCCGGCCGCCGTGATGGTGCGGCCGGTCGCCGGCCTCGAACGCGATGGGCTGATCGCCGATGCGCGGCGGAAGGCCGGATTGGCGCCCGACGCGCCGGTGAAATCTTTTTCCTCCGCTGTGGAATCAACCCGGGAGAAACGCAGTCTGGTGGTGCGGCTGGCGTCGGGGGGGATTGAGGCGCGGTTCGACGAGACAATTCTCGGCCAGGCGGACATTCGGGACAAGGGGCTGCTTGCCGAGCGCCGCCGGACGCTCCGCCGCGACACGCTGCTGTGGCGCGGGTTTGCGGCCGCGCTGGGCGGGTTGGCGGCATGCGTGTTGCTCGAGCTCGGCTTGCTGGCGACTCACACTTGGCTCGGCGGGCAACAGCGGGAGATCAACGCGCAGGCGGCCGCGGTGAAACAGGTTACATTGGTCCAAAGCATGGCGAAGCGCCTGGAGGAGATTTCCGCGCAGCGCGTCCTGCCCTTTGAAATGCTCGCCGAACTGCAGGAAAAACGGCCAAAGTCGGTGGAGTTTACCCGGGCCACCACCAACGGCCTGTGGCGAATCGACATCGAGGCGCAGACGGCCAACGCGGCCGACCTGCACGATTTCGAGGCGGAAGTGCGCCGGCTGGCCGGCATTGAGCGCGTCGAAGTGCGCGACCCGCGCACGCGCGAGGGCGTCACGACTTTTGTGATGGAAGTCATCTTCAAGCCCGGCTGGTCCAAATTGGGGGGCGGCACATGAAAGGTTTTTTCCAGAGCCGTTCACTGCGCGAGCGTCTGTTGCTCCTGATGTTTGCCCTCATCGCCTTCGGCTGGTGGGCGCCGGTGGCCGTGGGCCAACTCGGGGCGCTGCGGCGCGAGTTGAAGGAAGTCGGGCTGGAGCGCGAAACGCAGCAGATCACCCTCGCGCACCGCGACGAGATCGAGGCGCGGGCCGCGGCGGCGGGCCGCACGCTCGATCCGGCGAAGACGCTCGATTCCTCGCAGGCTTTTGCGGAGCTGAATCGGATGACCACCGGTCTGACGGCCGAGATCAGCGCGCAACGTTCCGTGCGCTCCGAGCAATTTGCGCTGCACAATGTGCAGGTGAGCATCCGCCGCGCGGACCTGAAGGCCCTCTTTGGGTTCTATGAACAGTTGGGCGCGCGCGCCCCTTATCTCGGCATCGAGCAATGCGTCCTCTCGGCGGACCGGGCAAATCCGGGTCTGCTCAATGCCGTGTTCCGGATCTATTCGGTCGAGGCGGTGCGGCCGGGAAAATAGCCGCGAGGTGAATTGCCGGAAGCTTCGCGCGGACTTCGGCCGTTGCCGGGCGGGGCGGCGAAGGCCGGGGCGAAATTGATTTTCACCACTGATTGACGCGGGACGGCGGGCTTTCCCAACAGGCGCGGCGGAGGTGTCGGAGTCGAAAAGAAGGTCCGGGCCAATCGGCCTGGGTTTGGCTTTGGCGAGCCAAGTCCGGGGCCGTCATTCTGGCCTCGCTCACTGAGTCAGCCCGGTTCGAGTTGAACCTTCATTCCGCAGAAGGATTGGCCACAAAAAGCATAAGAAACACAAAAACAGAAAGTGGGATCACAAACGAAAGCCAGGAAGCATTCACTTGGCAGGTGATATTCTCAAAAAGGCTACCAACCTAGTTTTTCCTCTGGGTTCTTCGCGTCCTCCGCGTTTCAACTGCGTTTTCCAGGTGTGCGCCAAACTTTCCCACGGCGGTCTGACTTCTTGCACGCGCGCCTAAATTGCGCCATCTTTTGGCCAGCATGAAACTCAATTCCCGAAAATCTTGGCGCGGGTGGCTGGTGGCGCTGGCCATTTGCAATGCGCTGGTGCCGGCGGTCCGGGCGACCACGGTGATCCCGCCGGACTTCGCGCAACTGGTCAACGAGTCCGACTACATTGTTCGCGCCGTGGTCAAATCGGTCACCTCTGAATGGCGCCCGAGCGCGGGCGGGCGGAAGATCATCACCAAGGTCGCGCTGGAGGTGCGCGAAGTGGTGGCGGGCACGCCCCCGGCGGAAGTGGTGTTGGAGATGCTCGGCGGCCAAGTGGGAGACGAGGCCATGGTGCTCGAGGGCGCGCCCCAATTTGAGGTCGGCGAGGACAGCATTCTTTTTGTGAGCGGCAATGGCCGGACGATTGTACCGTTGGTCGCCATGATGCACGGGCGCTACCCCGTCCTCCGTGAAGGTGCCACCGGTCGCGAGTATGTGGCGCGGAACAACCGGGTGCCGCTGGCGGATCCCGCCGAAGTGGCCCTGCCCATGGCGGACGGCAGCGTGGCTGACTTGCAGCGCCGGATGTCGACCCCCGCCCAAGCTTTGACTCCGGCGCAGTTCACCGCCCGCATCAAAGCCGCCGTCAACCCCAACTATGCCCGTGCGCGCCTGGAGTAATTTTATCCGCGGATTTTTCGCCCTCGGGTTGGCGCTGATGCTGTCAGCCCTCACGGCCCGGGCCTATTATTTGCTGACGGACACTAGCAAAATCTACGTGATCACGTGGAATCCGGGACCCATCCCGATGAAGCTCAAGTTGCCGGCGGTGGCGCCGCTGAGTGACGGCACGGACTACACCGGCAGTGCGCAGGCGGCGATGAAGGCGTGGAATGATCTCCTCGGCGCGGTGCAGTTTACGTCCCAAGTGCAGGCCTCCGGTTCCGCAATCAGTGGCAACCGCAGCAATGAAATCTCGCTGGAAAGCACGTACGACGGGCAGGCGTTCGGGACCAACACCCTGGCGATCACGCTCTCGTTTCGGAGCGGGAATACGCGCACCGAGGCCGACGTCATATTTAACACGGCTTTTTCATGGGATTCCTATCGCGGACCCCGCAGCGGTCGCGGCGGCAAAATCGATTTTTATCGGGTCGCGATCCACGAGTTGGGGCACGTGCTGGGCTTGGATCATCCCGACGAAGCGTCGCCGCCCCAGACGGTGACCGCAGTCATGAACAGCCGGATCAGCGACGTCGATACCATGCAGGCCGACGACATCGCGGGTGCGCAGAGCCTCTATGGCGCGACTGGATTTGTCCCGGCCAACAATAACTTCGCCAACGCCATCGCGGTGACGGTGAGCGGTGCCAGCGCGCAAGTGACCGGTAGCAATGTTTCCGCCACCAAGGAACCGGGCGAACCCAACCATGTAAACAATGCCGGCGGACACTCCGTCTGGTGGAAGTGGACCCCGGTCACTGGCGGCAGCGCCACCATCACCACGCTCGGGAGCAATTATGATACCTCGCTCGCGGTTTATACCGGTACGACCCTTTCCGGGCTGGCGGTTGTGGCCTCGAATGACGACGTCCAAAACGGCGTCATCCGCACGAGTTCGGTGGCTTTTACGGTCGCTGCCGGCACCACCTATTCGATCGCCGTGGATGGCTGGGATGGCGCGATGGCCGCCATCACCTTGAACATTGCCTTCGTCTCGAGCGGGGGGAGCACGCCGCCCAGCATCCTCAGCCCGCCGGCCAGCCAGACCACGACCCCCGGCGGCAGCGTAATTTTTGCCGTCACGGCTGACGGTGGCCCCACGGGTTACCAGTGGACTTTCAATGGCGCCGCGATCAGCGGCGCCACCGGCACCACGCTGGCCCTGAGTAATGTGCAGGCGACCAATGCCGGTGACTATCGCGTCGTGGTGAGCAACAGCGCCGGCTCGGTGACCAGTAGTATCGCCACCTTGACCGTCCTCGCCAGCCCGGTGCTCAACGGGATTGTCGCCACGGGGCACGACGTGGCTTTTTCCACTGCGGGCACGGGCGGAATCCAATGGCAGGTCTCCAGCGACAACGGCACCACGTGGACTGATTTGGCCAACAACAGCACCTATCGGGGCGTGAACACCAACACGCTGGAGCTCACCGGGGTGACCTCGGGGCTAAACGGGTTTCTCTACCGCTATGTGACTTCGGGTAATGGCGGCTCCACCATTAGCAACGCCGCAGTACTCACGGTCACGCAGGCCTTTTTTCCCTTCCCGGTGGGCGTGGCGCTGGACGGCTCCGGCAATCTCTACGTCAGCGACACGGCGGCGGACACGATCCAGAAAATCGCCGCCGGCGCGGTCACCCTGCTGGCCGGGGCCGCTGGTCAGACCGGCACCACCGATGGCGGCGGGAGCAGTGCGCGCTTCAATGATCCCAGTGGAATCTCCTCGGCCGCCGATGGCACGCTGAGCATCTCGGACAATGCCAATGGCACCATCCGTCGGATCACAGCCGCCGGCACGGTGAGCACGCTGGCCGGCTCCACCACGGTGCGGGGCAACACCGACGGCACCGGCACCGCCGCGACTTTCTCGGCTCCTCTTGGACTGGCGCAGGATGCCGCGGGCAATCTCTACGTGGCTGATGCCACCAACAACACGGTGCGCAAAATCACCACCGGCGGCGCGGTGAGCACGCTCGCCGGCAGCGCGGGCCTGGCTGGCGTCAGCGATGGCACCGGCATTGCGGCCCGCTTCAATCATCCGACGGGGATTGCCGTCGATCCGGCGGGCAACGTCTACGTCGCCGACTCGATTAATAACACCATTCGCAAGATCACTCCCGCCGGCGTGGTCACTACTTTGGCCGGATTAGCCGGAGTCAGCGGCTTCCAGGATGGCACCGGCAGTGGGGCCCTGTTTAATAATCCCGGCGGGCTCGCGGTGGACGGCACGGGCGTGCTCTATTTGACGGACACGGGCAATTCGATCATTCGCCGGATTTCGTCATCCGGCGCGGTCACAACGCTCGCCGGTCTGCCGGGCGTCGCCGGACTGAAAGACGGCGCCGGCAGCGGAGCGTGGTTCAATCAACCGCGGGCCCTCGGGTTGGAATCAAGTGGCGTGCTCTATGTGGCCGACACCGGCAATTCCACGATTCGTCGGATCACTTTGGCGGGCACCGTGACCACGTTGGCGTTAACGGTCGGAACGACACCCGCGCCGACTCCTACTCCGACGCCCACGCCCACCCCGACGCCTACGCCGCCGCCCTCGCCTTCATCCGGTGGCGGAGGTGGCGGAGCGACCAGCGGCTGGTTTGCCGTCGCCCTCGGTTTGATTTTCCTCGTGCGATGGGGTCAGCGGCTTCAGGCGACTGGTCCGGCGCGCGACTCACGGTGAGCGGCGGCGCGAGCAAGCGCGCAGGCCATTTCCCCGCATCGATCCGGATCGGCAAGCCCCCGGACAAACCCCGCAGGCTTACGGTGACGGCTTCCCTTCGGGGGCGGGGACTTTGGTGGCCTGCCAAGTGACAACCTGCCATTGGCCGTTGCGGAGGAGCAGCGTGCCGCTGTTGCGGTAATAGTGAAGGGTTCCGTCGGGATTGTGGGCCACGAGACGAAAGGTGAGCGCAGCGGTTGTGCCGTAGGGACGGACCGTGATGTCCTCGGCGGCGTAGGTGGCGGCGGGTTCCTTCGGCGTGACGGGCTGAGCTTTGTTTTTGTCAAAACCCTTCATGATCTCGGCCTTCGTAGTCACCTCGGCCTTGGAACTCGTGTAGATCAGATCATCGGCCCAAAAGCGGTGGTGCTGGGCCGGTTCATTGTTCTTTGCGAGGAATTCCTGAAGGAGGCTCGTGATGGCGGCCTCAGTGGTTTTGCCGTCTTGCGCGTGAACGATGGACGACAGACTCAGGAAGAGCAGAGGAAGAAACAAGCAAAGCAGGCGGGTCGACCGGGGAAATTTCATGACGCTGAAGTTACCGATCCGAAGCCCGGCCGCAAGGCCCACTGCTGGGGAGCGATTGCGGCCAGCTGGCCATTCCGGTCCGGTTTGTCCGATGGTTCAGGCTTGAGCGCAACCCCTCGCCCCACCGGTGCGGCCAACGCCGCCGATCGTGCTTTTCTCGGCAATCCCCGCGGACTTGGCTATATCGCATTCACGGAAGCGCCGGAACTATTCTCCTCGTTTGTTCCCTTGAGCGCACCCTGCGGCCTGGCCGGCTGGATGGTCGAGGGTCCCCATGGCTGAGTCTGGCCTCAAACGCGGTGACGCCAAAGATTCCTCTTTGGGCGGCAATGAGCTTCCTTTCAGGCGGGCTTACTGACCTGCCTTCCGGCGCACCTTCTTTGGCGGCACGGATCGCCGGACATCATCCCGCAAGGCCTGGGTCTGATATGTCATCTCATGCTGCCAGAAATCAATCATCGGGCCGGGCGCGCCGGCCTTGGTAGCAGCGCTGCGCCAACCGCCGAGCACCGCAGCCTCCACCTGATCGTAGATCTCCCGGGCTTGTTTGGGCGAAATTCCGCCGATCTCAGCCAACCGAGCAAGCGCATCAAACTGAACTGGGATCTGGAGGCTTCCCAGCCAGGACAGCGCGATCAAAACGTTGGCGACATTGGGATTCAGGTCGAACGCAGGAGCGAGCGTCCACCTCCGGGAGGTCTCATCATAGAGAAAGGCGTGATTGCGACCATGATCGTCGCGGTTGGTGGCGAGGAGATTGAAGACCGCCCGCCGAAAACATTCGGTCGCCTCCGGAGCGCCTCCCAACCGGCGACTCAGGCGCATGAATTCCTCGTAATCGATCGCGCCGTCCGACGGCCGGCGGTGCAGCATGCCGCTCAATGAGTGCACGTGCCGCCTCGCCATGGCGCCATCAGCCTGGCGATAACGGTCGAAGCGCTCGACGGCAAAGTGCCGGCGTTCGCCGTCATTCACGAGGCAGGCTCGGGGCAGTCGAATGCCCGCCGCTTTGGCCATCAGCCAGAATGCGAATTCGACCGTTCCTTCCGCTTCGTCCGTGGAACGGGCCAGTTTTAGAATACACGGTGAGTGGCCCGGCGGCGTGGTGCCGCCGACCAAAATCTCCTGGCGCTCCAAAAATTCGCCGGCGAGCGGAAAGTGCGCGGTGATCTTTGGAAACGCACCGCCCAGAGTACTGCCGGCCCGAACCAAGACCTGATCCACCTGCTCAGCCGTGAGCGGGACGGGAGAGGCCCGCAGGGCATCGGCATTGCGCGCTAACGCGGGCAGATTGGCGGTGGTTTGAACGAGGTCGGCACCGGAGCCAAGGATCGGCGCAAAGGAAATAGCCCCAGGACCGCGCTCACCGATTGCAGCAAGTTTGCCGGGCACGGTCTGTAGACCCGGCAGTTCGTTGCGCAGCATGCGCTCGCCCCAGGCGTCGGGCAGAGAGTCGGTGATTAAGCCCGGCAAGGCCCCGGCAAATGGCGTATCACCCGGTCGGAACAGGCGCGGCCCCTGTGCAAAGGTCGCCACCGGCAGACTGAGGGGCGAGAGGTCATGGCCATTGGCGAGGAACTCCCGGTCGAACTCCATCGCGTAGACCGGACCATCGGCCCGATACGCGAGGATACCCATGGGACGCCCGAGAAATTTTAGCTGGAGGATGGTCGGCTCAGTCATGGCTTTCGGTCAGTTTGATTTGCCTGCGAGGCGGACCCGCTGCCGAACACGGGCCGGTCGGCCTTCGGCCATGAAGGCCTCGATGCTCCGGGGTGGGTTGGCGGCCGGGGGCTTGAATGCCGCCAGAAAGTCGTCAGCGCGGCCGAGCGACACGAGGAGCTTGGCCAGTCCCGGAAACCCGATCTGCCCGGATCCCTCGAAGCGCCGTAATGTGGCAACCGCCACTCCACTCCGCTCCGCCAAATCGGTCTGCCGCCACCCCAGCGCCAGTCGGTGTGCGCGCAGCGCGTTCGCCACTTCACGAAGCACGTCGGATTCTGTTTTAAGTGATAACATATGAGCTTTAATATCGATAATAATGCTATTAACAATCAATAATGATCTGTTAAGGTAATGCGGCGTTCACACCGCCCTGGTCACTTTTGGATTGGAAACCAAGAGGGAAATCATGCCGCGACCCTCATATGGAGCGCCTTTTCTGCCCCGCGCCCGTACTTCTAGCGCTGTGAAAAGTGGCATGGTTTCGAATCCGCTGCTGCCATTTTTCAATCGTCAGTCCGGGCACTCGGGCGAATTCACCGGTGTTGCCGGTAACAACGGGGTGATTGCGATCTGCGGGAAAATTTCAGTTGTGGTGCCTTTCCCCGGGGCAATACGTCGACGAAAGTGCTGTCGGCCTGAGCTAGCGATTGTCTGCCGACCGGCTTGGGTTCGGCCGCTACGGAGATTTTACGGGTGTCGCTTACGAATGA
>CAZAOI010000031.1:0-17962 GCA_964486705.1 uncultured Oleiharenicola sp. | reverse complement strand
AAGTGGCCGGGGGCGAAAGCCGGGGGTGATCAAAACGCATGGACGGCCGATTCCGGATTGATGAGTTGCTCAAGTTGGTAGCGACGACTGCCTTTGAGGAAAACGGCGCCCGCAAACCCGGCCAGGCGCTCGCGCACCGGTTCCAGATCGGCAAGCACCGCGACCTGCGCCGCGTCATTGCCGTTTTCCAGCAAGCCGCCGCGCAGCGCCCCGGCCTGATCGCCGAGCGCGAACAGCAAATCACCGGGCCGCAGGCGCAGCCCCCGGCCCAACTGCCGGTGATACAGCGCCGCGTCCGGCCCCAGTTCCTCCATGCAGCCGAGCACATAGAGCCGGGGTTGGTCGGCGGGGGCCATGCTGGTGAAGGCGGCGATCGCGTCGGCCATCGACGCCGGATTGGCATTGTAGAAATCGCAGTAGACGAGCGCGGCGCCAACCCGTTTCACTTCGCCGCGCCACGGCGAAGGCTGCCACTGCGCGAGGCGGGTTTGCAAAACAGTGTCCGCCACGCCCAGTTCCGCGGCGAGGACGAGGGCGAGGGCGGCATTTTGGGCCATGCCGCCGGAAACCAAGCGCAGGAGGAAGCGCCGCTTCCCGTCGAGCGTCAGTTCGGTGCGATCCGGCCGCTGCCCGACGTCAAATTTCACGCAGCGGTCCGCGCCCTCGGGCTCCGCTTCGCTGCCGGGCACAAGCACGAGCGGGTTGGCCAAGGCGCGAAAGGTTTCGTACCGCCAGCAGGCGGCAGGGAAAACCTGCCGGCCGCCACGATTGACACCGGCGAGCAGCAAATTCTTTTCCCGGGCCACGGTTTCGAGCGACCCGAGCTTTTCCAAATGCGCCGGCGCGACCAGCGTCACGATGCCGTGGTCGGGCTCGATCATTCCGACGAGCGGACCCATTTCACCCGGGCCGCTGATCCCGGCTTCAATGACGGCGGCGCGATGGACGGCGGAGTCGAGGCGCGTGAGGGTGAGCGGCACGCCGAGATGGTTGTTGAGGTTGCCCACCGTCGCCAAAACCGCGGGGTCGCCCCCCAGCAACAGCGCGAGCAAATCCTTGGTCGAGGTCTTGCCGACGCTGCCCGTGACCCCCACGACCGGGCCATGAAACTCGCGCCGGTGCTCCCGGGCGATCCGTTGAAAGGCGAGCAAGGGATCGGCCACCACGAGCTGCGGCAGAGCAATGGCCTGATTTTCCCGGCTGACCAGTGCCGCCGCGGCGCCGCGCGCCAGCGCCTCGCTGAGAAAATCGTGCCCATCGCGTTTGGCGGTCTTGAGGGCGACAAACACCTGACCCGCGCCGAGCTGGCGGCTGTCCTGCGTCAGGCCGCCGATCGGGCCGGACGGCAGACGACTCCAATGGCCGCCCGTCCAGGCGGCCATTTTATCTGGGGCGAAGGTGGGCATGGCGCGTTCAGACCGTCTTGATTTTCTTGATCGCGATCAGCTCGCGCACCACCTGACGGTCATCGAAAGGCACGATGGTGTCCGCAAATTCCTGGTAAGTTTCATGGCCCTTGCCCGCGATGAGCAGGCAATCGCCGGCCTGCGCGGCATCGAGGGCGAGGCTGATGGCGCGGCGGCGATCCTCGGCAAAGGTGATTTTCTCGGGCTCCGTGACCCCGGCTTTCATATCGGAAAAAATCTGCGCCAGCGGCTCGGAGCGCGGGTTGTCGGCGGTGGCCCAGGCAAAATCGGCGGTGGCCTGCACGACGCCAGTCATGATGGGACGCTTGCTGCGGTCGCGGTTGCCCCCGCAGCCGTAAACCACCAGGAGGCGGCCGGGCGTGATCGCTCGGAGCATGCCCAGCGCGTTGCGCAGCGCATCATCGGTATGGGCGTAGTCGACGAGCACGTTGTAAGGCTGACCCTCCTCGATGCGCTCCATTCGACCCGGGACCCCGGGAAAACTCTTGAGGCGCGCGGCGATAACCTGCGGATCGCGGCCCAGCGCATAACAGGCGGCGAAAGCGGCCAACAGGTTGCTCACATTGAAGCGGCCGATGAACGGGCTCTCGATTTCCATCGTCCCCTCGGGCCAGACGAGCCGGAGCTGCGTGCTTTTGAAATTCAACCGCACCTCCTCGGCCCGCACCGTCGCTTCCGGCGCCTCGCCAAAGGTGACCACTTTGACGTGCGCGGGCACCGCGGCCAACAACTGCCGGCCGTAAGGATCGTCCAGATTGATGGCGGCCGCCTTGGGCGCGACGCCGGCCTCGCCCTCGAAGAGCCGCGACTTCACCGCGAAGTACGCTTCCATCGTCCGGTGGTAGTCGAGATGATCCCGCGTGAGGTTGGTAAACACGGCGACGCCGAACTGCATGCCGAGGATCCGCTGCTGGTCGATGCCGTGCGAGCTGACCTCCATCGCGGCCTGCCGGCAACCGGCGTCGCGCATCTGCGCGAGCATGCCAAACAGTTCGAGGGATTCCGGCGTCGTGCGGTACGACGGCACCACCCGCGCGCCCAGATCGTAATGAACCGTGCCGAGCAGCCCGACCCGCTGCGTCGTTGTCGAAAGCAGATGCTTGATCAGGTTCGTGACGGTGGTCTTGCCATTCGTGCCCGTCACCCCGATGAGATCGAGCGCCTTGTCGGGAAACCCAAAGAACCGCTGCGAGACCTGCGCGAGCGCGCGCCGGGCGTCAGCCACCTGGATGTAAGTGACGCGGGCGGCGGTGCCGGAGGGAATCCGCTCGGCCACAATCGCGACCGCCCCGCGGCTGATGGCCTCGTCGATGAAGGAGTTGCCATCGGCCCGCCGGCCCGGCAGCGCAAAGAACAGGTTGCCCGCCATCACGCGGCGGCTGTCCATCGCGAGGCCGGAGATCGGCCGGTCGAGGTCCCCCTTGCTTGCGAGGAGGTCGCTCGCCGGAAAGTAGTCAGAAAGCTTCGGGGCCATTTTAAAGATTTTCGGCGTGGTCCGGCTGGTGGCGCGGGTGCGGCGGAGCGGCAGGGAGCGGAAGGCGGCGACGAGCGGATAGTTGGGTGTGAGATAGCCGATCACCGGGTGCCTCCTTGCATCGCGAGGTAACTCCGGGTGGCGGGCACGACCGGCTTGATGTCCAGATACTGGATAAGTTGTTCGGCAATGTGGTGGAACGCCGGGGCGGCCACGACGCGACCATAGGCGATGCCGCCCGGGACGTGAGCATCGTCCACAATCACCGAGATCACAACTTCCGGGCGGCTCGCCGGGAAGAAACCGACAAAAGAGGCGACATGGCGGTTGGTGACGTATTTGCCGCCGACCAGCTTTTGGGTGGTCCCGGTTTTGCCCGCGATCTCAAAGCCCGGAATATCAAAACCCTTGGCGGTGCCCTCGCGGACCACCCCCGCCAGCAACTGCGCGAGCGAGGCGGCGGTGCTGGGCTTGAGCACCTGGGCGCGTTTCTCGGCGGCAAAGGTGCGGATGACCTTCCCTTCGCTGTCGCGGATTTCCTTGATGATTTGGGGCCGCAGCAGCGTGCCGCCGTTGGCGACGGCGCTCATCGCGAAGTGAATCTGCAGCGGCGTGGCGGCGATCGAGTGGCCCATCGGCATGCGCGAAATGGTCAACCCGTCCCATTTAGCCGGGGCGGCCAGCATGCCCGGCGCTTCGCCCCCGAGCGGAAACGACGTGACCTGACCGAAGCCGAACTTGCGCACGTACTCATAAAAACGCTGCTCGCCGAGCTGCATGCCCAGTTGCGCCGCTCCGCGGTTGCTGGAGTGGCTCACGATCTCCGCCACACTCAGGAGACCGAACGGTTCGTCTTCTTTCGGCAGCTTGATCGTGCGGCCCTTGTAGTCGATGCTCGTGAGGCCGCAGTCGAAAGTGGAGGTGGGCGTGACCAGGCCTTCGTTCAACGCCGCGCCGGCGGCGACAATCTTAAAGGTCGAGCCGGGCTCAATCATGTCGGTCACGGCGTAATTCCTCTGCGCTTCGAGCGGCGCCTTGCTGTAGTGGTTCAGATCGTAGCTCGGGTAGTTCGCCATGCCGAGGATGGCCCCGGTCATTGGGTCGCTGGCAATGATGGTGGCGAAGTGCGGACTGTATTTCGCCGCAATCGTCTTCAGTTCGTCCTCAATGATGTTCTGGATGACGGAATCAATCGTGAGCACGACATCGTGGCCGTCCTGCTGCGCCACTTCCCGCGAGCGGAACTGCGCGAGCTCGCGCCGGGCGCCATCTTTTTCCGACTCGATCCAGCCGTCCTGGCCTTTGAGATAGAAATCAAAGTGATGCTCGGCCCCGGTGACCGGCGTGCCCTCCTTGTTAAGGTAGCCGATGAGAGGAGCGGCCAGACCGCCACCCGGGTAGACCCGCCGGTAAACGCGTTCGTGGGCGAGTCCGCGAATATTGAGCGCCTCAATCTTGGCGAACGTGGGCTCGTCCACGGCTTCGCGCAGTTTGACCCAACGGTGCTTCGTGCGCCCGTCGACCTTGCCGTCGCGCCGGTCGTTCTCCGGTTTGACCGCCCGGCTCACCGGCGTGAAAGCCTGCTCCACCTCCGCCACCGGCAGTCCGAGCAACGCGGCCATCTGCCGATGTTTGGCCACTTCAAGCGCCCGCTTCTGCGCGCGTCGCGGCAGGTTGGTGTCCGCCAAAAGGTATTCGTTCAGGGCCCACGCGTCCACGGCGATCGTGATTTCCGAGCGGCTCGTTGCCAGCATATTGCCGTGCGTGTCGAGGATGGTGCCGCGGCGGGCGTGCTCGACGACGATCTGCCGGCGGGCCTTGTCGACGAACCGCAGCAGTTCATCGCGATCCAGCACGTGCAAAAACACGAGCCGCACGGCGACACCCATGAAGCAGGCGATGACGCCGACTGCGAGCAGGGTCAGACGATGGGAGGCGAAACCCTTGGACATGGATTAACGGAGCGAGGCCCGGACAATGCGAAAGGAATAGGGGTTGTCGCGCGCACCGATGGTGGCGGACGTCAGACTGAAAACCTCGCGGTTGCGTTTGGAAGCGAGGCGCAGCTCGGGCGATTCGTTGACCCGGACCACCTGGACTTCCCGGGGCGAAGTCAGCCCGATCTGCATCCGCTGGTTCTGCCGGAGGAGCGCGTCGGGATTGAGCGCGGCCGCGACCTCGGCGCTGACTTCATCCAGCCGGCGCTCCACCTTGGCGATTTTGACTTCGAGGGCGTGGCTGCGATTGGCGGTTCCGGAAATTACCTGCCGCACCCAAACGGCCCCGAGGCCCAGTGTGCCGGAGAACACGAGAAGGAGCAGGGTCAGGGCAACCAGCTGATTGACGAATGCGTGGGGGGGAGGTGGTTTCATCGGGGATCAGAGTTTGCGCAGCACGCGCAATTTGGCGGAACGACTGCGAGGGTTGGCGGAAATCTCAGCCTCGGAGGGCGTGACGGGCTTGCGCGTCAGGGGCTCCGCATGCTTGGCGCGGAGTTGCTGCGGCGTCGCGTCGTTGGCATCCACCGGCAGGCCGCACATCCGGCGGAAAAACTGCTTCACCGGCCGGTCCTCGAGGGAATGAAAGCTGATGACCGCCAGCACGCCGCCCGGGGCCAGTTTGCCAAAGGCCGCCGGCAGGGCGCGCTCGATGGCTCCAATCTCATCGTTGATCGCGATGCGGATGCCTTGAAACGCGCGCGTAGCGGGGTGGATGCGACTCTCGCGCTTGACCGCGGCAGGAATGACGTCGGCGATCAACGCGGCCAGCGCCGCCGTGCGCGCCAGCCGGCCCGTGCCGCGCGCACCCTCGACCGCCGACACCACCCGGCGCCAGTTTTTTTCCTCGCCCAAGTCGCGCACGGCATGGACGAGCGCCTCGTGGCTCGCCCACTCCAGCCAGTCGCCGGCCGCCTGGCCTGCCCGCGGATCCATGCGCATGTCGGCGGCGGCGTCCTGGCGAAAGGCGAAGCCCCGGTCGGCTTCGTCGAGTTGAAAGGACGAAACCCCCAGATCAAAGAGAATGCCGTCGAAGCCCTCGGCGGGCAGCGTGGCCAGATCGCCAAAGTTGAAGTCGACAAATTGAAACGTGTCCGGGAAGTCCCCGCGGAGCGGTGCGCTGCGCGCTTGGGCGGCCGGATCCCGGTCGAGCGCCGTGACGCCCGCGCCGGTTTCCAAAATGGCGCGGGTGTGCCCTCCCCCGCCGAAGGTGCAGTCGAGGTGGCGCTGACCCGCGCGGGGCGCGAGGTATTCCAGCACCTCGTGCAGCATGACGGGTTTGTGCCCCGGGGTCATGGCGTGGCGCGGAATTTCAAGCGCGGGCGCGGCCATGGAGTTTCTTCCACGAAGGAACAATCGTCCCCGGTTCCCGGATCGCTGAGCGCCGGTGCGCACGAAAGACCGACGAGAGTTTCGGCAAAGGCTGCGACTTGATTTTCGTCCCAGGCTTCATCGTCAAAGTCCGATCCGGCGCATCATGTCGCCGAAGTTCTCGCCCGCCGTGCTGCGCTGCATTTCCGTCCAGCGCGCCGGACTGAGAATATTGAAGGTGTCGCCCATGCCGCCGAGCACCGCATCCTTCGCGATTCCGGCATGACGCAGCAGATCGGCGTTGATCCCGAAACGGCCCTGCTTGTCGAAGGTGAACGAAAGCGCCTCGGAAAAAATCTTGGCCTTCACCGCCTGCGCGTCGCGGTCCGACAATTTCATTTCCGAAACCTGGGCGAGCAGCTTGGCCACGCGCGCCGGCGGCAGCACGGCGATGTAGCCATCGGGATGCGGCATCGCCAGAAACGTCTCCGTGTCCGTGTGCGCCCAACGCCACAACGACGGAATCGTGAGACGATTCTTGTCGTCGAGCGTGTGCTCAAAACGGCCGGAATAAACGGTTGTGCCTGACTGCGCCATGGGTGTGTGTTCGGAGGCCTTTCCCCCAGAACACCCCATTCCTCCCCATTTTCACCCCAACAGTCAAGAAAACATCGGCGAATTTCCGAGGAAATCTATTCACAAATTACCCGCAACGCCACGAGGTGTTGTAGGCCGGACTGGAAGAGCTCTCGCGTGTCAGGAACTGGATCTCACCCCGACCGCGCCGAACTCGGGAAGACGAAACCATTCTTCACCCTGGTGGATCGTGGTGGAGACTATGCCTCTGCGCCGATACCTCGCGTAACTCAACGCGCCGACCTTTCCAAAGCCATCTCAGAGATCCTTGCAGTGGCCCTTCTCCTTGGGGCATATTGTAACCCTTGGGGCAGGATTCCCCCTCAGTCCGCGTTACACTCAGCCTGACAAACGCAATTGTCCGACGCCGTCAGGCCAAGGGCTCTACTCGTCACCACGACGGCATCCAGAGCCAGAGGGGGAATTCGACGCTATTGCAACCTGCTTCTTTCTCGACTGCTTTTCGCCCAAGATTCTTGCAGAGGTCGTGGCCAAGCTGGCAGCAAGCACCACTGAGAATGCGCTCTGGCTTAATGTGGATTTTAACATTCCGCCGCGTGGGCTAGGACGCTGGCGAGCCCGGGCGGTGCATGCGCTCATGTATGAGTTCTTTCGTCGCGTTGTTGGCTTGCCCGCCCGGCGGCTCACACCCCCCGACAACGTGTTGCGCGCACACGGGTATGTCCTTGCCGGCCGTCGTGAATTTGAATGGAGCCTGATCCGCGCGGACCTCTGGCGCAGGAGTTAAACGACCGGATCGGCCAACCGGGCATCGGCAGTCTACTGCGGCGGCCGTCGTTTCCTGAACGAATTGTCAGGGGGCGATCATTGCAGCCGGTCCTGAGCAACTCGAAAATGATTTCTCCACCCCGGCCAGAAGCCGCGCTGGAAAAAATCCTCATGACTGCAACTACACTCAATCTAACCAGCTCCCTCCCTCGCATTGGCATGGTTTCCACCCACGGCTACGTCGCCGCCCTGCCACCGCTCGGGGCCGCCGACACCGGTGGTCAGGTCGTTTACGTCCTCGAATTGTCCAAGAAGCTCGCCCAGCTCGGCTACGAGGTCGACATCTGGACGCGCCGCTTCGAGGACCAGCCCGAAATAGACGTGATCAACGACCGCGTTCGCGTCCTCCGTGTGCCGTGCGGGGGACTAAACTTTCTCGATAAGGAATACCTAGTCCGCCACCTTGGTGAATGGTCAGAGCACGCCTTGCGTTTGATCAAAAAACATGGGCTGAAATACCAGTTCTTCAACAGCCACTACTGGGATGCGGGCCACGCCACGCAACGTCTGGCCGAGGCGTTGGATGTCCCCCATGTCCACACGCCGCACTCGCTCGGCCTCTGGAAAAAGCAGCTGATGGAAAAGGATTATCCTGACGATGCGACGAAGTTTGAGCAGAAGTACAACTTCACCCAACGCATCACCGAAGAGACGTTGCTGTACCGCCACTGCGACGAGGTGATCGCGACCACTCCCCTGCAAGTGGACATGATCACGAGCGACTACGGGGCGCCCGTCGAGCAGGTCCATATGATTCCGCCCGGATACGACGACAATCGCTTCTATCCGATGAGCGCCGCCTCGCGCAATGCCATCCGTCAGCGCCTCGGCTTCACGGACAAGGTGGTCCTCGCCATCGGCCGGCTCGCCCGGAACAAGGGCTACGACCTGCTGATCGACGCCTTCTCCGTTGTCGCCTCGCGAATTCCCGACGCCTATCTCCACCTCGCCGTGGGGGGCACATCGCTCAATGCCAACGAACAAAAAATTCTCGATGACCTTAAAGCTCAGACTGCTGGGCTCGGGCTCTCTGACCGGGTGAAGTTCAGCGGCTTCGTGGCCGACGCCGACCTTGCCGATTACTACCGCGCGGCTGACGTTTTCGTCTTGAGCAGCCGCTACGAGCCCTTCGGCATGACTGCGATCGAGGCCATGGCCTGCGGCGCGCCGACAGTCGTTACGACCCACGGCGGACTCTATCGCGCCATCACCTTCGGTCGGCACGCCCTCTACGCCGACCCCTTCGACAAGGAGGATCTCGGCATATCCATCGTCAAGGTTCTGAGACATCCCCGGCTTTCTACCAGGCTCGCCCGCATGGGCGCGCATAAGGCCCGCAGTCTCTTCACCTGGACTGGCATCGCGCAGCAGCTCATCAGTCTCATTGAAGAGCGTGCCACGGCGCTCGCTTTCACCGACAACGAATGGGACGAGCCGTGGAATGACGGGGACTGACCTTTTCGACCTTCAAACTTTCGGCTCAATCATGAATCCTTCCCCATCCGACACCCGCTCGGTCCTCGGCCGAATCAAGGCCTCCTATCCGCGGATTCAGCATCTGCTCGTGCCGCTCGATTTTTCGGGCAAATCCCGCCAGGCGCTCCGCTATGCCGTGCCCCTCGCGCAGAAATTCTCGGCCAAGATCCATCTCGTCCACGTCTTGCCGCCCGGAGGAAAGGCCGGAGGCGCCGAACTGCCCCGACTCAAGCACGCAGCGATCAAACGTCTCGGCGAAATGTCGCTGCAACTGCTGCCGGCCCGCCTGCGCACCGAAAACGCCGTGCTCATCGGCAAGCCGGCCGAGCAGATCCTCAAGCTGGCCGAAGCGAATAACATCGATCTGATCATCCTCACGACCAAGGGCCGCACCGGCCTCAAGCGCGCCTTGGTTCGGCAGCACGGCTGAACACATCATGCGCCACGCGACCTGTCCGGTGATGTCGCTCCGTCGACTCTGACCATGTGCCAAGAGACTAATCACCACGTCATTCGACTTTTTAGCACCGACCTCGACGGCACGCTGCTCGGCAATCCCGAGTCCGTGCACCGTTTCAAGGCCGCGTGGGAGTTGCTCGACCGGGCCGCCCGCCCGCTGCTCGTCTACAACAGCGGCCGGTTGGTGGACGACCTGCGCCGTTTCGTCGACGACGGCACGCTGCCCGCTGCCGACTTCTACCTCGGTGGCGTGGGCACGCAGGTTTTCGACGTCCAGGCCGGCCGGATGCTCGATGAATTGCACGCCCACCTCGCCGAAGGCTGGGACTTGGCCCGCGTGCACGCGATCACCGCCGGGTTCCCGGGCGTGCGGCCCCAACCGGACGAATTCCAGCACCAGTTCAAGTTGAGCTGGTTCCTCGAGCGCGCCGCGCCCTCCGCCATCCGTGAGCTCAAGCGCCAGCTCGCTGACGTCGGACTCAAGGTGAAGATTGTCTACTCCAGCACGCGCGACCTCGATGTGCTGCCGTGCAATGCCACCAAAGGCGGTGCCCTCACCTGGCTGTGCGAGCGCCTCGGCGTGCCGCTCGACACCGTGCTGGTCGCCGGGGACACCGGCAACGACGCCAGCATGTTCCGACTGCCCGGCGTGCGGGGCATCATCGTGGAAAACGCCCTGCCCGAGCTCTTCGAGGCCACCGTGGATGTGCCCACCTACAGCTCGCGCCAAATCATCGCAGACGGCGTGCTCGATGGTCTTTGCCATTATGGCGTCGTCTGCGTGTTGCCCACCAAGGAAAAAACACGGGTGACCCGCGCGAAAATGGAGCCCGGGTTTCAGATGCTTTTCACCGGCACCAAACTTGGCTCGCTCACCGATAAGGAAAAGGCGTTCCTTGGCACCGCCTATGAGAAGGCCCTTGTGGCGCTCAAGAAAAACATCACCCCGCTCGGCTTCTCCGCCTGCTCGCTCACGGACAACGCCGTGACCGGCACCGATGCGAATTACCGCAGCGTTTGGGCGCGCGACGGTGCCATCACCGTTTGGAACACGCTGCACATCGACGATGAGGAAGTCCGCGCCGCCCAAGTGGCGACGCTCGAGACCCTCCTCAACGCCACAACGCCCAACGGCCAGATTCCCGCGAACGTGCGGCTGGATGACGGCCAGCCGGAATATTCCGGGGTGGGCAACATCGCCTCCATCGACAGCGGCCTCTGGGTCATCATCGCCCTCTACAACTATGCGTCGCGCACCGGCGACCACACGCTGCTCTACCGCCACGCCGACCGCCTGCAGACGATCATGAACTGGCTGAGCGCGCAGGACTCCAACAACGATGGCCTGCTCGAGATCCCCGAAGCCGGCGACTGGACGGATCTCTTCGGCCGCAGCTACAATGTTCTCTACGACGAGGTGCTCTGGTTCCGCACCAACGTCTGCTATGGCCGCATTCTCGAGCTGATGGGCCAGTTCGACCGCGCCGCCGACTACCTGCGCTGGTCGCAGAAAATCCGCAGCCGCCTCCTCGACATCTTCTGGCCATCAACCCAGTTGCACGAGTCCGCGTCGCGCCAGAATCGCTTTGCCGACCGCCAGGCCGGCCTCGGCGATGCGCAGTACCTGCTGGCCGAGATCACGCCGTTCGCCTTCAACTGGCGCTGCGACACCTACGGCAACATCCTCGCGTTCCTCATGAACGTGCTCGACGTCGACCGCGCGCGCATTGCCTTTCGTTTCATGTGGGGCGTCGGCGTCAACCAGCCTTGGCCCGTCACCAATCTTTATCCGGTCGTGCAGGCCGGCGATCCCGACTGGCGCGCGTACTACACGGTCAATCTCCTCAACCTGCCGCACCATTATCACAACGGCGGCATCTGGCCGTTCATCGGCGGGCTGTGGGTACGCTTCATCCAGCGGCTCGGCTTCCACGAGGTCGCCTGCCGCGAACTGGTCCGCCTCGCCGAGCTCAATAAGCTCGGCCGCGATCACGAGTGGGAGTTCAACGAGTGGGCGCACGGCCAGACCGGCCGCCCCATGGGCAAAGCCTTTCAGGCGTGGTCTGCGACCTCCTTCCTCCGCGCCTGCCACGAACTCGAGGCCGACCCCAAAAGCCTGAGCGATGCCTGAGCAGGGCTCAGCTGCCATTGGCGCAAGGTGGGCGTCAATTACGGGGGATCATTTTCAGGACTCGCCGGCTGCGCCACCAGGGCGATAAGTGTCACCAGTAGTCCGGTTAACCTCATGCCAAAGGCTATTTGGCACGCGGATTGACGGAGGTGCGGCAGAATCTGAAAACGACAACCGCACTCCCCGCAACCTGAGCAAGTGAAAAGCTATTTTCTCTGTAAGCCTTCAGCGCAAGCATAGCCCTATGCGCAAGCATCGGGCACTGCCATCACCAGCAAAAGCAGGATGACGAGCAGTTCGATGCTGGTCATGACGCCTCGGGATTCGGGAGAATTAACTTGAAGCAGCTGCCCTTGGGTTCGCCGGGGATGCATTCGAGCCGGCCACCGAGTACGCGCATGTAGGCCTTGGTGATCGCGAGACCGAGACCGAATCCGCCGCGTCCCCGCACCCGTGAGTCATCCACCCGATAAAACCGATCGGCCAACTGCGCCAGATGCTCAGCCGGGATGCCCGGCCCCTCGTCCGTCACGGCCACACTGCATTCCTCGCGCTGCATCTCCACCGCGATCCGAATCGTGGCGCCTCCCGGACTGTATTTCATGGCGTTGTCGACAAGGTTCTGGAGGGCCTGGCGGAGAAGCACCGGGTCGGTCGTGACGTAGCATTCCCCGGCGGAAATCACAATTTGCTGGCTCTTGTTTTCAGCCAAAATGCCGATCTCGTTGACGCAGGCGGCGACGAACTGATCGAGCCTCAACCGCTCGCGATGAAGGGTTTTTGCGCCTCCCTCGACGCTCGCCAGCTCCAGGAGGCGCTCAACGAGCTGATGCAGGCGCTGCGCTTCCTCCAGCATGCTGCCGATGATCTCGCGGTATTCCTCCACCGAGCGGCTGCGACGCAGGCCGACCTCGCCCACGCTGCGCAGCGTCGTCAGCGGGGTGCGCAGCTCGTGTGACGCGTCGGCCACAAACCGATCGAGGGTATGAAAGGAATCTTCCAGGCGCCCCAGCGTCCGGTTGAACGACGCGGCCAGCCGGCCCAGTTCGTCCACGGAGTCGGATACGGGTAAGCGTTGCTCCAGATTGCCGGCTGTAATGCCTTCGGCTTGGCGCACCATCAGCTCCAGGGGCTTGAGCCAGTGCCGGGTGATCAAATAGCCGCCCGCCACCAGCAGCACCACGACAAGGGGCATTGTGACCAGGATGATTGCGAGCAAAGCGCCCAGCGCATCCGCGGCGGGCTCGTGGATACTCATCACGCGGATCATCCATTTCTGACTGCGCCCGGACACCTGATAGGGCGTCGAATACACGCGCAACGATATGTCCGGCGCGATGCGGAAGACCGACAACGTGTCGGAGCCACGCACCGGTGCCGCCGGCACGCGATTGAGCCGGTTCTCGGTGAAGGGCCACAGTCGTCGCACCAACTGGTCCTGTTCGTCCCACAACTCGAACCAGGGATCGCGCGGGTCCCAGAGGGCGGCGTCCGGCACCTTCACCCCGTCCCAGAAAATCTCCCGCTCGGCGGACACGACCAACCGCGCTTGGATTTTCTCCAGGTCCTGCCGCAGCTGATGACTGAGCGGGCGCGCCATGCGCTGGGCCACAAAACCATAGAGTGTGGCGCTGAATGCGGCCAACAGCAACGTTCCGCCCAGCGCATACCACCATGACAGACGGAACCGCAAGGTCCGGTGCTTCCACCAGGATTTCATGGCTGGTCGGGTCCAAGGCGGTAGCCGATCCCCCGCACGGTTTGGATGAGGGGCACCGCTCCGTCCGTGTCGATCTTGCGGCGCAGCCGCATCAGCTGCACATCGATCACGTTGTCGAGGGACGTAAACCGCCGCGTTTGCTTCCAAACATCCCGCTCCAGCATCTCGCGGGTCACATTCTGACCTTGATAACGCATCAGGTATTCCAGGATGTCCACCTCGCGCGGGGTGAGCGGAATTTCCTGCCCGGCGCGCATCGCCGAGCGAGTGCGAGTATCGAGCTGCAGGTCGCCACAACTGAGCGCCGGACCGCTACTCAAAACGGGCCGGCGCAACAGCGCGCGGCTGCGGGCCAGCAGTTCGGCAAAAGCGAAAGGTTTCGGCAGATAGTCGTCCGCCCCGCCTTCCAGGCCGGCGACTCGGTCGTCGACTGAACGGCGCGCGGTAAGTAATAGAACCGGGACATGATTCCCTCGTGCGCGGATCTGCTGCAGGACTGCCATGCCGTCTCGGCCAGGAAGCATCCAGTCCAAAATCAGCAGATCGAAGGTCGATTTCTCCAGTGCGTCGAGAGCGTCGTCGCCAGTGACGGCGGTGGTCACCTGCCACTCCTCCAGCCGCAAGCCTTCCGCCACGGATTCGCGGGTTTTTTGCTCGTCCTCGACGAGAAGGACCTGGGGGGTAGCGGTTGCTGCTGACATATCGGCCCCAGTATCGGGGTTGATGGGGGGAATGGACTTCATTTTCCGCCCCGATGACAACGATGAATCAGACCCACGCTTAAGTGCGACTGCCGCCATGCTGGCGCCGCAAGACAACAATTTCCGCAATCAGACCCAGCAGGAGTGCGCCGTAGATTCTAGGCTCGGGCACGGGCGTGATCTGGCTGTCGTAGGACTGCCACTTGGAGTCGGCGCTGGTCCAACCCGCGAACGTCACCTGATTGAGCGGGGCATTGCCCTGGCCGGAGCCGGAGTTGCTGAAGAAATAGTCCGCCGCATTCGCCCAGTTCTGCACCGTCAACTGGATGCCTGTGGTGCCGAAGCCGAGGGTGTCCACCGTGAACGCCGAGTCCGAACCGGCGCTGAAGTCGATGATCGAGTTGGCGGAGATGTTGAGCGACCCGAGAGCCAGGCTGTGACCCGCGAGGTTCAGCGTGCCGCCGGCGAATGTGATGTTGAGATTCGAGTTACTAAATTTCGCGCCCAGCGTGAGCGACGCTCCGGTGCCGATGACAAGTTCACCGCAGCCCAGAAACGAACCGCTGAAGAGGCTCGTGCCCGAAGCGAGTGTCAGACCGCCGGTGCCGCTCGCACCGAAATCAATCGCTCCGGAGCCACTAACTGAGCCGATGATGTCAGTAAGGTCGTTCAGCCGCAAGGCGGCTCCGGAGGAAATGCTGACGCTGGCTGTATCGGCAAAAACCTCCGCCGCCTGCAGCACGATCGCACCGGCCCCGATAGAGGTAAGCCCGGTATAGGTGTTGGCACCCGCTAGATTGAGATCGCCTGTGCCCTGCTTGGTCAAAGTGCCGCTGCCGGTCGCGATGGATCCGCTGACGGTGATATTGCTGACGGCGTCTACCGTCAGATTCCGGTTGGTGCCGGTGAGATTGGAGCTGATCGACAGCTGGCCGGTCCCTGTGGTGCTGAGGGTCGAGGCGCTTTGAAATTGCAGGGTCGCGATACTGATAAGCTGGTCGCTCGCTGATAGATTCTCGATGAAACCGGAGGTGCCGTTACCGATCTTCAAGGTGCGGCCCCGTTGTTGTCACCCACATCGTATCCCGCTGCGCCTGCACTGAAACGGATGCCCCTCACCGTGTAGTTGTTGGCGTTCAGTTGGGGGTTCAGCTGCAGGCCGGTGCCGAACTGTGCAATTTCGCTGTTGGCGTCCGGCCGATTGTTGCCCGACCAATTGCCATTCAAGCTCCAGCGTTGATCGGAATTGCTTGTCCAATCGCGCACGGTCTGGCCGATAGCGACACCGGCCAGACATCCACAACACAAGGTCAAGGTGATCAACATCCTTTTCACAGCTCCAACATTAGGGCCGGCAGGACGAACAAACCACATCATCAACCTGACGATTCAGTCAGGTCGTGGCATCCGCCTTCCAACACCGCCCGTGCCAGCTAATCACCCACCAGGGGGCATCGTAAATCCATCGGCATGAGTTCGCGACAGTCTCGTTAACTCCGTTGGCATGAGTTCCCACCCCAAATGGCATGAGTCCTTGCACTTTTACAATTGCCAAGCCCATTCCATCGGTATGAGCCGCAGTTTCTAACTCGCGGGAGATTGATACCCTCGATTGACGCCACGCCCTGTCCTGCCTCCCCTTTGTCCGACCAGATGCGGGTTCGCCTGAAACACTCTCCAAACAAAAAATACCGTGGACCTGACTTCGCCCGCCTCGCCAGCCCCACCCGAAACGCAAAACAAACGAGTCTTGGTGGCCCTCTCTTCCTACGAACGCGAACACCTGCTCGCGGAGCATTCCCGCAGCCTCAGCCGTCTCGCCGGCGCGGACGTACGCGAGCATCTCTGCGCCGCCGTCGACCACGGGGAGTGGGAGCGGACGCTTCGGAACACCCGGCCCGAAGTGCTGATCGTAGCGTGGGCGGTGCCGGCGCTGCCCACGGGCTATTTGGACGAACCCGACTGCCCCGTTCGCTACATCTGCTTCCTCACGGGTTCAGTCCGCCGCATCGCACCCCGTTCCTTCATTGAGCGCGGTGGCCTGATCACAAACTGGGGCGATGAAACGGCCCCGATGGTGGCCGAGCATGCCCTGCTGCTCCTTTTGGCGGCACTGCGCCGACTGCCCGAATGGCGCCCCTTCATCAACTTGCCGGCCGCCGGCCAAAACGCCCGCGCGATGGGACTGAGGACCCGGACCCTGCACCACCGGACAGTGTCCCTCCATGGCTTCGGCCGGATCGCCCGGCAGTTGATTCGCCTCCTTGCGCCATTCAACGTGAAGGTGCGGGCTTTCTCCGCCGGTGTACCGCCTGAGTTTATCCGCGCCGTCGGGGCAGAGCCCGTCGCGAGCTTGGCTGAATTATTTGCCGGAGCGGAAATTGTCGTCGAGTGCGAGGCGCTCACCCCGCAGACCCTCGGCTCGGTTGATCAAAGCCTGATCGCGCAACTGGCACCGGGCGCGGTTTTCGTCAATGTCGGCCGCGGCGAAGTTGTGGACGAGCCGGCCTTGGCCCGGCGTGCCGCCACCGGGGAAATCCATCTGGCGCTGGATGTCCTCACGGTCGAGCCCCTGCCGCTCGACTCGCCCTTGCGCGAGATTCCCGGGGCCATCATCTCGCCCCACATCGGAGGCCCGACCCACGACCGTCTTTCCGATCTGGGCGTCCGCGCTCTCGCCAACGTCACCCGTTACCTGCGAGGCGAGCCGCTCCTGGACCTGATCACGCCCGAAGTTTTCGACCGCTCGACCTGAACCCAACCAACCCGTGTCCACCGCCGCGGCGGCCGCTTTTCCCGATCACCCCGGCCTTCACTTCTGCTCTTCCACTCCGGGCGGCCCGAGTTCGCTCTGAACCTAAAAAACTCAATTGAAACGCGGAGGACGTGGAGAACGCAGAGGGGAAACCAAGTTTACAGGCACAATGACACCATCACCTGCGAGGTGACTACTCCTTGCCCCATGTTTGTGTTCCAGCTTTCTGATTTTGTGTTTTTTGCGCTTTTTGTGGCCAATCGTACTGCGGAATTAAGGCTGAATGGTCTCCGCCAAAATCATGCAGTTGCGCGTCTATTCCTCCTGTGAAAAGGGCGAACTAGTGAAGCTTACCCGTAGAAGTGACAACTACGGCTCCATTGGTAGGGCGGGTCGCTTGCCGCGCCGTAGTCTTGGCGAAGGCTGGTCCCCGACGAGCCGCTCGGCAGCACGGCTCATCCAGAGGATTCGCCCTACCCAAGGCTCCGTCACTTCTATGGGTAAGACTCAATAATCCTAAAAAAAAACTCAATTGAAACGCAGAGGACGCGAAGAACGCAGAGAGGAAACCTGATTTGTGGGCATAAGAATGATTTCACCTGCGAGGTGAGTGCGCCTAGCGTTACGCGGTGCGCCAACATTCTGTTTTTGTGATTTTTGCGTTCTTTGTGGCCAAATCATCTGCGGAATTAAGGATGAATCAACAATGATACTCGCCCACCCGTCGCGATCACCTTGTAAAAACTTTGGGTGTTCGGCCCTGCATCTGGCGCTTCATCCCCGCGGTCCAATTTGCCTTAAGGAGCCGATGATTGCGTCGATAACGGGTAGTCCCGAAGACCATGCCTTCCCCTTTGCCCGACAACGAACCGCAACGTCTGGACGCATTGCGCTCCTACGAAGTCTTGGACTCGGAGGCAGAAACGACCTACGACGAGCTCGTTCATCTCGCCGCCCAGATCTGCCAGGTACCCATTGCACTCATCAGCCTGGTCGACGCTGATCGGCAATGGTTCAAGGCCCGGGTTGGATTGGGGGCGACGGAAACCCACCGGGATCTGGCGTTTTGCGCCCATGCCATCATGA
>CAZAOI010000030.1:0-18055 GCA_964486705.1 uncultured Oleiharenicola sp. | reverse complement strand
CGGTCGGGCGGGCGCTCGCGGCCCTCCATGCCGCCGGGTGCCAACCGGCCCCGTTGCTCAGCCCGTGTTGGCGGGGCCGATGCTTGCGCGTCTCGACCGCAGCTTACTCCAAGGTGATTTCCACGTAGAATTTCTGCGTCTGGCCGGGCGCGACAGTGTGCAAGCCGACCTTGGTCTCGGGCGCATTGGGCGGCCCCATCCAAGGCTCGATGCAATAGAAGGGCGATTCCGGCCCTTGGGTCCAAGTCACGACCGCCAGATCGCGGTTGGAGCTATTGGCCATCCCGCTGCGGAAAATCATGCGGTTGCCCGTGGGTCGTTCAGTGACGGAGAAGGTGTCGCGGCGCAGACCGGTGTGGATGAGATCAATCAGGCTGTTGTTGGCGAAAGTCTCCCGGGTGGCGGCCGTCGGGCCGGCGATCAGACCACCTTTTTCGTCGCGGGAGAGAAATTTCGCGGCCGAGGTTTCCAGCACATAGTCACCGCGGGTGCGGCCAGGGCTCCAAGGGAGGGTAAAGTAGAAATGATGCCCGGCGGACCACGGCATGGGCGTGTTGCCGAGGTTGGTCAGCTGCAATTCAACAAAAATCCCGACGGGGTCGAAACGGTAGCTGACCACAAATTCATAGTCGTAGGGGAAAGCCGCCTTGGCGGCCGCATCAGGCACAAATTGGGCCGAGAAACCTCCCTCGTCGAGGCGGGTCGTGCGAAATTTGCCCTGCCGGGCGAGACCGTGCATCGGCATCGGTCGGCGCAGGCCGTCATCTGCGCGCCAGTGATGGATTTCCCCGCCATCGTAACTGCGGCCATTGAAGGGGAAAAGGATCGGATTTCCGCCGCGGATACTCGCGATATTATCGAGGTTTTCGACTTCGGGCCAGAAGATGATGTCGCGCACGCTGCCGTCGCCGAGGGTGACGTTCCAGTTCATCAGCCGCGCGCCCATTTCCGGCAGGGCCAGAAAGGAAGAGGCGCCGACCTGCCATTTCAGAATTGTTTGCCCGAGATACGGGATGCGTTCCATGGAGACTTTGGTTAAACACAATCCGCGCGGTGTTCCAATACAAAGTCAGTTATTTTTGTCCGATCGGGTGCGAGGCCTTGAATGATCTGGGTGGATTGTAAGCTCAAGGCGCTTGCGGTCCGGCCGGAAATCCATCAGTTATTCGTTGAATGCTCAAACAGGTCGGACTTTTTCTTACGATGCTTGCTGGTGCCGTTGCCTGCCAGGCAGCTGAACCGGTGGCGGCGCCGGCGGTCGCGGCGACTCCCGGCAAGAAGGTAGTGGTTTACGTTCTTCCCGTCCAGGAGGAGGTCAACCGCCCGACCCTCTATATTCTGCGGCGCGGGCTGAAGGAGGCCATTGAGCAGAAGGCCGACGTGGTGCTGCTCGATATGAACACGCCCGGTGGTGCGCTCGATGTGACATTCGACATCATGGAGGCACTCGACAAATTTCCGGGCCACAAAATCACTTTTGTGAACAAGGAAGCCATGTCGGCCGGGGCGTTTATCTCGGCCGTGACCGACGAAATCTATTTTGTGCCTACCGGGGTGATCGGCGCCGCCGCCCCGGTCCTTTCGACCGGCGGGGAGGTCGACAAGACGATGCGGCAGAAGATCGTCAGCTATTTGCGCGCGCGCATGCGAGCCAGCTCGGAGGGCAAGGGCTATCGCGGTCAGGTTATCTCGGCCATGATTGACGAGGATTTTGAACTCAAAATCGGGGACAAGATTCTCAAGCCCAAGGGCGAACTGCTCTCGCTCACGGCCACCGAGGCGCTGGAAGAATACGGCGAGCCGCCGCGGGCGTTGCTCGGCGCCGGCAAGGCGGCGGATATTGAGACGTTGTTGAAGGCCAAATTTGGCGCCGGGGGCTATGAGATCAGAAAGTTCACCGTTACTTGGTCAGAGGAGCTGGCGCAATATTTGACCCGGTTTTCGCCTGTCCTGCTCGGGCTTGGCCTGCTGGCGTTGTTCATCGAGTTCAAGACTCCCGGTTTTGGGGTGTTTGGCATCACGGGGATTGTGTTGCTGGCGGTTGTGTTTCTCGGCAACTACGTCGCGGGTTTTTCGGGGCATGAACCCTTGCTGGTTTTTGCGGTTGGCCTGTTGTTGGTGGCACTGGAGATCATTTTTTTCCCGGGGGTGGTGATCGTGGCACTGTTCGGATTGGTGCTGATACTCGGCTCACTGGTCTGGGCGATGGCCGATCTTTGGCCGGGGGTGCCTTTGATCACCTCGTGGTCCGGCGATGCCTTCGTGGTCCCGCTGCTCAATCTCGGTCTAGGGCTGGCTCTCGCGATCAGCTTGGGGGCGGCACTGGTACGTTTCCTCCCCAAGGGGTGGATGTGGGACAAGATGGTGGTGGGGACAGCCATCGGCGGAGCCGCGCAAATGGCTGGAGTCGGGCCGGAAGCAGCCCATGAAGTCGCTGACCTCATCGGCCGGCGCGGCTGGGCCGTGACGGTCCTGCGGCCCAGCGGGCAAGTCGAGATCGCGGGGCGGCGGTTTGAGGCCACAGTCAAGGTCGGGGCGGTTGATGCCGGGGATACCGTGATTGTCCGGGGGCGGACAGATTTCGCATTGATTGTCGAGAGAACCGACTCATGAATGCCATCCTGATCCTGTTTCTGCTCGGGGTTCTGTTGCTGGCCGGCGAAATCTTTGTGCCGGGAGCCGTGCTCGGCATTTTTGGAGCGCTCTGCATGTTTGCCGGCTGTGGGCTATCTTTTCTTCAATGGGGAACGTCGGGCGGCGTCCTGGCCACGACCGTGGCCCTGGCGTTACTGGCACTCACCCTGTATGTCGAATTGGTGTGGTTGCCGAAGACCAAGTTTGGCCGGAAGCTCATCGTGCAAACCACGGTTGATGCCACCAGCCAGCCGCCGCTGGCGGACAAGGAAAGTGTGACCGGCAAATCGGCGGAAGCGTTGACGGCGCTGGTCCCAAGTGGCTTTGTGCTGGTCGAAGGCCGGCGCTACGAAGCATTTTCCGAGTCCGGTCATGTGGCGAAAGGTACCAGCCTGCGCGTCACCGGGCTCGATAATTTCCGACTCATTGTAACCAAATCCTGATCCTCCCATGCCCTCCACCATCCTGCTAGTTGTCATCGTCGTTCCCGCCCTGATTGCCTTCTTCGTTGTCGCTTCTTTTGTCAGCATCTGGCTGAAAGCGAAACTCAACGGCGCCCCGGTCGGTTGGCTCAATCTCCTCGGGATGCGCCTCGGCGGCGTGCCCTACAGCCTGGTGGTCGACGCCCGCATCACGGCGGTGAAAGCGGGCATCGAGGTCACCACCGACAAGATTTCCGCGCATTATCTCGCCGGCGGCAACGTCGTTCCAACCGTACAAGCACTCGTCGCCGCCCAAAAGGCCGGCATTATGCTTGATTGGGATCGCGCCTGCGCCATCGATCTCGCCACCAAGGGATCGGGCAAGTCGGTGGTGGAGGCGGTGCGCACCTCGGTTGATCCGAAGGTCATTGACTGCCCCAATCCCGAGAGCGGCCGCACGACGATCGATGGGGTGGCAAAGGACGGCATCCAAGTGAAGGTGAAGGCCCGGGTGACCGTGCGCACCCATCTCGATCGCTTTGTGGGTGGCGCCAAGGAGGAGACGATCATTGCGCGCGTGGGTGAGGGCATTGTCTCCACCATCGGTGCGGCCGAGAGCTACAAGGTCGTGCTCGAATCGCCCGACAGTATTTCCAAGACCGTGCTCGCCCGCGGCCTCGATGTGGGCAGCGCGTTCGAGATTCTCTCTATCGACATCGCCGACGTTGACGTGGGCGAGAACGTGGGCGCCAAACTGCAGGAAGCCCAGGCCGAAGCGAACAAGAGCATCGCGCAGGCGCAGGCGGAAATTCGCCGGGCGGCCGCCGTGGCCGTCGAGCAGGAAATGAAGGCCCGCGTCCAGGAGATGCAGGCGAAGGTTGTCGAGGCGCAGGCGCAGGTGCCGCTGGCGATGGCCGAGGCGTTCCGCTCGGGCCGGCTCGGAGTGATGGACTATTACAAGATGGAGAACATCCAGGCCGACACCTCCATGCGCGGCTCCATCGCCCATCCGGAAGGGAAAAAGTAAGTTGACCACCGCGGCGGTCGGCGACCGCTGCCAAAAATCCACCAATGAATTGGGTCCTTGATCATCTCCAGTTGATTATCGCTGCCGCTGGCGCGGTGGCGTGGTGGCTGAACCAACGGCGCCAAGAAAAGGCGGAGGATGTGGCGCCGCCCCCGGAAGTCACGTTTGAGGATCCCGAGCTCGCCGAACGCACGCAGCGCATTCGCGAGGAGATCCAACGCAAGATCGAGCAACGGGCGCGAACCTACACGCAGTCAGAGTCACCGGCGGCATCCGTCGCCGAGCCGTCCGAGCCACCGCTGGTGGTGCGCGACGTGTTCGTGCGGTCGTCCCAGCCGGCGCCCTTGTCCAAGGCGGCGGTTGCCCGGTTGGAGACCCAACGCACGGCGGAGATCCTTGAGCAGCAGGCCGCATTTACGGAGCAGCTTCGATTGGCCACCGAGATGAAAGCGGCGGCCCTGCGCCGGACCCAATTTGAGACCCAAATTTCCGACAAGGACGAGGTCGCCGCGGTGGCGGTGCGGAATGCCCTCGGTGACGATTTGCGGAATCCCGCGGCCCTCCGGCGCGCCTTGATCCTGCGGGAAGTGCTCGGGCCGCCCTTGGCCCTGCGCTGATCGGGCCATCGGGGCGGGAAGGAGACGCTGCGCGTTTTGGGGAAGAAGAATCCTTGGCGCGAGTTCCACCGTCTCGGACGTGCCGCGAGCGAAAAACGCCGGCGGGAACCGGCCGATGCCTTTCAGAAAGCGCGAGAGAGCCCGACCTCAATCGAGGGCGAAGCGCCCATAGCCTTCGAGCGGGACGGGATAATTGCGGCCGTTGACCTCCATGCGGAGATTCTTGCCGGATTCAATCGTGATGAGCAGCTTGCCCTGTTTCTTGAGGGACTTGGTCTCGCCGCGGGCGAGTGCGCCGTTGAACAGCACCGCGCCGTCGAGGTCCTGCACCACCTTGACCCGGGTGGCGTCGATGGCCGTGAGCGTGAGAGTCTGGGCGGCTTCGGCTTGAATTGCTGGTGCCGGCTGGACCGCTTGCGCCGCAGCCGGGGAGGGCTTGGCGGCGGAGTTGGAGAAAAGCACATTGATGAGCAAAATAATGATGACGATGGCGGCGACGGCGCCACCGGCGAGGAGGCCGAACTTGAGGAGCATGGCCTGATCTTGCGCCGAGCGACTGACGGGACCGGTCGCCACTGCGTCCGGCGTGCGGGGGGCTTCCGCAAAGTCGACGCGACCGTAGATTTCGCGGTTCTCACGGCGTGCCGGTTTGCCTTCGGCCAGCACTGAGTTGTAGTCGCCCACAATGCGTTCGGGATCGAGCTCGAGATGGCGGGCGTACGACCGTAGAAAGCCGCGGATGTAAAGCGGCGGAAGGTCTAGGTCAAAGGTGTTGGCCTCGAATTTCTGCAGGTAGTCACCGCGGATCTTGGTGGCCTCCGCGGCCTCGCGCACGGAGATGCCTTTGCGTTTGCGGGCCTCCTCAAGTCTTTCTCCGATAGTCTGCATGGAGGAATCAGTTAGGGAATCAGTCTGGAGAAGTCACCATGAAACAGACGAAAGCTGAGAAATTGGTCTTCCGCCGTCATTCTGACCCGTCGGTGACCGGCCGGTGAAAGCCGGAAAGAGGGCGCGACTTTCACGGCTCGTAGGTGTCGAGATCGACGAGGATTTCCCGGGGAGAGGAGCCGTTTTCCGGGCCGACGATGCCTTTTTCCTCCATCAGCTCGACGATTCGCGCCGCCCGGTTGTAGCCGATGCGCAATTTTCGCTGCAGCATGGAGGTGGAGGCGCGGCGCGTGGATTTTAGAACGTCCAAGGCCTGCTGGAAAAGTTCCCCGTCATCCCCCATGTCGTCATCGTCCCCGTCTTCGCCGTCCTCATCCTCGTCCTTGGAATCACGGTCGATCTGCTGCTGGACGGAATGAACATATTGCGGCGGGGCGTTGTTTTTCTGGATGAAATCCACGATCGCTTGGATTTCTTCATCTGAAGCCAAGGCGCCCTGCGCTCGAACAATGCGGGAGGTGCCGGGAGGAGAGAAGAGCATGTCGCCCCGTCCGATGAGGGTCTCGGCGCCCTTGCCGTCAAGAATGGTGCGGGAGTCCACTTGGGAAGCGACCTGAAAGGCGATACGCGAGGGCAGGTTGGCCTTGATCACGCCGGTGATGACATTGACCGAAGGGCGCTGAGTGGCGATGATGAGATGGATGCCGGCGGCGCGAGCGAGTTGGGCGAGGCGGGCGATGCTGGTCTCGATCTCGGCGGGCGCGACCATCATCAAGTCGGCCAGTTCGTCGATGATGGCGACGATGTAGGGGAGGCGATCGGGGATTTCGATTTCGTCGGTGACACCGGTAAGTTCGCCTTGCTGCTCCATGGGCGGGAACTCGTGTTTCGGGTCCTTCTTGCGGTTGTTAAAACCGAGGATATTGCGGACATTGGCCTTGGCGAAAATCTGGTAGCGTTGCTCCATCTCGCCGAGGAGCCATTTCAGCGCCGCCGGCACCTTCTTGGGCTCGGTAACGACCGGAATGAGCATGTGCGGCAGGGTGTTGAAAATCTTCAGTTCAACGACCTTCGGGTCCACCATAATGAGCCGCACATCCTTCGGGCTTTTCGAGTAGAGGATCGAAGCGACGATGGAATTGATACAGACGGACTTGCCCGAACCGGTGGCGCCGGCGATGAGCAAGTGAGGCATCTTCGTCAAATCGGAGATCAGTGGCTTGCCGGTGGCGTCCCGTCCGAGGGCAATTGGCAGCTCGGCCTTGGCTCCGCTCCAATCTTCGCTTTCGATGATCTCGCGCAACCCGACGGGCGTGGAAATGCGATTGGGGACTTCGACCCCGACGGCAGCCTTGCCGGGAATGGGGGCGAGGATGCGCACCGATTGGGCCTGCATGCCGAGGGCGATATTTTTGTCGAGGCCGGAGATTTTTTCCACGCGCACGCCGGCGGCGGGCTTGACCTCGTAGCACGTGATGACCGGGCCAACATGAATTTCTCCGAGGGTCACCTCGACCCCGAATTCGCCGAGGATGCGGAGTAGATTTTCGGCGTTCTGCCGGTGCTCCTCCTCGCTGTTGAGGCCTTCGGCCTTCACCTGCTCGCGGAGCAATTTCAGCGGGGGAAATTCGTAATCCTTGTCGTCGCTCTGCGGCAGGGTGACCTTTGCCTTCTTGGTCTCCTGGGGCTTGACGATATTCAGCTCCATCCGGCCGGCGGCGGCCGCCAGGGGCTTGACGTCAGTGGCGGGAGCGGTGGCGCCGGACTTAGCGGTGGGCTTGGTCGCCGGTTTCGCCGTCTCCAGCTCAACGCCGGCTTTCGCCGGCGCCGGAGCGGCGGCGGGCTTGAGCGTCTCGCCGAAAGGATCGCCGCCCTTCGGCACGATAGTCTTCTTGTTGGCACCGGGCGCGGGCGGCGGAATGACCGGGCTGGCCGCAGGTTTTTGCTTGGCGGCTTCTTCGCGTTTCTGCCGCAACTCGTCCGCGAGGGCGGCTTTCAGGGCCGCGCGTTTCTGCCGCCACTCCGAGAAATTGTTCATCACCCGCGCCAATTCCGCCGCGATATCCCGGGTGAAGATAAAGAGCATGCCCACCAAATAAACGGTCCCAAGAATCAGGGCGGCGCCGAAAACGCCGAGACTGTCCTTGAGCAAGGTCAGATAGAGGAAAGAGCCGAGGAGCCCGCCCGGGCCCGCCGTAAAGACCGCCTTGTTGGTGAAGACGGTTTCCTGCATCGCGACCAGCGCCGAAAAGGAAACAATGCAGCAGAACATGGCGATCAGCCGCGTGCTGGCGAGGCTGCGGGCGCTGCGCAGATAGATGTAGGTCATCCAAAATAGAAAAACGGGCAGCAGCCATGTCGAGACGCCCAGCAAGTGGTAGGACCACCAGGAAAATTCGGCGCCGATCACGCCCACAAGGTTCACGCTGGTGGGATTGGTGGTGGTCTGGATGCTTTGCTCCGGCTTGAAATCCATCAGGGCGACGGCCAGCAAGATGCCGATGACCAGGCAAGTGAACGCGGCCAGCCAGTGCGGCCGATGGCGCGGACCCTCGAACGAGGGGGTGTCCTTTTCCTTTGTATTTGAACTCTCCGCTTTGGCCATTTGTGTGTGTGAAAATAATTGCAGGTTCATCGGTGCGGATGGTCAATGGAAAATCCCCCCCGGTGGAATTCAGCGAAACACTCCCACCCCAGAACATGACGACCATTCTTCAATTTACGCCGATCTACCAGGAGCGCGTGTGGGGTGGCCGAGAGCTGGAAAACTATCTGGGACGGAAATTGCCGGCGGCCGGCCCGATCGGCGAAAGTTGGGAGCTGGTCGATCGGGCGGAAGCCCAATCGTGTGTCGTCGGCGGGCCGTGGGCGGGACAAACGCTGCGCCAGGTGCTCGAACAAAATGCGGCTGAAATCATGGGGCCCGCCTGGCCGAAGGCCCGGCCGTTCCCCATTCTCATCAAATGGCTGGACTGCCGCGACCGGCTCAGCGTGCAGGTGCACCCGCCGGCAAGCATCGCGGGTCGACTGGGGGGCGAGCCGAAGACTGAGAATTGGTACTTTGGCCAAACGGATGCGGGGGCCGCGGTCTATGCCGGGCTGCGGGCGGGCGTGACCCGCAGCAGTTTCGAGCAGGCGATCGCCGCCGGGACGGTTGATCAATGCCTCGACCGGCTGGCGGTGCGCGAAGGCGATTCGCTCCTGATCCATAGCGGCACGATGCACGCAATTGATGCGGGCAACGTAATTTTGGAGATTCAGCAAAATTCCGATACGACCTACCGGGTGGATGACTGGGGCCGGCTGGGACTGGACGGCAAGCCCCGGGCGCTGCACGTGCGCGAGTCGCTGGAATGCCTCAGCGCCAACCTGGCTAGTCCGGTGCAGCTCGTGCGCAGCGATGGCGACTCGGCGGTGCTGGCCAGTTGCCGTGAATTCACGATCCGGCGCGAACGGCTCGAGGCCGGCGCCCGGTTGGATTTCAGACCGGGCGAGCAGGCCCGGATTCTCTCGGTGGTCGCGGGTGCCGTGGAAACCGGGTCGGACTTCGTCCAGACCCTGATGCTGGGCGACAGCGCCTTGCTCCCCTATGGAGGTGGGTTTTCTTTTGTGGCTAAAGGCAAAACCGTCGTTCTCGTGACAGAAGGCTTTTCTCAATGATGCGGGGCCGGATGACAGACTTCCGGAGCGAACGCGGCGGATTGCTGGCCAAGCTATTCTTCGTTTTTGTTCTGTTCCTCGGAGTAGCTTCAGTTCTGTGGGTCGTCCTGCTTCCCGGGTTGGTCGTTTCCACGATTCGATCGCGGACGGGCTTCGCGGTGAAAGTGGATCAGCTTTCGGTAAACCCGTTCACGGCGACGGTGGCGATTAGGGGCTTGGTGATGAAAAACCCCGCCGGCTGGCCGGCCGAGGAATTTTTCGACCTGCGCGAGTTTCGCGCGGACGTGAGCTTGTTTTCCCTGTTCAGCAGCCGGTTTGTGGCCAATGAGGTCGTGTTGGATGTTGCAGTTGTGACGCTGGTCAAGAATCCGCAAGGGATGGTGAACGCCCTCGTGTTCAAGGAAGGCGTCACCGGCAACCCCCCAGCAGGTTCTCCGGAAGCCAAGAAGAGCAGTGCCACAAGGGAGTTTTTGATCAAACGCCTGGTGCTGAAAGTCGATAAGCTGGTTTATGCCGACTATTCGGCCGCGCGCCCCAAGATCAAGGACTACAACCTGAACATCAGCCGGGATATGCGGGATGTTGACAGCGTGACGAAGATCGTCAGCCCGTTCAGCGGCTCAGCTCTGGGGTTGATTACGGGCACGCTGGGCGGCGCGTTTCCGAACAGCCCGGGACTGTTGGGCGATCTCAAGGGCAGTTTGCAGGACGCCGGGCAGAAAACCGGCGAAAAAATCAAGGGTTTGCTGGACTCGCTTGATAAGAGGAAGCCTTAATGCATTGTTAACCCTTTAGCATGAGCGAACCGACGCAACCCGAAGTCAAAGACACCAACCAACAAGCCACTTCTGCACCCGCTCCGAGCGATGTCGGGTCGAAGCTGGAAGAGCGCCTGGCGGTGGCCAAGCAGGAAGCGGCGGCCAGCTACGATCGCTATACCCGGGCGGTGGCCGACCTGGAGAATTTCCGGAAACGCACGTTGCGGGAAAAGGAAGAATTAAGGCTTTTTGCCGTCTCCGGTTTGATGGAGGATGTCGTTCCCATCCTCGATAATCTGGGTCGGACTTTGGCGGCCGCGCAGCTGCAGGCCGAAGTGAAGCCGATTGTCGACGGGGTGACGATGACCATGGAGCAGTTCAAGGGCGCTCTCAGTCGCCACGGGCTGAAGGAGCTCAATCCAGCCGGCCTGCGCTTTGACCCTAATTTTCACGAGTGTATTTCCCATCAGCCGAGCGCCGATGTTGCCGAGGAGCACGTCATGCAGGTCGTTCGCCTGGGTTACACGCTGAACGGCCGGTTGCTGCGACCGGCCTCCGTCATCGTCTCAAGTGGACCGGCGGTTGAGCCCCAAGCCTAATTACCTGCCATGGCTGCCGCACATAAGGAAGATTACTATGAATTGCTCGGGGTGGCGAAGACCGCCAACGAGGATGAACTGAAGAAGGCCTACCGCAAAAAGGCGGTGCAATTTCATCCGGACAAGAATCCCGGAAACAAGGAAGCCGAGGAGATGTTCAAAAAGATCTCCGAGGCCTACGAAGCACTCAAGGATCCGGACAAGCGGGCCGCCTATGACCGCTACGGCCACGCGGCCTTCCAGCAACCGGGGGCGGGACCGCGCGGCGCGGGTGCCGGGGGCGGCGGGTTTCACGATCCATTCGATATTTTTCGCGAAGTATTTGGCCAAGGCGGCGGCGGCGGGGGCGGGGGCGGGATTTTCGAGGAATTTTTCGGCGGCGGCGGCGGCCAAAGCGGCGGCGGTCCAGGCCGGGGCGCGGATTTGCGTTACGATCTTGAGATCTCGCTCGAGGATGCGGCGCACGGAGCGGAAAAGGAGATTTCTTTCCGCAAGTTGGGCGCGTGCGGGCATTGCCATGGCAGTGGGGCCGAACCGGGGACCAAGCGCATGACGTGCCCCGCCTGCCGGGGCGCTGGTCAGGTGACAACGTCCCGTGGGTTTTTCCATGTCCGCCAAGTCTGTCCGAGCTGTCATGGCTCCGGAAGCCGCTTTGAAAAGGTTTGCGTCAAATGCACCGGCGAAGGCCGCGTGCAGGAGACCGCGAAGATTAATGTGCGGATTCCGCCCGGAGTTGATACCGGCAATAAGTTGCGCTCGTCCGGTAACGGCGAAGCCGGCGTGAGCGGGGGCGAGGCGGGCGACCTTTATATTGTGGTGCACGTTAAGGAGCATGACGTCTTCGAGCGGCAAGGGGATGACCTGTTCTGTGAAATACCGATCAAGTTCACCTTGGCGACGCTGGGTGGAACGATCTTCGTTCCCACGCTGCAGGGGAAGGCGACCTTGAAAGTTCCGGCTGGCACCCAGTCGGGCACGACCTTCCGGCTCAAAGGGCGGGGAATGCCGCATCTGCGCGGCAACGCGCATGGCGATCAACTGATTCGCGTCCAGGTGGAGGTGCCGACACATCTCACGTCTGAGCAGCGAAAGGTGCTGGAGGAATTTGCCAGCGTGACCGGGGAAACGGACGGCCCGATGGCCAAGAGTTTTTTCGACAAGGCGAAGAAGTTTTTCTGAGCGAGATCATGCGAGTTGTCATCCTAGGCTCGGGACGCGGCAGCAATGCCGAGGCAATTTTGCAGGCGCAAGAGACTGGTCGCTTGGGAGAGGCCCGGGTCGTGCAGATTTTATCCGACCAGCCGGCTGCCGGGATTCTTGCGCTCGGGCCGCGGTTCGGCGTGCCGGCGGCATTCGTCGACCCGGCACCGTTCAAGACGAAGCTGGAAGGTGAGGGCGAGGCGCGGTTCATCGCGGCGATCCAGGCGGCGCGGCCGGATCTGGTCGTGCTGGCGGGCTTCATGCGCGTGTTGAAGCCGGGTTTTTTTGCGGCGTTCGGCGGCAAAATCATCAACCTGCATCCGAGTTTGCTGCCGAGTTTTCCCGGGTTGGACGGAATCGGGCAGGCCTTCCGTCGCGGGGTGAGGATTACCGGGTGCACGGTCCATCACGTGACGCTTGAGGTCGATGGTGGCCCAATTCTGGAGCAGATGGCTGTCCGGGTGGACCCGGCGGATACGCTGGAAACACTGGTGGCCAAGGTGCATGCGGCCGAACATGAATTACTGCCTGCGGTAATCGCCCGGCTGAGTTTATCAACCAAGAGCTAACCATGGCCGTTTTTGAGCTAAAAGCCGAGATCGCGCCGGGCGCAGTTGAGTTGCTGGAGGAATTGTTGGCCGAGCGAGAGGATCCGCGCCTCATGTTGCTGGAAGACAAACCAGGGGAGCGAGCTTGGTTGGCCGGATATTTTGAATCCAATGATGAGGCGAGCAAAGCATGGAAGGGCCTGATCGATGCCGGCGGTGAAAGCTGGCGTCGGGGTGAGCCCGAAGTCCGCGAATTACCGGATGCGGACTGGCGGAACAGCTACAAGGCCCATTTCAAATCCTCGAAATTTGGCCGTCTCAACTGGGTGCCCGTGTGGGAAGGCGAGACGTTTGTCCTGGCGGCGGGCGAAGAGGTCTTGTGGCTTGATCCGGGAATGGCTTTCGGCACCGGGAATCACGAGACGACGAGATTGTGCTGTGAGCGGTTAACTACTTTTGCTGCGGGGCGCGGGATTGGCGGTCGGGTGATCGATGCGGGCTGCGGCTCGGGGATCCTTGCGCTCTCGGCGGCCAAGCTCGGGTTTCAACAGATCGCCGGCTTCGATACCGATTCGGAGGCGATCCGGGTGAGTCAGGAAAATGCCGCGTTAAATGGATTGAGTCATCGGGTTGATTTCTCAATTGGCGATTTGGTCACGGGTTTGGCGGGTCGTCAGGCCGAACTCGTGATGGCAAACATTCAGTCTGATGTATTAATTCGTTTTGCCGCTGAACTCTGCGCGGTGGTGGCCCCGGGAGGCGAGTTAGTCTTAAGCGGAATACTGAGTCGGGAGTTGGACGACGTGCGAGGGAAATTCGCCGAGATCACGAAAGTGTGGCGGATCGAGTCGCGGGTGCTTGGCGAGTGGGCCGACCTCAAGCTGGCTCGCTAGAGGAAACGCCAGACAGCGTGGAGTAAGGTAAGGTTGCCGATGCTCCATAGTGGCCAAAAGAAGCGATTGGCGGGTAAGAGGAGGTTGAAAACGATGGTCATGGGCAGCACGGCCCGACAAGCCGCCCAATACCCCGACCAGACCCACAATCCGAGAAAGGGCAGAAGCAGTGAATAGGCGGCCCCGACGCGCCACCACCGGGATTCAGGCTGAGGCGCACGCCAGATGAAGATCAGCTGGATCAACAAGCCGATGATTGCGAGAAACCCAAAGGAGTAGCGGCCATCAAAATTACCGTTGAGAATTTCGGTCAGACAGAGCTTTGCTTGTGCGAAAAGGCCGAAAAACGGCCAAGTGAAATTGCCGAGGCTCGGATCGGTGCTCGTCCCGCCCAGGCGCTGCTGGACGTACAACGACCAGGCGCTAATTGGGACCATGGCCAACGCGAGCATGACCAAGCGGCGTTTAAGGTAGACCTTGCGGGAACCAGGGTCGCTATGAAGAGCGAGGGTGCCCAACAAGTTGGTTTCTTTGGCCAAATTGCCCAAGGCGAGCCAAAGCGTGGATTTGTTGGGTCTCGATTGCTCCCACGAGTGGGTGGCCAAGGCCAACAACAGCAGGGCCGGCAAATCGACCAAGGATTGTCGAACGCTATCCAGGACTCCCATGCTAAACATACAGCCGGCCCAGCGACCAAACCCTGTCCAGTTTTCTGTTCGGGTGTTTTTGAACAGCAACCAGCTAAGGATGCCCCAACACGCCACATTGAGCAGGGCGTAGGCTTGGAGGGTCCACCATGGACTGCCGAGGCCGGCAAGCGCTGCGGCGGCTGAAGTCAAGATCCGGCGTGCGCGGTAGACTGGGGCGTCAATGGCCTGGGCCAACTCTGGGTTGCGAAGGAGGGGGTCTAGGGCGAGTTGCGAGTAAAATTGTCCGTCGTAGCCGTTCGAGTTTGATTGTGTGGCAATGGGCAGGTCCTGCAGGACGTTGAGCCGGCGACTATGCCATGTTTCACCGAAATGAATCAAGCTGGTGAAGCCAGTTTTCGGATCAAATTTGGCTATTATCAGGACCGAAAACAGCAAAACAGAGATCCAGTAGGCGTGACGGCTCATCGAACTAGACCCTAAAGCAAATAACCGCGGCGCTAGGCGTCGCGGTTAGAATCAATTGTTCAGCAAAAGGTTTGTGTCGTCTCAAAAAAGATCCGTCGGGGTCCGGGACATGAAGTCTTCCATGTAGGCCGTAGTGGCTTTCCCTTCGATAAAGACTGGGTCGCTCATGATCGCTTTGTGCAACGGGATGGTCGTTTTGATCCCGCGGACCAAATATTCGCTCAAAGCACGATAAGATCGCTGGAGGGCAACCTTACGGGTCGGTCCAAAACAGATTAGTTTCCCAATCATGCTGTCGTAATAGGGGGGGATCGTGTAGCCACTGTAAGCGTGGGAGTCGACCCGTACGCCTAGTCCGCCGGGGGCGTAGTAAAGGCTGATGGTGCCGGGCGAAGGCGTAAAGTTGCGGGCTGGGTCTTCGGCGTTGATACGGCACTCAATGGCGTGTTTCTCGACCTTGATGTCGCCTTGATCGAAACCCAATTTTTCCCCATTGGCGATGTGGATCTGCTGCTTGATCAGGTCGATCCCGGTCACTTCCTCGGTCACCGGATGCTCGACCTGAATGCGCGTATTCATCTCGATGAAATAATAGTTACCCTTTGCATCGACAAGGAACTCGATGGTGCCGGCGTTTTGGTATTCGGCTGCTTCTGCCGCTCTCACGGCAGCTTTTCCCATCTTTTTGCGAAGATCGGGGGTAAGAAACGGGGAGGGAGATTCTTCAATCAACTTCTGGTGGCGCCGTTGCACGGAACAGTCTCGCTCGCCGAGATGAATCACCTTGCCGTGACTATCGGCGAGAATTTGGAACTCAATATGGCGAGGCTTCTCAATGTATTTTTCAATGTAGACCGAACCGTTCCCGAATGCCTTCTCCGCCTCATTACGAGCGACATGGAATTCCTTGGCGAATGAAACATCATTGTGGGCAATGCGCATGCCTCGGCCTCCTCCTCCTGCTACTGCCTTGATAATAACAGGATATCCAATTTTCCTGGCCGTCTTAACGGCCTCGATCTCATTATCGATGGGTCCATCGGAGCCGGGCACTGTGACCACACCTGCTTTTCTCACTGTGTCCTTGGCTACCGCCTTGTCGCCCATAATGCGAATGCTCTTCGACTTCGGGCCGATAAATTTGATATTACACGATTCGCATTGCTCGGCAAATTTGGCGTTCTCGGAGAGAAAACCATAGCCTGGATGAATCGCATCAACATCAGCGATCTCGGCGGCGCTGATGATGCGGTCCGCGCGAAGATAACTATCGGCGCTTTTGGGTCCGCCTATGCAAATTGCTTCGTCAGCAAGCTGCACATGGAGTGATTGGACGTCGGCTTCTGAATAGACAGCTAATGTCTTGATTCCAAGTTCGCGGCAGGCCCGAATGATTCGAAGCGCGATTTCACCGCGATTCGCGATGAGAATCTTTTGTATCATAATGGTTTAAAATAGCTAAGCCGTACAAATTATCTGCCCGACTAGAGGAAAATTGAACTAGTTGAGCTTAACCTTGAAAAGGCGTTGGCCGTATTCGACGGGCTGCCCGTTTTCAACCAACAATTCGACCACCGTTCCCTTAATTTCCGCCTGGATCTCATTCATGATTTTCATCGCCTCAATGATGCAGACGACAGTCTTTTCTTCGACTTTAGTCGCAACGTCGACGTACGATGGATTTTCGGGAGAAGGTGAGCGGTAAAATGTCCCGACCATTGGGGATTTTACGTAAGAGAAACCGGCTTCTTCTCCACCAGTTGGAATTGGGGAGGGGGCGGGATTCGGATTGCTTTGGGCTTGGACCGGGGCCGAATCGACGCGGAGCGGGTACGGATGGGCGGAAAGAGGCGCTGATGAGATGATCGACTGGCCTCCCGAGCCGCGCTTGATTTTGATCTTGAAACCCTCTTCCTCGAATTCGAACTCGGTCATATCCGAGCGCTTCATGAGATCAATAACCTGTTTGATTTGTTTTAAGTCCAAGAAGTGCCTTGGTTGAGATTGCGGCGTTTGATAGACGTTAGAGTCTTTAATGAACCCCGCGTTCAAAAGAACTTTGACCCCAGATAGCAATCATTGAATTTGTTTAAGCTCGGAGTTGTGTAAAAAGCCCCAATAATTGAGCGATTTGGCAAGAAAACCGCCAAAAATAGGCAAAATTATACTAGGACATGCATGCTGAAGATCGCTGTTTTTTGAGAAGATCAACCTTTCGCGCGTAAAAATTGGTGGTGTCCGTCAAGTTCTGCAAATGGGCGTTAAGGGTTCGATGGTTTGGTAAGCTAAAGAAGATATTTGGGAAGGGATGGCAGGAAAGGGGCGAGGATCCTTCCCCTGGTGATTGGGTTGGTTAGGCCGCATGGGTTTGGAGCGGCGGGCACTTCAGGTGCTCCTGCAGCAGGTTCATGTTGAGGCAGCGGTTTTCATCGACCCATTCCTCGTGGGTTTCGACAGCGAGCGCCTTCCCCATGCGAAAGCAACTCCCCTCGTCCGGAAAAATCCGCATCAAGAGAGCGCGAGGTATGATTTCCTGATTGAGCCGCTCCAGCAGGTTCGTCGACTTGAGATGTTTGTGGTGCGCCCGGGGCAGCCGGAAGTAGGCAAAGGTCTCGTCGATGTTCAATCCCGCCGTCGAGCAGATCCGCGCCCGGCTGGGCACCGTCACGGAGCCCACGATCCTCGCCGTTTTTGTCCCGGAACTGGCCAGCTACGATCAGCTCGGTGGCCCGCAGGAGGTGAGCGCATGAGTGCCAGCACCCTGCCCATCCTCCTGCGTTCGCTCGGACTCACGACCCTCGCCCGGGACTATCCCGACGCCATCACCCGCGCCGAAGCCGACAACTGGGGGTATCTGCGCTTCCTCCACCAGCTCACCGAAGGTGAGCTCAACGAGCGACTCCGTCGCCGCATTGAGCGCATGCTCAAGGAGTCGGCGCTGCCCCCGGGACAAAACTTGGCCGTGATCGATCAGGCCAAGTTGCCCGAGAAGGCCCGCCGCCAACTGCCCACGCTGCTTTCTGGTGATCTTGTTCGTCGCGGCGACAATCTCCTCACGTTCGGTTTGCCGGGCCGCGGCAAGACCTTGTTTTGTGCCGCCCTCGGCCGCGAGTTGATCCAACGCCACCAGCTCAAGGTCTTGTTCCTGCCGACCTTCAAGCTGGTCAACCAGCTCCTGGTCGCCAAGCGCGACCTGAAGCTGCCGGCCTTGCTCACCAAACTGCACCGCTTCGACGCGATCATCTGTGATGATCTCGGCTACGTCAGCCAGGCGCAGGACGAGATGGAAGTGCTCTTCACCTTCTTCGCCGAGCGCTACGAGCGCCAGAAGTCGGTCCTGATCACCTCCAATCTCGTGTTCTCCGAGTGGGACAAAATCTTCAAGAACCCGCTGACTGCCATGGCCGCCGTCGATCGTCTCGTTCATCGCAGCATCATCCTTGAGTTCTCCGGCGAGAGTCTTCGGGCCAAGGCCGCCAAGGCCCGTCACACCTGATCAGCCCGGCGCGATCGATCCGGACATCCTCACTTCTTTGATCACCTCAACCCAACCGGGCGGGAGGGGTAGGGGTGCTGCGCACCCCTACCCCTCGGCCCCTCCCCGAAAATCTTTTTTCCGAAAGGGGGCCGGCTACGCCCTCTCCCCTTGGACCCCCCTCCCAACCCCCCACGCTGTGCCGGGTTCCGCTGTCCT
>CAZAOI010000029.1:0-18058 GCA_964486705.1 uncultured Oleiharenicola sp. | reverse complement strand
GTTTTGGCCTTCCCGTGCTCGCCGTAGCCCTGCGCAAAGACTGTCACCCCCGCGTGACTCTCAGGCGGCGATTGAAGCACCGAAGAAAGATCGGCCGATTTTAAAAACCACCCTAAATTCGGTGGGCCCGCAGACCCGGACGGCAAACTGCACCCGACCCATGAAAGGATTGCCCGCGACCTCGGTTCGGCCCGCGAGGTTGTCTCCCGTCAGCTGGCCCGCCTGCGCAAGGCGCGGCAGATCCAGACAAGTCGCGGTTGGATCCAATGGCTCACGGGATGAGGCAACCCAGGCCGGGCCTTGTTTTCTTTTCCGCCACGCTGCTTCGATTTTTCGAATTCATTCGTGCCATCCGCGGGACCGGCGGCCAAGACTCCGGCATGCGAATCATTCTTTTCCTGACCTTGTTCGGCGTCGCGCTGGCCGAGGAGCCAACGGCGTGCGTGTTCTGCGAGATCGTCGCGGGTACCCGGCAGCAGGAGGGCATCGTCTACCGCGACGACCAAGTCATGGCCTTTCTCGGCCTCGGCCCGCGCAACCCGGGGCACGTGCTGGTGATCCCGCTGCGGCATGCCGATAATTTCCTGACCGTCCCGGCCGAGACCATGCACGCGATGACGGATGCCGCCAAAAAAATCGCCGAAGCCTTCAGGCGCACCGACCTCAAGGCGGAGGGTTTCGTCCTGCAGATGAACACCGGCCGGGCGGCCGGTCAGTCGGTCTTCCACGCCCACCTGCACCTCATCCCGCGGTTTGCGGGTGAACTGCCCGAAAAGACCCCGCGAGATCGCGTGCCGCTGTCCGAGCTCGCGCCGGTGGCCGCAAAGATCCGCGCGGCTCTCGCGACCCCGCCACCGGCTCAGCAGCCTCAAGGAGAGTAGAGGGTCAGGCCTTGGGGTTTGGGGAGGCGCAACCGAACAGCAGCGGGGCCGAGGGTTCTGGCCGTGTATTGCCACGGAGCGTTTTCAAAAGGCCGTTTTACTCCAATCATGCCCCGGCAGGCAGCCCGCTCGCGGGCGCGATTGAGGTGCGAGCTGTGCCGTCTGGGTGACGGGAGAACGTTTTGAGCGCAGCAGATGATAAAAATTGAAACCAGACCCCTTTGGCTTGTCCCGCAAACCAGCACGAATCTGCCGTGGCCAGAGCTTAGTAGATGTACCCATAGAAACAGGTGGAGTTCTCACCGGCATGGGGTATTCTTTTATTGAGGCCGGCCTCGGTCCCAACCCAATCCACGGAGGTTACCATGACTATGACGATGTTTCTGGCGAAGTATCTGCTTACTTCTTTGGTGGCAGGTGTCCTCGGCGGCCTGGCGATGGAACTGGCCATGTGGCTCATCGCCCGGGCCGGCTTGATGAAGGGGGACATGATTCTCGCCTTGGGCAGCCTGCTCACCAAGTCACGCGACAACGCCTACCGCGTGGGGATTATTATCCATGCCACTGCTGCGATCGGCTTCGCGCTCGTCTATACCCTGTTGATGGTGACGCTCGACTACACCCATCTGTCCCAGTCCCTGATGCTGGGCCTCGGACTGGGCGTGATCCATGGCCTGCTCGTCAGTCTGGCGCTGGTCTGGGTGGTGGCCGACAAACATCCCCTCGAGGAATTCCGGGAAGCGGACCTGGTGGTGGGCCTGAGTCATTTTGCCGGCCATGTGGTCTATGGCGGCGTGGTGGGACTGGTCGTGGGCGTCCTGCCGCTGATCTAAATTTGGGCGGCAGAATTTCCGCCCCAAAGGAGGGGATGAGCGGTTGCTTGACGCGCGATCTTCGCCGTCCGCCCCGTCATTGCTCTGGCCCACGACCGACGGATTTTCGCAAGGGTGTTACCGACTAACAAGGATCGTTGGGAAGTTGTCAGTTTTTTTCGCCGGCGGTGACACAACGAGCAACAGAACAGGGTCGGGCTTTGTAGTTTGTGGTGAGGCCGAGCTAAGGAAGGGACTCGTCGCCCGCGCGCGCGAGAGACGCGGGGGTGTTCGAGCGCCTCGGTCTCTCAACGCTGTCCGGCTCGCGCCCAATGGGCGCCCGCTACGACTCACGACGCCCTCTCCGCGCTGCCGCGCTCCGTCAGCGATGAACTTTCAACTGCGGGCCGCCACCGGTGCTCCTCGTAGGTGATATCGATCTTGGCGGCGAAGGCCGATTTCTTGGCGGCATCTTGGAAGAGGATGCGTCGAATCATTTCCGACGTATCCCCACGTGGAATCCCATCTCTTTGCGCGGGGTTTCCGGCGACGCGAGCAGGGGCCGCAGCTTCTCGTAGATGTCCCTCAGGATCACGTCATGCGTGACCAGCTTGCGGTCGATCTCCGCCAAGCGTTTCAGAATCACAGCGCCGGTCATCAGCGCCTCCCGCATTTGGACGAAGGCCCGGACGACATAGACGCTCATCGCCACTGCCCTCGGGGACCTCAGGATCGAGGCCGCCATAATGGCCCCGTGCTCGGTGAAGGCCAACGCTGGCTTGCGGCGTCCACCTCGACCACCGGCGTTTGATATCACAGTTTGTGATATCAAGTTCGCACACTCCTCGCGGCTCACCTGCAGGATGAAGTCCGGCGGGAACCGCTTCCAGTTGCGACGCACGGCCTGATTGAAGGCCATGGTCTTCGTGCCATAGAGCCGCGCGAGGTCGGCATCGAGGATGACGCGCTGGCCGCGGATCGAGAAAACGCGACCGGACAAGGGATCGGGCGGAGACTTGCTCATGGGCGGAATGGTTCGCATCGCAAACGGCGACGCAGGTCGGCCCGGAAGAAGCCAAGAGTCAATCTTCGCCGCCGCCAATCAATTTCTTTGCCGGACACGTCGTAACCGCCGAGCGCTAGGCCACGGGCTCAGCGCATTGATGAGGGTCGGTGTTTAGGCTTTTCAGTCCGGACGCTGTCCGGCTCGCGCCCAATGGGCGCCCGCTACGACTCACGACGCCCTCTCCGCGCTGCCGCGCTCTGTCAACTTTCCACTTTCAACTGCGGGCCGCAGGTCCGCCTCACCGGTGCTCCTCGTAGGTGAGGTCGATCTTGGCGGTGAAGGCTTGTTTTTTGGCGGCGCCCTGAAAGCGGATGCTGTGCGTGAGTTCGTCGTAGACGAAACCGTTTACCGGATCGGGCCGCACCTCCTGCCCGTCAACCAGTACGCGCAGGCTCTTCTTGTAGAGGGTCGCACCGGTCGCGACCGGGTCGAGCGCGACGGCCACGGTGTCGGCGATGCGGTCGCCGAGCGCGGCGAGGGGCCCGGAGAAATCTCCCTCGATGTTCAGCACCGTGCCGCCGGTGAGCTCGGCCGCGCGGCGGTGCGAAACGTTGGCTGGCGACACCACCGCGTGCATCTCGATCTTTCCCCGCTTGTTGCCTTTGACGATGATGAAGGGGCGCAGCACCCAGTAGTTAATGTAGCCGTCGAGCGTCTGGCGCTTTCCGGGATTGCTCGCGTTGAACTGGTTGAGCAACTCGGGGAGCTTGCCGTTCTGGATCCATTCGGCCTCGCGCGCGCCGTTCGCCTTCACTTTGGCCTTGGCCTGCTCCTTCCAGACCGCCATGCGGGTCTCCTCCTCGTCCATGAAATAGACCACGATCGTGGTGGCGTCGGGGCGCAACAGGGTGTGCTCCTTGCTCCCATATCTCGCCACGAAGTTATATACCGCCGTAAAGGCCGTGCGGTTGCTGTCGCCGTTCGTGCCGACCTTCACGAGCTCGGCAAAGACGCCGTCGGGCGTCTGCGGCGTCACCCAGGGCTGGGTCAGCACCGGGAGCGTCACGAGGGCGCCGTTGCTCGCCACCCGCTTCGTGCTCTTCTTCGGCTGCTGCTTGCGGTCGAGCACCGGATTGCCCGCCGCGTCGAGTTCCACAGATCGGACCTCCTTGAAATACCGCTGCCCCGCGTCGACGAAATCGGTCGTCAGGACCCCGATCCGGTAGTCGAGCTTGCGCTCGTCGAAGAGCTGACGGAAGCGCCGGAGATTCTCGGCGATGCGACTCTGGTGCTTGGCCATCGAGGGCGAATTGTTGATCACGAACACGAGGTCGACCTCCCGGCTTCGGGAGCGATCCACGGCGATGCGCTTCACGTCCCGGATCGGCTCGACGCTGACGATCACGACATTTTCCACCCCGAGTTGGGCGTTGTTCTCGTCGAACGTGTAGTAGTTGAAGCGATCCTCGCCGATGAAACCAGGATCGGGGGCATAGGTGAGCTGACCGGTGTCGCGATCGAGCTTGGACGTGCCGTGCTGAGGTTTGGCCCCGTCGACCAAGACATAGGCCACTTTGGGGTTGGCGATGTTGGCGCGGTCCGCCTCCTTCAAGAAGTCCTCATGACTGGGGATCTTTTGCGTGACCGCGGTGTTGGGGCGGGTGGTCAACGCGACCGGACGGTCAGCCATGGCCCGTTCCCGGGACTCGGTGACCACCAGTTTATCGAGGACAACCGGCGGCGCGGGTTTCACCTCGATCACCACCTTGTTCTGGAAAACCAAACCGGACGTCTCGTTGCGCACCGTGTAGGTGAACGAGTCTTCGCCCACATAATCGTCCCGCGGCCGGTAGGCAAAATAACTGGAGCGCCCGCTCTTGTTTTGGAAAAAATCCTCTTCATCCCCGCCGGCCAGTCCCACCCGCCCGAACTGGGGCTCGGCCGTGATCGAAAAGACCAGATCGCCGGTCGTGTCGGCACTGATGACTTCCTGGGTAACGGCGAGTTGGCCGGACACGCCCGTGCCCTCGGCCACCAGCCTCGTGGGGGTCGGCGAGACAATCATCGCCGCGTCGCCGGACGCCGGCGGGTTGTCGGCGAAGGCCGGCCCACCCGCCAGCAGAAATACCAGGCTCAACACGCGCAGCCACGCGGGAATATTGGTTTTAAGGTTCATAGGTTATAGTCGATGCCGACCGGAGTGTGTGTCAACCGGGAGGAAGTTTCGTTCCATCAAGACGGGCCGGCCCGCGGTTTCCAAAGTGGAGTCGGACCGTGAAAGTGTCCATCGCTCACCGTTTCGCGAATTCCAACAACCCCGCGTGCAGCAGCCGCACCACTTTGGACATGCGCCGGTAGTCGAGCGTGGCGGCGGTGTCGGTGGGTTGGTGGTAGTGAGGGTTCCGGAGAAAGGAGGTGTCGGTGATCATCAGCGCCGGGTATCCTTCGGCCCAGTAGTTGCGGTGGTCGGAGAAATCGATCGCCGGCACAAAGGAGGGCGCCGCGATCGACACGACCGGAATGTCCGCCGCCCCAATGCAGGCCCGCTTGAACGCCACCACCAGCGCCCGTTGATCCCACCGACCGACGATCGCGATGAAATTCGCCCGCGACGGATAGATCAGGCTTAACATCAGTCCGGGATACGACTGGCTGCCCCGCTGGTCTTGGAAATAACCGATCATTTCCAAGGACCGCGTGAGGGCAACCGGGGTGTTCTCGGCCCGCAGGCTGCGCGCATGGACCGCGCTGCCCATGTCCGATCCGGCGAAGTACGGCGGCTCCTCCAGGTTGTAAGCCACCAACTCATAGTGGGCGGGCAATGATTTCTCCCGGCCGAGCAGCGTGGCCAGTTCCAACAGACCGGCGACGCCGCTCGCATTGTCGTCCGCGCCCGGTTGCACCCCGCAGGCATCAAAATGCGCGCCGACGACGTACCGGCTCCCTTCCTCCGGCCCGAAGTGGGCGACTACATTCTGATAGGAACCTCCCGGAGTGGCGATCTCCTGAAGCACCACCCGCCCTCCCGCCGCCCGCAAATGGGCGGTGATGCAGGCGATGACCTTCGCCTGATTTTCGCGCGCCAGGGCATGCCGCGGAAAACATTCTTCGCTCAGAAACCGCCCGTGCGCCTCCAGCCGGGCCGGATCGACGGCGGCGGGGGACGCAGGATGCTCGCTCCAGACTGGCTGCCGAACAACCCAGCCGATGACGACAACGATGATCGATACCGCCGCCGCAATTCGCAGCACGCTCCCCATCCACGATCGCAGGTGAATCGCCATAAATGTTTGTCCTCCACCTTCGCCTATCGAGGGCAACCCTTGAACCGCGGCTTGATATCATACCGCCACATCCCCTCGCCACACTTCCGATCGCTTTACTCTGGTCGCGCCGTTCCCGGGGCTTAAGTTTGATACGATATTACCGAAATACTCGTTGCTCCGGCGATCACCGGCGACCAGAGATGGGCTGCCGGACGGCACTTCATGGACGTCAAAGAATCATATCGGGTCCTTGGGTTGGAGATCGGCGCCTCGCGCGCCGCAGTCGACACCGCCTATTGCCGGCTGCTTGAGCTCTGGCACCCGGATCGCGCGGCGGCGGGCGGGCCCGAATCGGCCCGTGAAGCGCAACGCATGATTCAGGCGATCAACGACGCCTACAAGATGCTGGCCAAGATCGCCCCCGGCGCCGCACCGGCATCTCCACCACCTGGTGCGGCACCCGCGGCCCGGCCCGGCCCCGCGGCAACTCTGCCCCCGAGCGTCGTTTCTGCCGCACCGACGAAACCGAGACTCTCCCCGCTACCGGCCGGCCAATCGACGTTGGGCCGCCTGCCCCCGCCGCCGACCCCGCCACCGCCGGGAACTTGGGCCGCCCGCTCCGCATCTGAGGCCGGCGTCCCGACCCCGCCAACCCCGGTGTCGCCACCCGCCTCGCCGACCCCGCCACTTCCAACAAAATCTCTCCCGCCTCTGCCGGCACCGCTCACCTCTGCGCCGGTCGCCAGCGCGCCGCTTCCTGCGCCCTTGCCGGGCGACCTGAGCCGCGCCGGCGACGCGACGGACCCGGGACTCCCCGCAACGGGCAACGGGCCGACCGGAACGGAATTGCGCGCGGCGCTCGCGCCTGAGACTGCCCCGGTGCCTCCGCCGTTGTTTCCCGATCTCCGCAGCCAGGCGACGGCAGTTTATGAAAAACTATTTCCCGTCGATTCCCCGCGCCGACGTTTCGGTCCCTTGGTTGTGGCCGCCGCTCTGCTCTTTTTCCTGCTGCTCGGAAAGTGCGCGTACTCGTCTTTAAGCCGCAAGAGCTCCGGCCCCCCCGACCCCAAGACAGTCGGCCGCCTGATCATAAAATCCAACGTCGCGGACGCCACCATCGAAGCGGAGCGCATCATCCGACCCGGTGATCACGCCGACCCCAACATCGAAGGCGTCATCGATCAACCGCTCTCCGACCTGAAGCCGGGCAAATATAGTGTCACGGTCCGGGCCGCGGGGTGGGCGGATACCCGCGGGGAAGTGACCGTAGACGCCGCACACACGACCGAAACGGCGATGAATTTTAAGAGCGGGTCGCTGCGCCTCGACTCCGTTCCCTCCGGCGCCACGGTGCGTCTGGGTGCGGCGGTGCTCGGCCGGACGCCTCTGGTCGCACCCCACCTGCCCCCGGGCGCGCACCAACTCGCCCTCGAATATCCCTCTTGGCCGGTCGCCACCTTCAAGACCACCATCACCGAGAGCGTGGAAACCACCGTGACGGTGCGCCTGCCCCACGGCAAGGTGACGGTGGAAACCATCCCGCCCGGCGTGGCGGTCCTGCTGGCGGGCCGGGCCCTGGGCTCGACGCCCCTGACCTTGGAGCCGTTCCCGGCCGGAACCCGGAAGCTCACGCTCCAAGCCACGAATTTTCCCCCGTTGGAGGTATCGGTCACGGTGGAGGACCGCGGCGACGTGAAGGTCCGCCCGATACTGGGTTCCGTTTTCCCCGTGCTGGATCCCGCCGCGCTGCTGCGCGCCGTCTGGATCCGCGATGACTCCGACAACATCGCGCCCCCGCTCGAAGGCGTCACGGGACCCTTCCAGTCGCAGAACGGCATCGTGAAAAATCTAAACCGGAAACGGCTTTTCGAAAACTGGCTGCGCAAGCGCTATTGCCTGACCGCGATCGTCAAGTCCTACGATCGGGCCAGCGGCCAAATCGAATTTACCGAGCAAAAAAACGAGTTTTCCAGCTATCGGGTCCTCGCGACACTCTCCGCCGAGGCCCGCACCGACCCGGATCTGCCCGCGCAGTTGACCAAAGGGTCGCAGTTCGCCCTTTACGGACGTCTCACAGCGGTGGAAGAACCGCGATGGCTGTCCAAGGTCATCACGTTCGAGCTTTCGTCAGCGGAACCATTGCGCTGAGCGCCGATCGGAGTCGGGCCCAGGCCGGCCAATGGGCTCCACCGTCCCAGACCTGGTTCGGTCGCTCCCGGGTTATTTAGATGGAAACTTGCTCCCGCCTGGCTTCCAATGTCGGTCCCATGTTTACCCGCGTGTTTTTCTGCGGCGTTGGTTGGCCCGCACTGGCCCGGCTGGGCGGACTGGCGGGGCTCTTGGCCATGGGCGGTTGCGCGGCGGTCCCGCCCTCGCCTCCCGCGGTGGTTCCAGCGCCAGTCGCGCACTTGCGGCTGATCAACCAGACCAACTACGACTGGCGGATCACTCTCACCAACACGTCCGGAAAGGAAACGGTCGCCTCACCGGTGCCGCCACGAGCGGCGGTCCCGCTCGAGCTCGCCGGCGGCGACTACGTGATCGAGCAGGTGATAATTTCCCCCACCGCAACCCCCGGCTTGACCCGACGGATTCCCGCGCGCCTGGAACCGGGCCAGACTTATCACTGGCGGCTCGACACGCTCCTGTCCGATTCATCCGGCGATCCGGCCCGCGACCAAAAGTAATCGATCGCCATGTGCGCCTCTCCCAGTTCCCACCGCACCACCGCCGAAATTAATTTCGGTGATGGCCGGTCGGCCGAATTCAGTATCGGCAACCGCTCCCTTCATCAATTCTGGCACCTGTTCTCCTCGCCGGTTCGCAACGTGCTGCTGGCCCCGCAACGCCGGCCCGACACCGGCAAAGTGGCTTGGATCTGGCGCGAAGCCGCCGAAGCGAGTCCGCTGACCGCCCAAGAAATGGCAGACGTCCGCCGGCGGCTGACCGAGGCCAATCGCCTCTTGTCCGCCAGCAGTCAGGGTAAAATCCGGATCGACGACGCGGCCGGCGAACTCGACGCCCAGGTGCGGGAGAAAGCGAGTGCAATGGTCGCCCAGTTGATCGCCAAGGGAGACCAGGCGCTGGCGGGATTCGTCTGCCGCACCGAAACCGGCCCGATGATTCACAGTTGGGGCGCCGCGACCCCGGCCCAACCGCACCATTCCAGCACCAGCGAAGGCGCGATCAGCGGCTCCGTGTTCGTCGGCCCCGACCGCACCGAGGGACTGACCGTCGTGTTGGAAAATCGCTCCGGCGGTTTCGTCGCGCGCACCAAATCCGGCACCGCCGGCGCCTTCAGCTTCCCCAACCTCGCCCCGGGCAGCTATCGGGTCCGCGTCACCGGTCGCGGGGATTTCCCGGCAAGCGGACTGGCGGTGGCCATGGAACGCGAGTCCATCACCGGACTGGAATTGCGAAGCAAAGCGACGGCGGAAGGCGGCGCAATCACCTCCGCGGCGAACGAAAGCAACGCGCCTGCCGCCGCCCAGTCCGCGCCAGGCCGCCAGCGGCGGATCATTGCGTGGCTCGCGGCGTTCACGGTTCTGGCCAGCGGCGGCTTCACCTATTGGCGGAGCACCCAACGAACGGCCGGCGGCGCCAAACCCGACCCCAGCAAGCCGGCCGGCTGGCAATCCGCGAGCGGACATCTGGCTGACTCCACCGACCATTCTGCGCCCGCCGACGTTCAGCGCGTCGGATCGGACGGCCAGTTCTCCGATCTGACCGCCGCATCGCACTTCCCAAATCCGCCCGCCCCTTCGCCCGCGTCCGGAATCAAACCACTCGCCCCCTCAACGGCGGCCCAAAAAAATCCCAACTCGAAAAAGGACGCCGGAGCTGAAGCCCCGCCTCCCGAAAGCTCCTCCTCGGCCGATGCTGCCACCCTGCAGGAAAAGCCATCCCGCTCCGTCTCGTCCGCAGAAAAATCGCCCGACCCCGCTGCCACCCGAGGGAACCGGAACGCCACCGATGCCGAAAAGAGGCCGGCCGCCTCGCGGGAAAATTCGGTCGCCCCCAAGGACCTCGCCAGCGCAGAGGAAGCGAACAACTCAGCCGCCTCGATCGCAGGAAAATCAGCGGTCGCCACTTCGCCCAAGGCCCAAGCCAAGCCGCCACGCCCAGCCATTGCCGCCGGCCCGGCGACCGCGGCGGAGCCAGTGGGCGACCCTTCCTCTTCGGACGAGACCACGGCTCCCGCCGCTCCGTCCACCGCTTCCTCCGCCGACCCGGCCAACCAATCAGCCGGCTCGCCCACCGAAAAAAATCAGCCCGGCCCGAACGCAAATCAGGCCGCCCCAACGGCGGGTCCCGCCGCTCCCGGCTCGCCCGACTCAACGGAATCGCCTTCTTCCGGTGCGGCCGCCGGTTCCCGTCCGGGGCAGGTCGCAGGCAAGACCCCCGCCGGCGCAAAGGCCGCAGCGGCCCGCTCCGCCGTCGCGGCGCCGGCTGAAACCACACCGACGCCGGCAATTCCCCCACCGGCTTCTGCTGACCCGGCGGCGGTCTCGGAACCGCCCGAAGGAAACAATCCCGCCCAGTTGCCCGACCCGGCCCAGCGCCCGCCCGGATCCGCGGGGCGAACCAGCCCGGCGCTCGCTCCGCCCGCAGCACCGCCCCCGGATTCACCGGCCGCGAATGCCCCGCCGGCTCCGCCGGCCGCAGCCCAAGCGCCCGTCCCGATCCCCGCGGGCAAACACCCCAAAGCCGGCGCCCCCACTTCAATCCCATCGGACGATCATCCCGCTGCGCCACCGGAAACGGCTTCACCTGCGACCGACGCGAGTTCCTCCATCGGGGAAAAATCTTCGCAAAAAAATCCCGCCTCCGCGACGAAAGCTCCCGCAGCCAGCGCCGGCGAAGCGCCCGCCTCGCCGCCCCCCGATTCCGCGGCGCTCCGTTCGCCCGGCTTCGAGACCGGCACGGCGCTCGTCCGGGTTGCAATGATCCCGCTCGCCCGCGTCCGCGCCACAGCGTGGAAGCCGCGCCAACTCCACGACCTGATTCTGGCAACCCGGCCCGTTCCGATCGCCGACGAAGAAGCCAGCGCGCCTTTGCGGGAGAAACTGCGCCAGGAACAAATCGCGCGGATTCCGCCATCGTTTCGGCCGCCCGTCAGCGCGAGTGGCTTTGCCGTGGAATTTCCCGCCGACAAATCCGGATTGAACGCACCGCCCGAATGGCACGCCGCGACCGGTCTCGCACCCGTCGGCGTAACGGTTCAAGGCAACCGCGCCGAAGTGGCATGGCCCGGGACGGCGCCGTCGCACGCCATCGAGTATGTGCTCCGCTACCCGGACGGCCGGGAGATTGCCCGGGTCCACACCGACGAAGCGGGCGCGCCGAGTTTGGAAATCGCCGCGACTGGCCGCGCTTGGTATTGGGTGGGCCTTGTTCGCTCCCCGGCCGATGAGACCGCGACCACTTCCCCACTCAAGGCCCGCCGGCTCGACTGGCAGCTCTTGTCGGGTGCTTCCCTCCCCGAATCATGGCGGCAAAGCGACCACTGGCTGGGTAGTCAGGGTCATCGGCTCGATCTGCCATTGAACGGCAATGCGGCGGATGAGCGACCGTACTCGCTCGCCCTGGTTGATCAGCTCACCGGCTGGGCCGTGGTGAGTGAGATCCGGCTGCGGTGATATGTGGACTCTTCCCGTCATGGACTATCCGCGTCTTGCGGCCGCGACTGCAACGATCCGGCATATTTTGGTGGAATCTCGCGCCAAGCTGGCTTCTCTTATAGCTTCTATGAATACCTTCCTGTTCCGACCCCTCCTGTCTGTCGTCGCCGGACTCGCCCTCACGGCCGGTCTGTTTGCCCAAGCCCCGGTCGCCAAGCTCTCGTTTCCCGACGCCAGCCCTGCGGCCACCCTCAAACAACGCGTCGGCCTGACCGACGTGGAGATCAGCTACAACCGCCCGAGCATGAAAGACCGCACCATTTTCGGCGGGCTTGTTCCTTACGGCGAAGTCTGGCGCACCGGCGCCAACACCGCCACCAAGCTGACCTTCAGCACCGACGTGAAACTCGGGGGCGCGGCGATACCCGCCGGCACCTACGAGCTCTTCACCATCCCCGGCCAAACCGAGTGGACCGTCATCATTCACAAAAGCATGTCGCAATGGGGCTCGTACGCTTACGACCAGAAGAACGACATCGCCCGCTTCACCGCCAAGCCCTCGACCATGTCCAACGCCATCGAGACCATGACCATCGGCATCTCGGACATCCGCAAAGAAGCGGCCACGATGTCTATTGCCTGGGAGAAAACCCGCATCTCCATGAAGCTCGTGGTCGATGTCGTCGGCACCCTCGTGCCGCAGATCGAAGCCGCGATGGCCGCCCCCGAGGGCAAAAAGCCGTACTTCTCCGCCGCCATGTTCTACTACGAGAACAACCTCGACCTCAAGAAGGCCGCCGCCTGGATGGACGCCGCGATTACCGAACGGCCCAACCAAATGTGGATGGTCTACCGCAAGGGGCTCATCCTCGCCAAGGCCGGAGACAAGGCCGGCGCTCTCGCCGCCGCCCAACAGTCGTTGGACCTCGTCAAGAATGACGCCCAGGCACCGGCCTCCCTCAAGGAAGAGTACACCCGGCTGAACAACGCGCTCATCGCCAGCCTCAAGTAGGCTGACCCTGCCAGCCTTCGTTTTCCCTGTGGGCGGGGTGCCCTCACCCCGCATTGGGTTCCATGCCTCGCGGGGTGAGGGCACCCCGCCCACAACCAGGGAATCCACCGGCGGCCGAGCTTTGTATTAAATTTAATGTCCCAATCGATTTTGCCTAAACTATACCTGTTTTCCCTCGGGGTCGCCGTCGCGTCACTGGCCGCCGAGCCCCCGAGCCCCGCCGCCATCCAGCAGGACCTGCGCAGCTTCGGCACCACCGGGACCGTCCTGCATGTCGCCGCGCATCCCGACGACGAGAACACCCAGCTCATCACTTATCTGTCGCTGGGGCGCGGCTACCGCGCCGCCTACCTCTCGCTGACGCGCGGCGACGGCGGCCAGAATGAGCTCGGTCCCGACTTCGACGAGAAGCTCGGGGTCGCCCGCACCCAGGAACTCCTCGCCGCCCGCCGCTTCGACCACGGCCGGCAATTTTTTACCCGGGCGATCGACTTCGGTTATTCGAAATCCCCCGAGGAGACGCTGCGTTTCTGGGACCGCGCGGCGGTGCTTGGGGATGTGGTCCGGATCCTCCGTCAGTACCGACCCGACGTCATCGTCACCCGCTTTCCCATCCCGCCGGGCAGCGGTGGCCACGGTCATCATACCGCCTCGGCCATGCTCGCCGTCGAGGCCTTCAAGCTGGCCGGTGATCCCGCCGCCTACCCCGAACAGCTCGCCCAGGGGCTGGCCGTCTGGCAGCCCAAGCGTGTGGTCTGGAATTCATGGAGCGGCCGGGGCGCCAGCGGCCTGAACGGGCCGACCATCCAGCTGGACATTGCCGGCACCGACCCGGTGACGGGTGAATCCTTTGGCACCATCGCGAACAAGAGCCGCGGCATGCACAAGACGCAGGGGCTCGGCGGATTTTCCGGCCGCACCGCAGACGGGCCCAATGTGCAGACCTTCATGCATCTGGCCGGAGATTTGCCGGGCGACCCGGCCCGGACAAACACCGGGCTGGCAGCAGCCAGCAACAGTGCCAACGCATGGAAGGACCTGATGGATGGCGTGGATGTGACCTGGAACCGTGTGCCCGGCGGCGCGGAGATCGGGGCACTGGCCGCGGCTGCTCTGGCGGAGTTCAAGCCCGCGGATCCGGCTGCGTCCGTGCCGGCGTTGATTATTTTGCATCGCAAGCTCGCGGCCCTGCCCCTCGACCCGCTCATTACCGACAAGCGTACTCAGCTGGATCGTATCATCGCGTCGTGCCTTGGCCTGGAAGTGGCCGCGACCATCGACCGCCCCGAAGTCGTGCCGGGCGAAAAAATCCAGGTGACCACCACCACGCGCCTCACCCGCGGCGCCGGAAAGTCAATCACCCACGTCAACTCGCCCCGAGGCTCAGCCGCGCTGCAGCCCGGTGGGCCGGACACGCATACCTGGGAGCTCGCCATTCCCGACACGCTGCCACTCACGCAGCCCTACTGGCTGCGCGAGGAAAGCGTCGCCGGCCTGGCCCAGGTCGCCGACCCGCAGCTGATTGGACGCCCGGAGAGCCCGCCCACCCTGGCGCTCCGGCACGAATTCTCCGTCGAGGGGGAGCGCCTCTTTGTCGATGATGAGCCGGTCTATGTCCCCCGCGGCAGCCCGGGTGAACAACGCCGCCGCCTCGATGTTATTCCGCCGGTCTCGCTCGCCTTCAATTCCGAGGTTTATCTGGTGCCGCCCGGCACCAGCAAAACCGTGACCGTCGATATTTTAGCCGCCCGCGCCAACACCCAAGGCACCCTGGCGCTCGAAGTCCCCGCCGGATGGACGGTTGTCCCCACCCAGCAGGATTTCCGCCTCAACGCGGTCGGGGAAAAGACCCAGGTCGCATTCTTGGTCACGGCCGCAGGGCAGCCCTCGGCCGGGCGCTTCGCCGCTGTGGCCGAGGTGGACGGTCACCGCTACTCCAACCAGCGCCAGGAAATCAACTATCCCCACCTCCCGCTCCAGTTGCTACAACCGCCGGCCCGCGCCCGCGTGGCCAGCTTCGATCTGGCCATCCGCGGACGAACCGTGGGTTACCTGCCCGGCGCCGGCGACGCCGTCGGCGAATGCCTGGCCCAAATGGGCTACCTTGTCCGGCCACTGACCGGCGCCGACCTGACGCCGGAAAAACTCACGGGACTCGACGCGGTCGTCATCGGCGTGCGCGCGTTCAACGAGCGCACCGACCTGAAGGCCGCCCTGCCGGGACTCTTCGCCTGGGTGGAAACGGGTGGCACCGTCATCGCCCAGTACAACCGGCCGAACGGGCTGCTCGCGGCGCAACTCGGACCGTATCCCCTCTCCATCGAAGGACCGGCGCCGCAACAGCGCGTCACCGACGAGCGCGCCCCCGTGACGCTGCTCGCCCGGGACCATGCCGCCTTGAATGCACCGAATAAGATCGGCGCGGGGGATTTTGATGGCTGGGTGCAGGAGCGCGGCGCGTATTTCCCGAGCAGCTGGGATGCAGACCACTACACGGCCCTGCTCGCCATGAACGATCCCGGCGAAGCGCCGCTCAAAAGCAGCGTGCTAGTCGCCCGGCACGGCAAGGGCTATTACGTCTATACCGGACTGTCCTTTTTCCGGCAACTGCCGGCCGGCACCCCCGGCGCCTATCGCCTGTTCGCCAACCTTCTTTCACTCGGAAAATGAGTCCCGCGGCCCAGACACAAAAGGCAGGGCGGGTTGGCCCCAACCCGCCGTCGTGGCCCCACCAGCGCGTTCGGGACCACGCGCCCTCCCTCGGATGAAAATCACGACCCCCGAACCTCCTGACGATGAGACCGGCCTGCCCGGCTTTCGCACCTGGCGCGGCGTGTACTGGTTGGTGCTGGGCGTATTCGTCCTGGTCGTGAGTGCGTTGGCCTTGTTCTCCCGCCTCTACGCATGAACCTCCTCGACTGGCTCGTGCTCCTCGGGACGATGATCGGGATTGCCGGCTACGGCGCCTGGCGCACCCGGCACACCGACCACCTCGATACCTACCTCAAGGGCAGCAAGACCACCGGGTGGTTCACCATCGGTTTGTCCGTCGCGGCCACCCAGGCCAGCGCCATCACGTTCCTGTCCATCCCCGGGCAGGGCTTTGAAAGCGGCATCGGTTTCGTGCAGAATTATTTCGGCCTGCCGCTGGCGCTCATCATCGTCTGCGCGGTCTTTCTGCCCATCTACCGGAAGCTCGGCGTGTACACCGCCTACGAGTATCTCGGCCAGCGCTTCGACGGCAAAACCCGCCTGCTCGGCGCCAGCCTCTTCCTGCTGCAGCGCGGCCTGGCGGCTGGTGTCACCATCTACGCGCCCGCCATCATCCTGTCCACCGTGCTCGGCTGGCGGCTCGATCTCACCATCATCGGCACGGGCCTGCTCGTCATCGTCTACACGGTGACCGGTGGCAGCGTGGCCGTCAGCCTCACCCAGAAATGGCAGATGGGCGTCATTTTTTCCGGCATGGTGACCGCCTTCATCGTGCTGCTCACCCGGCTGCCCGCCGGGCTGGGCTTCGACGGCGCCGCGCATCTCGCCGGGGCGTTGGGCAAACTCGAGGCGGTGGACTTCTCGTTTGACCCGACCAAACGCTACACGTTCTGGAGCGGCCTGCTCGGCGGTCTGTTCCTCTCTCTCTCCTACTTCGGCACCGACCAGTCCCAGGTGCAGCGTTACATCGGCGGCGCCTCATTGCGCGAGGGGCGCCTCGGCCTGATCTTCAACGCCCTGCTCAAGATCCCGATGCAGTTTTGTATTCTGCTGCTCGGCGCGCTCGTCTTCATCTTTTACCAGTTCCAGCCGGCACCGGTCTTCTTCAACCGCACGGAATGGGCGCACCACACCTCCGGCCCGCAGGGCGCTACCTTCCGCGCCCTGGAGGAAAAACACGCCGGCCTGCACGCGGCCAAGCAGCTGCGGATCGCCGCGTGGCAGACCGCCCGCACCCGGGGTGATGCCGCCGCGGAAGCCGCCGCCCGGACCGAGATGCGCGCCGCCCAGGCCGCCACCGACGCCGTGCGCGCCGAGGTCAAAAGCGCGCTCCTCGCCGCCAACCCGCGCGCGGCGGTCAAGGACTCCGACTACGTCTTCATCAGCTTCATCGTCACGCAGCTCCCGCACGGGGTCGTCGGCCTGCTCATCGCCGTGATGATCGCCGCCGCCCTTGGCTCCAAGGCGAGCGAGCTCAACGCCCTCAGCACCACCACGACCATCGATCTCTGGCGCCACTTCCGCCCGCTCGCCGCCCACGACGAGGCCCGGAACGTCCGCGTCGCCAAATGGTTCACCGCCCTCTGGGGCGTGTTCGCCATCAGCTTCGCCTTGTTCGCGGGCTTCGCCGAAAATCTGATCGAAGCCATCAATATTTTGGGGTCGATCTTCTACGGCGTGGTGCTCGGCATGTTCCTGGTCGCGTTTTTCCTGAAGCGCATCGGCGGCACTGCCGTCTTTTGGGGCGCCGTGGCCGCCCAGCTCCTGGTCTTTGTCCTCTACGGCAGCCTCAGCATTTCCTACCTCTGGTACAACCTGATTGGCTGCGCCGCCTGCATGCTTTTCAGCGTGATGATCCAGGCCCTGCTGCCGCAGAAGATCTCGCCCTGATGCCTGCCCCCGTCATCTGCTTCGGCCAGCAACCCTGCGGATTTTTCCCGCGGCGGTTTCTCTACGCCAAGTTTGTCACCGCCCGCAAACTGCAGGCGGCGCTCGGCGGCGAGATCGTCTTCTTCTGCCACGACAGCGACCACGACCACCGCGAGACCCAAACCACGCTCCGCCACCGCAAGACCGACGAGCCCCAGACCTTCAACTTCACCTTCGTCAACAAGACCCAGCGAAAATGGTCGCCGCTCTTCCTCAAGCGCATCCCCGCGGACTGGGCGGCCAACATGGCGCGCCAGCTGCCGAACTTTGTCGAGCCATGCTGGGTGGAGGCCTTCAAGCAGACGACCGCAACCAACGCCGCCGACTTCTGTCTGGAGATGTATCGCCGCCTGGGCTTGCTCGAAGGCATCCGCGTGGTGCGTTCCGGCGACCCCGCGGTGCGCCGCGCGGCCTGCGCTATCACCGACTGTTTCGTCGACGTGCCGCATGAGGGCGAGATCGTCCGCGCCCGGCTGATCGACGGGGTCCTGAAGCTCCACGAGGGCGGCAGCTCCTATGTCACGCTGCCTCTAACCCCGTACACGAAGGAGCAGATCAGCCCGACCCGCGACAGCCGGCTGGGTTGGATGCAATCGATCATCGACTGCACCCATTACATCGCCGGGGCGGGCGAACAGGCTTACTTGAACAAAGCCGACGCGCCTGAAATAACCTTCGTGAACCGCGACCCCATCGACCGCCCCGATGAAGCCTACACCGACCTCCCCGCCTGATCCCTTGCCCCCGGGCCCCCGCCTGACCCCCCCCCACCCCACGGCGCCCCGCGAACACACCTTCGATGCCAATCTCGCCACGCGC
>CAZAOI010000028.1:0-18108 GCA_964486705.1 uncultured Oleiharenicola sp. | reverse complement strand
GCGGCGGCAGCTCCGGCCGGCAGCCCAGTTCCTCCTCCAGCTCGCGCCGCGCCGTGCTGTCGTAGTCCTCGCCCGCCCCGACATGCCCGGCCGCCGACGAGTCCCACACGCCGGGGAAAAGATCTTTCGCCATTGATCGCTTTTGCAGGAACAGGTGTCCGGTCCGGTTGACCACCAGCAGGTGCACCGCCCGATGCCGCAGGCCGCGCGCGTGCACCTCGCGCCGCGGCGCTTGCCCGATCACACAATCAACCTCATCCACGACGTCGAAGAGCTCTTCCAGATTCTGCGCCATGGGTTTTCCAGCTCGGGGGCCTGGTTCGGGCGGCCCGAAGCCAAGGTTGTTACTTGATGCTGATCAGCTCGACCTCGAAAATGAGCGCCGAGTTCGGCGGAATCTTGCCCGACGCCCGCGGGCCGTAGCCGAGCGTTGGCGCAATAAACAGCTTCCATTTGTCGCCGACTGACATCAGCTGCAGCGCCTCCACCCAGCCCGGGATCACCCCCGTCACGGGAAATTGAATCGTTTCGCCCCGCTGGACCGAGCTGTCGAACACCGTGCCGTCGATCAACGTCCCGTGGTAATGCACCTCGACCGTGTTGGTCGGCGTTGGCTTCGCACCCTTGCCGCTCGTCAGCACCTCGTACTGCAAACCGGACGCCGTCGTCTTCACGTCGGCGCGCGCCTGGTTTTTCTCCAGAAAAGCCGTCGCGGCCGCGAGATTGCCCACCGCCGCCTTCTCCTGGTCCGCCGTCGTCTGCTGGTGCAGCGCCGTGAAGGCCGCCTGCAGTTCGCTCTCCGCAATCCGCGTCTTGGCGCCAGCCAAACCATCTTCGATGCCGGCGCGAATCGCGTCCTGATCGACTTTCAGTCCGCCTTGACGAGCGAGACCGGAGCCAAAGTTGTAGCCTACGCCGTAGCTGACCTTTTGATCAACGGTGGCGAGCGCGACCGTCCCGGGCGCCTGGCCGGGCTCTTTCGCCGCCTTGCCGCAGCCGGCGGCCAGGCCGAGGGCCAAAACCGCAAGGGCGGCTCCGGCGAGAATTGAAGGATAACGCGTAGCCGAAGAGGAGGATCGTGATTTCATAAAAGGATGGCCCACTGATACGGTTCCCGGGCGTGGTGACAAGGACGAGATTTTTGTCCGGAACGCGCCGGATCGCCCCAAGGAAAATTTGCCTCTTATTTCGCTTGGTCATCGGTGCCCATCCGTGTAATCCGTGATCTCTTCCCCACTTTCCCATGGCAAAAATCGAAGTCAATCAGGTCGCCGAGATTCTCAAAAAACACAAAATCGACCCCTCGCTCCTCCGCGAGATCGTCGAGGAACTGAATTTCGTCACCCAGCCCAACGGCGATGACGACATCAAGCCGCCCGCGGCCAAGAAACAATTCGTCGTTCTCCTCTCGGACCCCGAAGGAAAATTGGTCAAAAAGGATCTGGTCGGCTGGGTGCTGCAGATTCCCGAGGACGCCAGTCCCCACTCGACCACCGACCGGATTTTCAAGGGCGCCTACGATTTCAACGCCTCCAAGCGCGGCCGCTTGCTGCCGGTCAAATCCGTCGGCGAGGCGATTGAGAGCGGCAGTGCGAAATATTTTAAGGAATCCGAAGTCTGGGTGAAGACCAAGCTGCCGGTCGCGGTCATGATCACCGACAACATCCTCCCGAAAGACGAGTTCAAGATGGAGAAGGTCGATCGCCGGAAGCGCAACGAGGACTAACGCAGGCCCCACGCCGCGGGCTTCAGGCCGCGCGCCTTCAGCGCCGCCGCCACGGCCTTGAGGTCGAGCTTCGCGCCCGGCTTCACGCCGGCCTGCCGGAACCAGCCCTGGTTCATTTCCAGCGCAAACTGAAGATTGCGGGCGTGCGAGGAGACCCTGCGGTCGTCGTGCGGGTACATCTCGTAGATTTCCTTTAATTCACCCTCGGCGTCAAAGTAGCCGATGGTGAGCGGGATCTCGGTGTTGCGCATCCAAAAGCCCAACTTCGTAGGCGCCGGGTAGAGAAACAGCATCCCCTCATCCGCGCCCATGGATTTGCGGAACATCAGCCCCTTTTGCATCTCCTCCGGCAGGGCCGCGACCTGCATCTGCACCGTGCGCTCGCCAACCGTGATCGGGAAACGGTCGTCGACCGTCTTAAGGTCGGTTGGCTTCGCGGCTTCTGATCCCCCGCACGCGGTCAGGAGAAGGAATGAAACCACGACCAGACTGCGGATGAAATTATGCCGGGAAAACATTTTTGCGTTTTGGGATGATTACTAGCTAATGCGGGTCAGCAACAACTCAACCCAACTCTGCCGTGAGCAAAAAAATTCTCTCGCCCCTCCTCTACACCGACACCCATACCAGCTCCGACATGCTCTATTTCGGGCGCGTCGAGGTGCACGACCCGTTCATCGCCTTCGGGGCGCACGGCCAGAAGATTACGGCCCAGCGCGCGCTGGAATTCGGCCGCGTCAAGCGCACGAGCGACTTTGATGTTGTCCTGCCCCAAGAAGCCTGGCTGGCCCAGGCCCAGCAGCGTTACGGCGCCAAGGCCGGCGTCCCGGAAATCATCGCCACCCTCGCCCGGGAATACGGCCAGCGCGCCTTCCGGGTGGCGGACGACTTCCCCGCCGCGCTGTATGTCCGGCTGACCAAGCTCGGGCTCACGTTAAAGTTTGCCGACGGCATGCTGTTTCCCGAGCGGGAAATCAAATCCGACTGGGAAGCCGCCTGCATCCGCGAGGGCAACCGCCTCTGCAGCGTCGGCTTCACCGTCGCCGAGAAGATTCTGCAGGCGGCCAAGATCAAGGGCCGCACGCTCGTCTACCAGGGCAAGCCCCTGACGTCCGAGCGCCTGCGCTTCGCCCTCGAGACGGCCATCCACGAGCAAGGAGGCAACCCGCAGGACACCATCGTCGCGGGTGGCGACCAGGCCTGCGACCCGCACGAGCGGGGCTCGGGCCCGCTCCGCCCGCACGAGTTGATCATCCTCGATATTTTTCCGCGCGTGGTGAAGACGGGCTATTTCGGCGACATGACCCGCACCTACCTCAAGGGCCGGCCCCGCGAGGTGCAGCGCCGCATGGTCGCCACGGTGCGCGAGGCCCAGCGACGCGCCACCCGCCTCATGCGGGCGGGGGTGGACGGCCGGCTGGTGCACGCGGCCTGCACCGACTGTTTTGCCGACGCCGGCTATGAGACCAAGCGCACCAAGACCGGCTCGGTCGGTTTCTTCCACGGCACCGGCCACGGCCTCGGCCTCGCAGTGCACGACGCGGGCCGCATGTCGCCCACCGTCCCCTACCCGATCAAGCTGGGCTCCGTCCTGACCGTGGAGCCAGGCCTGTATTATCCCGGCCTGGGCGGCTGCCGCTGGGAAGATGTGGTGCAGGTCACCGCCACCGGCACCAAAGCCCTCTCGCGCCATCCCTACAATTGGGAGATTCGGTAAACCCCACCAACTAAACGCCGAGTTGGCGGCGCGCGCAAAGATCCTCGCCCGCCGGGTCTTTGGTGCGCTGCGCCCTTGGCGCTCGCCAGGTTTGACGATCCCAAACCACCTCTTCCCGTCATCCCATGCCCGAGCTCGCCGAGGTTGAGTTTTTCCGCAAACGCTGGAGCGCCGGGCATGGTGACAGGGTGCTCGCGGTCCGACTCCACGCCGGGAAGAGACTGTTCCGGGACTGCGCCCCGACCGGGCTCCAGCGCCACCTGACCGGAGCCCGTCTGCTCAGTTCCGAGACCGCGGGAAAACAGATGCTGTTTCGCTTCAGCGGAGATAGCTGGCTCGGCATCCATCTCGGCATGAGCGGCGAACTGCGCGTCGAACCGCCAGACTCCCTGCCCACCACGCACGACCACTTCGTCCTGGTGCAGGCCAAACGCCAGCTCGTGTTCAACGACCCGCGCATGTTCGGCGGGGTCCGCTTCGCCACCGGGCCAAAGCCGCCAGCGTGGTGGACGCGCATCGCGCCGGCCATCCTCTCGGCGCAATTCACCGTCGCGGCCGTGGCGGCATTTCTCCACCGGCACCGCCGCGCCCCGGTCAAGGCGGTGCTGCTGCGGCAGGAACTTTTCCCCGGTATCGGCAACTGGATGGCCGACGAAATTCTCTGGCGCGCGGGTCTCCATCCCGCCCGCCCGGCCGGTTCCCTCACCGCCGCCGAGGGCAGGTCTCTCCACCGCGAATGCCGCTTCGTCTGCCGGGGGGCCATGAAATACAATGCCGGCGTTGGCGGCAAGATGCCCCCGACCCTGAATGCCTTCATGCCCGCCTCGTGGCTCTTCAACCACCGCTGGGAGGACGGCGGCCGTTGCCCCCGCACCAAAAAACCGCTGGCCCGCGCGGAGATCGGCGGCCGCACAACTTGCTGGTCGCCCGCCCGGCAGCGGCTACGCTGAATCCATGCCCGCCAAAACCCGACTCGACGAACTCCTGGTGACGCGCGGACTGGCGCCGACGCGCGCGCAAGCCAAAGGGCTCATCATGTCGGGCCGGGTGCGCCACGGCACCGAACGGCTCGACAAACCCGGCAAAGAGTACGGTGCGGATTTCGAACTCTCCGTCGACCAGCCACCCCGGTTTGTCAGCCGCGGGGGCGAGAAACTCGCGGCCTACCTCGACAAATTCCCGCTGAACCTGACCGGGGCCCATGTGCTGGATGTCGGCGCCTCGACCGGTGGCTTCACCGACTGCGCGCTGCAGGCTGGCGCCGCCTCCGTCACCTGCGTCGATGTCGGCCACAGCCAGCTGCACGACAAGATCCGCCGCGATCCCCGCGTGACCAACCTCGAAAAAACGAACGCCCGCCATTTGCAGCCCGGCGAACTGCCGCGCGCGCTCTACGACGCGCTGGTCATGGACCTTTCCTTCATTTCGCTGAAAACCGTCCTGCCCGCGGTCTGGCCCTTCCTTCGCGCCGGCGGCACGCTCATCGCGCTGGTGAAGCCGCAATTTGAAGCGGGTAAAGCCGAGGCGGGTAGGGGCAAGGGGATCATCCGCGACGACGCCGTGCGGGAACGCGTCCTGACCGAGGTGCGCGAGTTCGCGCTGCGCGAGCTGCCGGGAGCCGAGTTACGCGGGGAACTGGAATGCCCGGTCGCGGGGGCCGACGGCAATCGAGAGTTCCTGCTGGGCCTGACGAACGCGGTTTCCCACGGGGAAGAAAGAGGAGGGTCGCGAGATTGATGTTCCCATACCCGCGTTTATCCGCGTAATCAGCGGCGAACCACCCATGCACCCTTTTCGTCGACTGGCATTTGTCGTAAACTCCGAAAAACCCGGCGCCCCCGAACTGGCCCAGGAGCTGATGGAGATCGCCCGGCAGGCCGGCGCCCGCAAGGTCAAGGTGTCCAGCGACCGGAAGCTGCCCCGCGGCTACTTCAAGGGCTGCGACGCCTGCTGCGTGATCGGTGGCGACGGCACGCTGCTCGGCGCCGTGCGCGGTGCGGCCCGCGAAGGCATTCCAATCATCGGGGTCAATCAGGGCGGCCTCGGCTTTCTGACCACTTTTTCGGCCGATGAGGCGCGGGCCCAGTTTGCCGTGCTGGTCGGGGGCGACTACCGCATCGCCCGCCGGACCCTGCTCGAATGCAAGACCGGTCCCGGCGAACGCGACCTCGCCCTCAACGACGTGCTGATCAAGAACGAGGTCAACTCCCGCCTCGTGCGGCTGGAAGTCTTCGCCAACGGCAAACTCGTGACCGAGTACTATTGCGACGGGGTCATTTTCTCCACCCCGACCGGTTCCACCGCCTACAATCTGGCCGCCGGCGGCCCGATCATTCACCCCGACGCCGGGGTCATTGCGATGACGCCCATCTGCCCGCATACCCTGAGCAACCGCACGATCATTTTCCGCGACAATGTGAAACTCACCGTCTTCAACCGCAGCCAGGACTCGAACCTCTTCGTGGCGATGGACGGGCAGCGCAACTCCTCGGTGACCGAAGGGGCGCCGATCGAGATCAGTGTCTCCAACAGCACACTCGCACTCGCCCAGCGCCGCGACTACTCACATTTCGAGGTCATGCGCGCCAAACTGAAATGGAGTGGCGGCCTGCTGGATAAAAAATAAGCCCCGGGAATATTTCCCGGGGCGACGGAACCGACGGCGCGCGGTCGCTTATTTGTTTTCCATTTGCTTGGTTTCTTTCGCGGCGTCTTTGGCCGCTTTCTGTTCCGCTCGCGCGCTCTCTTTGTCGGCTTTCATTTTCGCCTTCTCGGCCTTGTTCAGCTCGTTGTTTTTGTCGGCATCATACTTGGCCAGGTCCTCGACCCGCTGCTCGTCTCGCTTGGCTTTTGCGTCAGCCTTCAGTTTGGCCAATTCCGTTTCATCCAACAGGCCATCCCCATTGGCGTCATATTTCTTCAGGTCCGCCTTGCTGTGCGCCTTCTCTTTCGGGAGGGCCGCATCAGCGGCGGAGACTGGGGAAACCGTCAACATCAGGGCGAGCGCCAGGAGTCCCAGCGCGAATCTCAGAACAGATGATAGTGCTTTCATGCGCCGCGAATCTGCCCGGAAATCCCGCAGCCGACAAGGGGCCGCGGCCGCCTAAATTCAGGTGGTCGTCCGCCCCGCCGGGGCCCGGCCCGGTAGCCGCCGCCCCCGGGCCTCGCTCGCGGGTTACGGTTTCACGACCAATTGGACCCGCTGCGCCAATTGAAAATATTTCACCGCAAACGCCTGTACGCGGGCGAGGGTTACGGCCTCAATCCGCGCATCATAGGTTCGCCAGTCATTGACCGGCAAACCGTAGACGGCATTCAACGCCGCCTGCATGGCGCGCGCCGAATTTGTCTGCAGGCCCATGCGTTTGCCCGCTTTCAGACGCGTCTGGCAGCGCCGCAACTCCTCGGCCGTCACGCCGCCCTGCTGCACGCGGGCGATCTCGAGGTTCAATTCGGCGAATACCTCCTCGTAACGCTGCGGACTCGTGCCGGCGTAGAAAAAGAACATCGCCGTCTCCAAGCCAACGATCCGGCTGGAGCGCACAAAGTACGCGAGGCTCTTCTCCTCGCGCACCCGCTCGAACAGATGGGAGGACATGCCGCTGAACAGCTCGTCCGCAACCTCGCTCACTTCGTAATCGGCGGCGTGCAGGCCCGGGCCCGGAAACGCCTGGAAAACAATCGCCTGCTGGCGGGGCTGGATTTCCGTGAAGTCGCCGGGCTGGATCCGCCAGGACGCGGTGACTTTCGGGGCCGCGCCGCGGGGCAGCTTCGCGAGAAAAGCTTTCAGTTTCGGAAGAAGTTTTTTGACCTCAAAGTCGCCCGCGACCGCCAGCACGGCGTTGCCCGCGACCGCCAGCCGGCCGTGGAGGGCGCGCAGGTCGGCCCGCTGGACGGCCTTCAGCCCGGCCTCGTCACCGCTGCTTTCAACGGCAAAAGGATGGGTGCCGAAAAAAGTCGCCCGGAGTTTCTTGCGACCGACGGTCACCACGTCATCCAAGCCTTCCTTCAACCCCGCGAGCGCCGACTCGCGCTCGATCTCGAGCTGCGCGGACTTGAAGATCGGGCGCAGCACGGCCTCCGCCATCAGTTGCAGCGCGAGTTCGGTGTCGCCGGGCAGCACCTCAGCCGCGAGGCCGAAGCTGTTGTTGCCGGAAAAATCGCTGAAATAGCCGCCGACCTCCTCGATCGCCTGGGCGATTTCCTCGGCCGATCGTTTTGCCGTGTCCTTCGTCATGAGCGTGGCCATCATTGCCGTGAGGCCGCGCCGGCCCGCGGGCTCAAACATCGGGCCGCCCGCGAAGGCCAGGCGCAAATGCAGGTTGGGCAACTGGCGGTTCGGCTGCAGCAGCAACCGCGCCCCGTTCGGCAGACGGATTTCCTCAAAGTCGAGCGAGGCCGAACCGCGCGTATCCGGCCCGACCGCCGCGATGGCGGCCCCCGAAGGATTGGACGACACGACGGTCAGGCGCTCGGGCACGAGATACGTCTGCATGGCGCGCCGCAGGGCCGCGGGGGTCAGGGCGAAGAGACGCTCGAAATAGGTGCGCGAATAGTTGATGTCCCCAACGACGACCTCGCCGGCGCCGAGCCGGGAAGCCTGGCCGGACATCGTTTTGCGCATGTTAACCTCGGAGGTGACCGCCTGCCGAACGGCCTTGGCCAGCGCCCGGGCGCTGATGCCTTTGGCGGCGACGCGGGCCAGTTCGCGGAGAATGGCCTGCTCGGCGGCCTCGCGCTTACCAGGATCAGCAAGGTAGGAGATGTAGAACAGGCCGCTCGTGCCGGGACTCCACGCCATGGCATCGATCGTGTGCACGAGCCGGGCCTTCTCGCGAATTTCCTGCCAGAGAATCGAACTGTCGCCGTGGCCCAAGACCATGGAGAGGAGATCGAGAGCGGGTGCGTCCGGGTGCGTAAGCCCGGGGATTTGCCAGCCCAAGCCGGCGCGCGAAACCTGGACATCCTCGGCGAGATGCTGGTCGCGACGGGACAGTTGGGCCGACTCATCGGGCACCAGCACCGGTGCAAGCCGGCCGCGTGGGGCTTTCCCGAAATACTCGGCGATTGCCGCCCGAGTGACGACCGGATCGAAGTCGCCGGCGATGACCAGCACCAGATTGTTCGGCACGTAACGCGCGTGATAATACGCCAGCAAATCCTCGCGCGAACTCGCCGCAAACACGTCGCGGTGACCGATGATCGGTTGGCGGTAGGGATGGGTGCGAAAGGCGGACTCAAACAACGCTTGCGAGAGCCGCTGGTCGGGATCGTCGAGGCACATGTCGATCTCACGGAGGATGACTTCTTTTTCCTTGGCCACTTCCTCGGCCGGCAATTGCGAGTGGAGCACCGCATCCGCCAGCAGATCAATGGCGACGGCGGTATGTTCCGCCGGCAAATCGATATAGTAAACGGTGCGATCAAAGGTCGTGTAGGCGTTGATGACGCCGCCGTGAGCTTGGACGGTCGCCGAAATCTCGCGTCCCGCGCGGCGCTCCGTGCCCTTGAAAAGCATGTGCTCCAAGTAGTGCGACAAGCCGGCCCCGAGGGCCGCTCCCTCGTGGATACTGCCCGTCTTCACCCAAACCTGCACCGAACTGACGGGCGCCGAGCCGTCCCGTTTGAGCAGCACTGTCAGGCCGTTCGGCAGGGTGTAGCGTTCAACCGGCTCCCGCCAAAGTTTTTCCAGCAAGACAAGATCGCGCGAACGCACCGGCATTTTTTTGGGCATGGAGAAAGCAGGCTAAACGGAGAGCGAAGCAAAGGCGAGACCGGCCGTGCAACCTACCCGCCCGAGCGGGTTCGGCGGGCCCCGACCGGAACATAGGGCTTAACAAATGCTTCGTTGAAATCGTAGATGTCGGAGAAATCTTCCCGCCGATCATTCTCGGTTTTGCTGAATACGTTATATTCGATCAGATTGAAAACAATGTCGCCAAAATCGGTGCAGCGCTGAATTCCCCAGGTATTGAGAACGGTTTTGCTCAACGGCCCATACTGCTCGAGCGCGTAGGCGCGAATTCCCTGGAGCAACTCCGCCCCGCTGACGTGCTGAGACTTTCCGGTCCGCTCCGGATTTTTCCGCTTCAGGTCCTTCACGGTTTGATCAAGCGCTTGGCGGACAAACGTGTAGGACTGCCGGTCGAAACGGGCGTCCTCTTTACAAATCAGCGCTACGATTTCGGAAAATTCCAAGTCTTGCATTAATTTCAGGCCCAATAGCTAGCATAGCTCGAGTTCCGCCGCAACTCCGCAACGCACATTCCAACGTTCGGCGATATTTTTACAATTGGGACGGCTTTTTTGATTATACGATTAGCCAAAACTTCCCCTCGCCTTATTAAAAAATTGTTACATTCTAATGGCGCCATGATTGCCGCCACCCAGTCCAACCACCCCTTGGGATCTTTGTCCAAGGTCGGTTCCGGCGTCTCGCCGTTGGATGAGGCGCGGGCCCGGATCCGCGATGCGCAGATGCGCATTACCAAGCCTCGCATCGCCATCATCGAGTCATTGGTCAAGCATGAGGGCCCGATCAGCATTGAGCGCATCCATCAGGACATCGGCGCCAACGTGTGTGACCTCGTGACTGTTTATCGCTGCCTCTCCGCCTTTGAAAATCTCGGTCTCGTCCGCCGCAGCTACCTGCACAACGGCACCTGTCTGTACGAACTGACCCTGGGCACGCAAAATCATTACCACATTGTCTGCAAGTCGTGCGGCCAGACTGACCGGGTGGACTATTTTTCGGTCGAGGGCATGGAGCGCATGCTGCAGGATCGCGGCTACACGGAGGTCAGCCACGTGGTTGGTTTTTATGGCATCTGTCCGATGTGCCAGAAGACCCTCTCGACCCGCAGCACCAGTCATGGCGAAGTTTCCACCCGCGAAGTCAGTCATGGAATTGTTTCGAGCCGTGAGATCAGTCCGCCCGTCCCGGCCGCGGAGCAATCGCAGGATTAAGGCAAGAGCGGATTCACCGCCCGCACCCATTCCTGCACCGGTACACCGCCCTGCAAATGCTCGCGGCGGATGCGCTCAAAACGTTCGGGCGTGACTTGGGAATACCAGACCCCGTCCGGATAGACGACTAGCCACGGCCCGTCCTGGCACCTCCGCAAGCAAGCAGCCTTCGTCCGCAGCGCGGGTATGGCGTGTTCCCGCAGGGAAGTTTTAAGGTGCTCCCAGGTCGCCAGACCCGACGCGGGGGCGCAGCAATCCGGCCCGACGCAAAGGAAGAGGTGATGACGCGCGGTCGTCAGTCCAATTTCGCCGAAAGACTTTGGATGACTACTCACCGCAAGCACCGAGGACGTCGTCAGGCGTTAAGTCCACCGCCGCGACCTGAAATACAGCGCGCCGATTTTTCATCCCATCATTCAAGAGATGTTGGCGGCCGCGTAATTCGCTTCCGCCTGCGTCCAGTTCAGCACATTCCAAAATGCCGCCACGTAATCGGCCCGGCGATTCTGGTAATGCAGGTAATAAGCGTGCTCCCACACATCGAGGCCAAGCACCGGCTTCAAGCCTTCACTGAGCGGCGAATCCTGATTGGCCGTCGAGTGAATCTTGAGCGCACCGTCCTTGAGGCTGAGCCACGCCCAACCGCTGCCAAATCGTTTCATGGCGGCGTCGGCAAACTGCTTCTTAAATTCATCCGTCGAACCGAAAGCCTTGACGATGGCGTCAGTCAGAGGCCCGACCGGCGCCCCGCCGGCAGCGGGGCCGATCACCTTCCAGAAAAACGCGTGGTTCACGTGCCCGCCGACGTTGTTGCGCAGGCCGGTGCGCAGGGCCTCCGGAACCCGGCCCAAGTCCGCCACCAAAGCCCCCGGCCCCATCGCGAGCAAGTCGGGATGCCCTTCGAGCAATTTCTTCGCGTTGTTGATGTAGGCTTGATGGTGTTTCGTGTGGTGAATCTTCATCGTCCCCGCATCGAACTGGGGCTCGAGTGCGTCGTAGGCATAACCCAGCTTCGGCAACTCCCAGTCAAGACTCGCAACCGTTGGGATCTCCGCGGCTCTCGCCTTGCTCAATCCCAGCCCGGCGACCGCCACCCCGGTTCCGAGAATCTTCAAGGCGTCGCGTCGCGTCATGGCCGGATTATCAAGATGATTCATGAAGATCAAAGTGCCCGCGGGGCGCGCAAGTGCAAGATCAAGGGCAACCGTCCGGCCGCTTCACGAGCGGGCTTGTTTTAATCTCCGGATCCGGCTAACTCGTCCGACAGTGCTTCTGTTCAGCCGCATTCTCAACTTCAAGAAAAGCCAGGCCCGGCAAATGGAACGACGGCTGGAACGGCGCTGCCCGCCCGGTCGCCCCTTCCCCCTGCAGGCCACGATCGATGTCGGAGGCGAACCGCGGGCGGCCAAGGTGCTGGATCTTTCCGCCCACGGGGCGGGATTGCAGGTGAGCGGCCCCGCCTATCTGAAGGGATCCCGCGCCAAGCTCCATCTCATGCTCGAGGAGACGTGGATGGAGTTCCCCTGTCTCATCGCCCACGTCAAGACGCTGCCGGCCGGTTGCCGCCTCGGTCTAACGGCCAAGTTCGACGATTTCGCCACCCAGAAGGCTTTTCTTCAATTGCTCCAACCCGTGGCCCTCGGCTGTGCCATGCGGCCGATCGGCAACGATGAAGTTCGCCAAGATGAGCCGGAACTCCACCGGACGGTTTTCACGGGTCTGCCGGGATCGACCCTCAATGTCTGGCGGCAGGGCGACCCCACCGGCGAGCTTTGCAGTTTCCTGTGGGAGCTCGACGACTATATCATCCGCGGCGAAGCGACCGTCGGTGTTCTGCAAATTACCGACCGCAAGCAACTGCCGCGGCCCTCCTCCCGGGCAAAAACCGCCGGCCCGAAGAAATTGCCGGCCGCGGTGCATGCTGAAGTGCGCCGCCTTCACTGCTGGACCATGCAGAACCTGCCCAAGGAGGTACCCGGCGATATCCGCACCTTCCTGCAGGGATTTATTGACTGAACGCCGGCGGTGCGATTTTCGCGGGCGGTCGACCATTCGCGACTTTCCGCCCGGCCAAAAAAACCCGGAATTCCGAGCCGGCAATCACTTGCCACCAGGGCTTGTTTATTCCGCCCGGCACCGTTAGCAAAACTCCATGCTTTTGTTTCGCCGCATCTTTGACTTCAAAAAAAGCAGCGTCCCGCGCCTGGAACAGCGGCACAGCCACCGCTACGCCCCCGGCAAGGAATTCCCCCTGCGGGCCCGGCTGCAGGTTGGGATCGACCCGTGGCCGGGGCGCGTCCTGAATCTTTCCACCCAAGGCCTCGGCTTGCTGCTCGATCGTGACGCCGGAATTTCCGCCGGCCAGACCGGCCGCCTGCACCTCGAGTTGGACCACTATGAACTCGAGTTCAATGCCCGCCTTGCCCACGTGGAAGCAAAGGCGGACGGCTGGCATTATGGGCTCACCTTCAGCTTTGACGATTTCTCCGCCCAGAAAACCTACCTGCAATTGCTCCAACCGATTTCGATCGGCTGCTCGTTGCTACCGATGGCGGTGAACGCGGCTTCACTTGGAAAATTGGCACCCGCTGACGTGGCCTTTCGGGGCGAGTCCGACTCCGAACTCAACTTCTGGCGCGAAAATTCCCCGGCCAATTCCCTGCACCGTTTTGAATTTCTTCTGCCGGGCTACCTCATCAAAGCCGACACCCGGACAAGACAATTAGACGTCACCCTGCGACCTCCGACCGACCGACCGGAGGCGGAGTCAATTTCGGCCGTTCCCCTTGACCTTTCCGACGACGCCAAAGCGGATGTCCGCCAGCTCTTCCGCTGGATCGTGCCCAACGTGCCCTCGTCCCTGCCGATCGAGATTCGGATGTTCCTGCAAAGTTTTGCCCGGTGAACGGCAGCGGGCACGACCTATCCGGCCCCCCGATCGCATGAGGGAGCGTCTTTCAACTGGATTGTCATTCCGAGCGGCGTGAGGAATCTCGAAGTCCAAATGAGGCGCTGCACTCGAGAGGACAATTTTAGGAGCTTGGGCAGAATTAAAACAATCCCTGGCATAGCTCCCGTTACTCCAGCGAACACAGCCACACCCTGCCCTGCGGGAATCCCTCCCTTGAGGGGTTCGCCACAAGCGCTGCTTGAAATCCCCCTCGCCCAAGCGGGGTGGCGCAGCGCCAGGGCCCGTTGCCTGGTCTTGACGGCGTCGGGCTAGCGATTGAGCTGCTGGCGCACGATTTCGTCCACCAGCTTGGGGTTGGCCTTGCCCTTGGACGCCTTCATGACCGCGCCTTTCACCGCATTAATCGCCTGTTCCTTGCCGGCCTTGAACTCGGCGACCGCCCGAGGATTCGCCGTAATCGCCGCCTCGACCCATTGCGCGAGTTCGCCGGTGTCGGTCGACTGTTGCAATCCCCGGCGGCTGACGATCGCCGCCGGCATTTCGCCGCTCAGGAACATGTCGACAAAAACCTGCTTCGCGCTGTTGTTCGAGATCACCCCGGTTTCGACGAGCTGCACGAGTGCGGCGAGGTGCACCGGGCGGATCTTGCAGTCCGCCAGCGAAGATTGGGCGGCGCCGAGCTCGCGCAAGAGGTCATTGGCAATCCAGTTTCCCAACGCCAGCGCGGACCCACCTGGCGCTCCCTGGGTTTGAGCGCAGAGCCTGACGGCCTCCTCGAAGTAATTGCTGAGCTCAAGCTCGGGCACGAGCACGGCGGTCAGCGTGTAAGGCAGCTGGTATTGCGCAAGCAACCGGCGCTGGCGGTCGAACGGAAGTTCGGGAACCGTGGCGCGGATCCGCGCTTTCCACTCCTCGTTCACTTTCACGGGCATGAGGTCGGGATCTGGGAAATATCGGTAGTCGTGCGCCATTTCCTTCGAACGCAACGATTGTGACGTGCCGGTCTGCCCGTCGTAGTCGCGCGTCTCCTGCGTGATCACGCCCCCGCTCGCGGTCACCGCCGTCTGCCGCCGGATCTCGTGGGCAATGCCATCGCGCACGAACGAAATGGAATTCAGATTCTTGAGCTCAACCTTGGTGCCGAGCTTCGTTTCTCCGACCGGCCGGATGGAAATATTCGCGTCACAGCGCAGCTGACCCTGCTCCATATCACACGCCGAGATGCCGCCCTGGATGATGATCGCCTTAAGCGCGGTGAGAAAAGCGTACGCCTCGTCGGCGCTGTGCATCGCCGGCTCCGACACGATTTCCATCAACGGCGTGCCGGCGCGGTTGTAGTCGACCAGGGATTCCGCGGCCCCGTGGGTCAGCTTGCCCACATCCTCCTCCAGATGAATACGGGTGAGCGGGATTTGCTTGTGCTCGCCCATCAGATTACGCGCGGCCCCGGGGAGTTCGATCTCCACCACCCCCCCCACACAGATCGGCTGGTCGTACTGGGAGATCTGGTAGTTCTTGGGCGAATCCGGATAAAAATAATTCTTTCGGTCCCACTTGCAGACCGGCGCAATCGTGCAACCGAGCATGAGGCCGGTTTTGATGATCTTATCAAGCGCCTCCTTGTTCATCACCGGGAGCGCGCCGGGCAGCGCCAGCACCACCGGGTCGGTCAGGGTGTTCCCCGGTTCGCCGTAGCCAGCGGCCACGCGCGTGAACATTTTCGACGCCGTCTTGAGCTGCACGTGGACCTCGAGGCCGATGACCGCTTCGTAGTTCATGGAAACAATAACATTAACCACAAAGGCACGGAGCCACCAAGGACCATCCCGTAAGGTAGCCCGGTATTAACTCCCTTCGTGTCTTTGTGCCTTTGTGGTTCACCTTACAGTTCCGGGTGCCGATGGTGCCAGTCGTGGGCCTGTTCGTAAGTGCGGGCGATGGCCAATAGGTCGGCCTCGCCGAACGGCTGGCCGATGACTTGCAGGCCGATGGGAAGTTTTCCCGCCGTGAAACCACAGGGAATCGAAATTCCCGGCAAGCCCGCGAGGTTGACGCCGATGGTGTAGATATCGCTCAAATACATTGCCAGGGGATCGGCGGTTTTTTCCCCGATTTTAAAAGCCGCCGTGGGCGCCGTCGGGGAAAGCAGCGCATCGCAATCGCAGAAAACTCGCCGGAACTCGTCGCGAATCAGGCTGCGGACCTTTTGGGCGCGCAGGTAAAACGCGTCGTAGTAACCGCTGCTGAGGACATACGTGCCGAGGATGATGCGGCGCTTCACCTCTTCGCCGAAGCCCTCGGCGCGGGACTTGAAATAGAGATCAACCGCGTTGGTCGCGGCCGCCGAGCGGTGACCGTAGCGGACGCCATCATAGCGGGCCAGATTCGACGAGCATTCCGCCGTCGCGATGATGTAGTAGGCGGCCACGGCATACTCCGCGGTGAACGGCATGGAAACCTCGCGAATCTCACACCCGCTCCCCCGGTAGAATTCAATGGCTTGTTTTACCGCGGCGCCCACCTCGGGATCGAGTCCGGCTCCGAAAAATTCTTTGGGCACGCCCAGCCGCCACGGTCCCCGGCGTTTCGGCAATTCAGCCTGATAGTCAGGCCGCACCGTCGAAAAAGACGTCGAATCGAGCGGATCGTGCCCCGCGATCGTCCCCAGCACCAGCGCGGCGTCCTCAACCGTCCTCGTCAGGGTTCCGATCTGATCGAGCGACGAGGCAAAGGCGGCGAGCCCGTAGCGTGAAACCAGTCCGTAAGTGGGTTTGAGCCCGACAAGGCCGCAGAACGCCGCCGGTTGGCGGACGGACCCGCCGGTGTCGGAACCCAAGGAAACGGGCGTTTCCCCCGCCGCCACCGCGGCGGCCGCACCGCCCGAACTGCCCCCGGGCACCCGCGACAAATCCCACGGATTCGCGGTCGGGCCAAAGGCCGAATTCTCCGTCGACGAGCCCATGGCAAACTCGTCCATGTTGAGCCGGCCCCAGGGAATCGCGCCGGCCGCCTTGAGCTTGACCGTCACGGTGGCATCGTACGGCGAGACATAGTTGGCGAGCATCCGGCTCGAACACGTCAAGGGCTGCCCGGCGACGGCGATGACATCCTTAAAACCGACCGGGATGCCGTCGAGCGTCCCCCGCGCCTGGCCGTGGGCGCGGCGGTCATCCGCGGCCCGGGCCAGGATCAAAGCGCCCGTCTCGTCGAAGGAATTGAAGGCTTTGACCCGGCTTTCCACCGCCGTGGTCCGGGCGGCAAAAGCCTGCACCAGCTCGACCGAAGAAATTTCTTTCGCCGCGAGGAGCGCCGCCAATTCGACGACCGGCTTGAAAAGCAGTTCGGCGGCCATCGCGTTACTCCACGACCTTCGGCAGCACGATCAAATGATCCCGTTGCGTCGGGGCATTCTGCAAGGCCTGCTCGACGGGGAGCCCAGGCCGGGCGATATCGGCGGCCCACACGTTGAATACCGGCGAGGCGTGCGCCATCGGCTCGACGCCCGTCACATCCACCTGCTCTAATTTCTCCACGTAATGGAGAATGTCGCCCAGTTGCCGGGAAAATTTCTCTTTTTCCGCCGCGGTCAGCGCGATCCGGGCAAGATTGGCCACGTACTCGATATTGATGGCGGAGGTTGGATTCATGGATGGACCAAAGCTACCCGACAAGCAGGCGGGGGAACCACGGCTTGGCAATCGGCAAAAACAAATTCCGCCTTGGCCCCGGCTCCCTGCGTTCATGAGAATTTTCCATAAATGGGCGGGCGCGGATATGTGCAGGCTTGAGCCCAAGGAAATAGTCCCTATCGCCTATCCTGTGTTCCTCTTCAAACGCATTCTGAATTTCACCCGGGCCAGCATCTCGCGGGGCGAGAAACGGAAGGCCCAGCGCTTCGAAGTGGGCCATCCGTTCCCGTTCAAAGCGGTTCTGACCGTCCTCGGCAACGACAGTGAGGGCCGGAGCACCAAGAACGGTGACGGGGGCGTGGATTGGGCCGGGCGGCTCGTCAACCTGTCGGCCAGCGGTGCCAGCATCCAGGTGCACTCAGCCGCGATCGGCGCCCGGGGCGGGCGATGCCTCCTCACCTTCAGCCGCGATAAATACACCCTCAAGATCCCGGGGACGATCGCCTACTTCCGCCCTTACCCGCAATACGTGCTGTGCGGTTTTTCTTTCAACTTTTCCAATTTTGAGACCCAGAAGGCCTATCTTCAGTTGCTCGAGCCGGTGTCAATCGGCGCCGCCCTCACTCCGGTCGAAACCAAAAAGGTGAAGCAGGACACGACGGGGCTGCGCAAGGAACAGTTCAAGGGCCCGACCGACGCGTTGCTGACGGTGAACCGGCAGATCCCAAGCAACACGGTAAACGATTTTGACTTCCGCATGAATGCCTACGGCGTGCGCTGGAGCGAAGGCATGGCCAAGGTCGAACCCTATGGCCTGGCGACGGGGAAGAAATCGGAGCTGGCGGCTTTCGCCCAGCTCACCGCCGCGCAACTGGAGGAGATCCGCTGGCTTTTCTGCCTAGCCGTGCCCAACCTGCCAAAAGCCGTCCCGGTGGAGATTCGCAAGCAGCTCGCGAAACTCGTTCCCTAGTGCCCCAGCCCAATGAGCTTTCCCGGTCGGGAACGCGCCGAGTGTTAAGACGCTTAAGTTGCAGCTGAAACGGCCGATAGATTTTAACCGATGTTGCCGTCGCCTGCCATTTTTTTGAGTTTGCCGTCCAATCATAGGCGAAAGAAACGGGCGCGGGCCGCGCCTAAGCCCCAACCGATCAGTCTCCCG
>CAZAOI010000027.1:0-18315 GCA_964486705.1 uncultured Oleiharenicola sp. | reverse complement strand
ATGAGCTTCTCACTCTCACTCGGGGCTTATCTAAGCGCCATTCCGGCCTGACCCCGTTGGATTCGCCCGCTTCAGGGTCTCGGCGAAGCGCACGAGGGCCTCGCAGTCGGGAACGCGAACAGCGCGCGCGCCACCCTTGCGGGTCGACGCGTGCGTGGATACTTGACGGGTGGATTTTGATATAGCCATGCCTCCAGCCTTGCCCGCGGTGTCACTCCCGCCCACTGTTCCCGTCGTGACTACCGACCACCCCACCACGCCCGCTCTCCTGCGCCGCGCAGCGGCTTGGTTCAACAAGGCGCCAGAGCCAACGGCCGGATCTGTCACGAGCTGTGCGGTCTGGTTCTCCGAATTCGTTCCCTCAAGAAAGGCACCGCTCGCGCCAGCTCCGGCCGTGGCTCATCTTTGAAGTTAGGCGGCTCTGCCAAACTAGACCATGAACACACCGAACAGGTTTTCATCTTTCAGACGTTGCTGGCGGCAAGTTCTGGTGGTGGTGAGTGTCGTTGGCCCTTTGGTGCTGCTGTTCTCGCGGCCGCCGATCCGGCAACCCCAAGAATATTATAGTTTCGCCGACCAGCGCGCATTCTTAGGTATCCCCAACTTCTTCGATGTCACAACCAACTTGGCCTTTCTCTTTGTCGGCATCGCGGGGCTGAGGTTCTGTCTTAAGAACCGCTGGGAGGGCGTGCGCCCCGCCTGGATTGCCCTCTTCGTGGGATTGGCTTCGGTCAGTCTTGGCTCCGGCTATTTCCACTGGAACCCGGGCGATGACACGCTGGTCTGGGACCGGGTGTCGTTGACGATTGGCTTCATGGGGCTGTTCGTGGCGATCCTGGGCGAGTATGTGAGCATCCGGCTGGGCAAGTTTCTGCTCGTGCCCGCCTTGTTGCTGGGCACTGCCAGTGTGTTCTACTGGCACTGGTTCGATGACCTGCGATTCTATTTTTGGATTCAGTTTATGCCCCTGCTTGCAATTCCCGTGGTGATGGTTTTGTTCCGCAGCGGTTATTCGCACCAAGGGTTCCTCATCTTCACCGTCGGCTGCTACGTGCTGGCCAAGATTACGGAGATCTATGACCGGGAGATCTTCATCTTCACGCAGCGCCTCTTCAGCGGCCACTCGCTCAAGCATCTCCTGGCGGCGTTAGGTTGCTTTGCCCTTGTGGTGATGCTGAAGAGAAGAAAGGGGCAATCTAACGGGCCAATCTAACGGGGTCAGGCGCTAGACGCTACTTCTTCCGATTCCCAACCTCCGCCATGAACCGGCGGCACGCTGCACGCCAGAGGCCGGGCCTGTAGCGTCTAGCGGCTTGACCACGTCGGATTCTCCCCTCTTTGAGAAAAACTGCCGGAGCTTCCGGCGGTTTTTTTATGCCCGGAACTCTCGCAGGTGCGCGACCAACTGCCGAAGCACGACGGCGGCCACGCGCGCCTGCACCGCGACGCGCCCGGCGCGGGGCACCGCAACCAACTCGGAAATCACCTGCGTCCGCCCGCCGCGTCCGCGGTGGCACAACGCCCACCACGCCTGCGGCACTTTGACGCCGGCCGCCACGTTTGGCTGCGCGTAGCCCGTGGTCGCCACGGCCAAGTCGGCCCCAAACAACTCGCACGCTCCCTCCGCCATCTCCACCGCGACGCGCTGAGAAAAACAATCCACCGCGCGCGCGTGCGCACGGTTTACGCCGAGGTGCCGCACCTTTTGCTCCAGCGTGTAGGCGGTGATGCCGCCGAGAAAAAACTCCGACGCCCCCGGCACGGCGCCGATCAGCGCCTGCACGTGGCCGCAGGTCAGGCTCTCCGCCACCGCCAGCGTCAGCCGCGGCTCGCGCAAGATCAGTTTCTTCAATTCAACGGCGGGGGTCATGCGGACCTCTTCATTTCGAGTGCGAGAGGAACCAATCATACAAATCCCGGCCCGCGTACACCCGGATCCACGTATTGTGGCCCATGTCGGCTTCGATCGTGAAGCGAACGTCCGGATGCCCAAGCTCCTCCAATTTGTTCAGCAGCGGATAAAAATATTTCACGGACGCCCCGTCGCGTCCACCGGCAAAGACCCACAGAGGCATTTTTGCCGCGGCCAAAGCCGCGGCCACGGACGTCGGCCCAGGGGCGACGACTGGGGCAATCGCCGCGAATTTATCCGGGTGCTTTGAGGCCAGATACCAGGTTCCCGAATCGCCATAGCTCAGGCCGGTCAGGTACACTCGCTTCGGGTCACACTTGGAGGTGGACAACGTATGATCGACCATGCCCATGACTTCGTCCGCGATCGTGTTCCAGCCGCGGGGATCGTGGTCGAAGTCCGACGATTCCGCCGGAATCTCCTCGGATAACTGGCCCTGCATCCGATCCTTGCCTGTATAATGCGGCGGGTAGGGATTGATGCCGATCGACAAGCGCTGCGGAATCTCCGCCGGGGTGCGATTTTTGATGTAGTCGACCGCGCCCTGATCGAACATCGGCATCTGCGGCGAAATGATCACAAAGGGCAGGTCCTTTTTTGGGCCCAGGCCTCGAAAACGGGGCCGTGTTTCAGAACGTAGCCGAGCTCACCCTTGCCGTCACCTCGCTCGCCGTTGCCGTGCAGGAACAGCAGCACGGGCCATTTCTCCTGCTGGGCAAACCCGCGCGGCAGGTAGACGAAATAATCACGCTCCGCGTTCATTCTCGCGCTGTGATAGGAAACACGAATGAGCTCCGGCTCAGACAGGGAGGCAGCGGCAGCGGCGGCGGCGATCGCCAGCGCGGCGGCAAAGAAAACGGCAGTGAGGAACTTGGTCATGGGAAAAGAGAGGCGGCCACAACCCGTAGCTTTTTTCCGCGTTACTTCAACCACAAGGTCGGCGAGGAGACCAAACGGAACGAGGCGGTCGGCCTTGGTGGAACCGGGCCTCCGGACTGGTTTTCTCTCGTTTCGACAAGCCAACCCGTCCGGAGGCCGGGTTCCACCATCGGAGACAGGGAATCTCCCTCACTTGCCCCGTTCCGCCGCCAGAATCCGGCGCACCCGCCAGCGTTGGCCGGTGTTGATGATAAAACCCGCGCACTCCGGCGTCCCGCACCGGCACGGATGATCCCGCCACTCCACGTAGTCGAAACCGTAGTCGTAGGTCAGCTCCTCATCCGGGGCGATGTCCCGCAACGCCATGATCCAAATCCGGGCGCCGATCCCGCGCGGTTCGCAGTTCGGGCCGCAGGAATGATTGATCCGCCGCGCCGGGTTCCAGGACACGTCGCCATCGATGTCATAGCGCTTGTTCAGATCGAAGACATACACGCAGGCGTCCTGTCCGGCGGCGAGCCGGGCCAGCCGCTTCACCTCGCGCCGCTCGGCCTCCGGCTTCGTGATGCGTTCACCGACATACTCGATGATCCGTTCGCCCTGCGGGATGAAATCGCGGGCAAACAGACCATAGCCGTGCACGCCGGAGCGACCGAGACGGACACTGGCGGGCATTTTGGTCTTGGGGTTCATTCGCAGTGGGTCCGATACCCCGAAGCTCGCTTCGGCTTGGTTGGAATGGAGGAGCCTGCTTGCAGGCGATTCGGAACGTCGGCCGAAGGACCACACTCTGAATCGCCTGCAAGCAGGCTCCTACAAATAAAAGAAGAAACGGCGGGCATGTGAGTTGGCGTTAGTTTGAGCAAATGCCCCGGGGCTTGCCCCGGGGATTTTTACTTTCGACATGGGTGGCATCACTTGATCTCCAATCCGACCGGGCAATGGTCGCTGCCCATCACTTCGGGGGAAATCCAAGCGCGCTTGAGACGCGTTTGGAGCGCCGCGGACGCCATGAAGTAGTCAATGCGCCAGCCGATGTTCCGCTCGCGGGCGCCGGCCCGATAGGTCCACCAGCTGTAATGTCCGGGCCCGGGCTCGAAGTGCCGGAAGGTGTCGATGTAGCCGGCGGAAAGAAAATCCCGGAACCCCGCCCGCTCCTGGTCGGAAAAACCCGGACTGCCCAGGTTTTCCTTCGGCCGCGCCAAATCGATCTCCTCGTGGGCCACGTTGAGGTCGCCGCAGAAAATCACCGGCTTCTTTTTTTCCAGCTTGCGCGCGTAGGCCAGCAACGCGCGGTCCCACTCCTGGCGAAAACCGATCCGCGCCAGTTCGGGCTGGGCGTTGGGCACGTAGACGCCGATCACGTAGCAATCGTCGAACTCTGCCGTGACGGCCCGGCCCTCGGCGTCGTGTGCCGGCGAGCCGAGGCCCGTGGTCACCGCGATCGGCGGGCGGCGCAGGAACAGCGCGGTGCCGCTGTAACCTTTTTTTTCCGCGGCGTTCCAGTGCACGGTGTAACCCTTGGGCCAGACCACGCCCGAGACATCGGCGGGCAGGGCCTTCACTTCCTGCAGGCAAATGACATCGGCCTTGGAGGCCGCCATCCAGTCCAGCAGGCCCTTACCGAGGGCGGCCCGCACGCCGTTCACGTTCCAGGAAATCAGTTTCATTTGGCCCTTACTTCGAGGGATTGCATGCCGGGCGCAATCTGTTTTCCTCCGCTCCTCCGACTTTAAGATGCGCCGTCCATTCCAATCCGCCCTGCTTACCACAGTCTTCGCGGCACTCGTCGGCTGGGCCCAGGCCACCGAGCCAACCCCCGCCCCGGTCTCGGTCTCCGCGCTCAACTACGCCCATGCTTCCTGGGGGGAATTGAACCGCCTCGACGGGGAAAAAAACCAGGTGAACCCTTCCCCTCATCCGCTGACCGCCATCGCCACCCCCCAGCGCTTCGTGTTTCTTCCGGGCGAGGTTTATCCCACCGATCTCACGTACGAAGAAATTTGCGGTCGGCTCTCCGCCGCCCTCGCAAAAAAGGGTTACCTCAATGCCACCGACGCCCAGGGCCGCGTCTACGACCCGGCCAACGTGGACCTCATCCTCCGCGTCAACTTCGGCGAACGCCCCTGGCGCATTCCCACCGCGCGCATCGACCAGCTCGCCTGGCGCGACGGCCTGGCACCCCCGCCGCGTTTCAGCCGGCTCAGCGTCCTCGGTGCGGAGGTGAGCTGGGAGAGTCGCGTCGGCGGCAACGACGATGCCCTCGGGGCTGCGGCCGCGAACCAGAACTCGCCCAGCTTCGGCTCCGGCAGTTCCTCCCCGGGCAGCGCCCCGGCCCCCACCCCTCCCGGCACCAACCCGGCCGCCACTGAATATGAAAGCACGCGCGAGTACTACCTGATCGTGGTGGACGCCTTCAGCTACAAAGAGCTTCGGGAAAAAGGCGATCTCGCGCGGCGGCAATGGACCGCCTTTGTTGCCGCCCCCCGCCAGCCCGGCCAGAAGTTCTCCGACGTCGTGAACACCATGTTGCGGGTCGCAACGCCCTACTTTGGCGAGACCGCCCGCGGCCTCCAGGTGTTTAACGATGCGCGCGCCCGCGTGGATTTCGGGGAATTTAACGTCATTGAAGACGACGTTTCCCCGCCTCCAAAAAAATAGGTTCTCCCGCGCTTAGGCCCGCCATTCGTCGGCCATGTCCTCCTGCACGCTTGAATTGAAGACGATTCCCAACGCCCCGCGCAACGAAGTCACGGGCTGGCTGGGCGACGCGCTCAAGGTCAAAGTCCATGCGCCCGCGTTGGAAGGCCGGGCCAACGACGCGCTGCTGGAGTTCCTGGCGGGAAAACTCGGGGTGCACCGCCGCGCCGTTACGCTCGTCCGCGGCGACAAGTCCCGCCACAAGGTCGTCCGCCTCGACGGCCTGACGCTAGCCGAGGTGAAAGCCCGACTGCTTGCGCCCGAGAACTGATCCCAATCGCCCTGAGCTCTTCCCCTGCGCCGATGCCGCAATGGCAGGCCAGGCCCGCACGCCGGGCCGATGACACAGCGCAGGGTTGCCTCGCGCGCCGCGAAGTCCAATTTTCCTCTTTCCGCATGTCCGTCTTCTCGCCCATCCCCCTCGGTCAGCGCATTCCCGGCAGCCCGCATTCCGTGGCCTGCAGCCTGCCCACCCTGCGCGATGTCGTCGGCTACGAGGAAGGCCGGCCCGAGACCACCCGCCACATCACCTCGGGCTATCCGCGCTTTGTGGTTCACTCGCACGCCCGGCAACTCTGCGAACACCTCGGCCACCGGCCCGAACTCGCGGGCCGTTCCCTCTGGCTCGTCACCTCACCCAAGATGGCCGCAGCCCTCGCCGACCACCTCGGCCGCGCCGGCCCGGCCGAGGCCCAACCCTTCTCGGTCGAGGGCATCAACGGCGTCGCCCATGTCGACACCCCGGAGCTCAACGCGCGCGGTAAAGTTTTTCTCCAGCACTTGGGCGGGTTTCTTTCCACCCGCGCGGCCGAGGATCATCTCGTGCTGCTCGGTTCCCGGCCGGCAGCGGAACCGGAAAATCTTTTCCCCGGCGATGCCACGGCCGAAATCAAACGCGTCCTGCACCGCGCCTACGCCGATGTTCGCGACCCGGACATTCTTCTGGCGCCAAGTGGCATGAACGCCCTGTACGCCGCCTTCCGCGCCATCAACGCGCTGCAGGCGCCGCGCGGCCGCACGGCGTGGCTGCAGCTGGGCTGGCTGTACCTCGACACCACTGCCCTGCTGCGGAAATTCACCGCCGACCCCGCCCGGGATTTCTTGCGCCACGGCGATGTCACCGACCTTGCGGGGCTGGAACGCCTGTTGGCCGAGCACGGTACCCGCCTCGCCGGCATGATCATCGAGGCACCGACTAATCCACTCGTGCAAACCCCGGATGTCGCCGCGGTCGCCGCCCTCGCCCGGCGCCAGGGCGTGAGGCTGATCCTCGATCCCGCAATCAGCTCACCCTTCAACGTCGACCTGCTGCCCTACGCGGACATTGTCGCGCAAAGCCTGACCAAGTACACCGCGCACGAGGGCGACGTCATCGCCGGCGCCGTGGTCGTGAATCCCGCCGGCCCCGACGCCGCCGCGCTGCGCCTGCTCGTGGCGGACAATCTCGAGCCGGTGCACGCCCGCGACCTGGCCCGGCTCGCAGCCCAGATCGGAACGGTCGAACAGGTCGTCGCCCACATCAACGCCAGCACCCTGCGGGTCGCCGCGTTTCTTGAGTCGCACCCGAAGGTGAAACAGGTGTGGTGGGCCCTCCAGCCCGCCACCCGCGCCAATTATCGCAAGGTCGCGCGATCGCCCGAGTCCGTCGGCTGCATGATTTCCTTCACCCTGCGGGAGCCGATTGAAAGATTCTACGATCGCGTGCCTCTGCCCAAGGGCCCGAGTTTTGGTCTACAGACGACCCTGCTTTCGCCGTTCATCTACCTCGCCCATTACGACCTGGTGACCTCGGAGGCCGGCCGCGCCGAACTCGCGGCCCACGGCATTGATCCCAGTCTGCTGCGCCTCGCCGTCGGCACCGAGCCCGTCGACGACCTCATCGCGACCTTGGCGGAAGCACTGGCGTGACGAAAGCGTCGCGCCTGCCGGCAACTCCCGCGGTTGCTGTAATGCAATGCAATTGAATCGCGCCGGAGCGCCACTTCACCTCATTTCAGCAGTGATCAGTCGTCTGTCGCAAATCGCTTAAAACTAGCGCGGGAATTTTTTCCCTTTCGCCAGATTTGATTGGCGCGGCTGGGAACAAGAAAGCAGGTTCGTGTTCCAAGATAAAATTTTTGAGAATGTCCGACACCCCGTTGATAAAAAAACTCAGCTTAGTGGGGATGATTATCGGAGGATTCTTTTTGGTGTGCGCGAACATCGGGGCCGTCGAGATCGCCAGCGGCAGTTCAGTGACCTTGTCGGTGACGGCCAGCGGCTCGCAGCCCTTTTCCTATCAATGGCGAAAGGATGGAGTTAACCTCAGCGGTGCGACCGCGGTGACGTATAAGATCAGCAACGTACAAATCGCCGACGCCGGCAACTACTCGGCCGTGGTGAGCAACACCGCCGGGAGCACGACGTCGAATACCGCAACCTTGACCGTACAGGCAGCCGGACCCACCCCGGTGCTCACCATCCAAACTTCGAGTCAGATCGCGACCAACGGGCACGCAGTGTCATTCGCCGCCGCTGGCGCCCCCACCGGCCAGTGGCAGGTCTCCACTGATAACGGCTCCACGTGGAGCGACGTGCCCGCCGCCGGCGCGTACCGCGGCGTAACGACGCCAACCCTCGAAATCACCGGGGTCGCACCGGCCCTGAACAACAACCGCTACCGGTTTGTGGCGTCCGGCGGCATCAGCAACGCGGTTTTGCTCACCGTCGCGCCGGCCTTCTTTCCTTTCCCGGTCGGAATTTCGGCCGACAGCGCCGGCAACTTGTACGTCAGTGACACCGCCAACGACACGATCCAGCAAATCTCCCCCGGCGGCGGGGTGAATCTGCTCGCGGGCTTTTCCGGTCAGGTCGGCACCGCCAACGGCGCGGGCGCGAGCGCCCGATTCAACGACCCGACCGGCGTGGCGGCGGCGGCGAAAGGCCTGCTCAGCGTGGCCGACAATGCCAATGGCACGATCCGCCAGATCACTTCAACCGGGGTCGTGAGCACGCTCGCCGGCTCGACCACCAATCGGGGCAATGCGGACGGAGCCGGTGCGGCCGCTACTTTTTCCTCGCCGCTCGGCCTCGCCTTGGATGGCCACGACAACCTTTACGTCGCTGACGCGCTGAACAACACGATTCGGAAGATTTCGCCTGGCGGCGAGGTCACGACGCTGGCCGGCCGCGCCGGCGCATCGGGATCTGCGGACGGCACGGGCGACGCCGCCCGGTTCAACCATCCGACCGGGATCGCCGTGGACGGCGCGGGCAACGTGTACGTCGCGGATTCGACCAACAATACGATCCGCACGATCACGCCCGCCGGGACGGTCACCACCCTGGCCGGGTTGCCGGGCGTAAGCGGGGCTCAAGACGGCCCGGGCAGTGGCGCCCTGTTTAATAATCCCGGCGGCGTGGCCGTCGCGGCTTCTGGGGTCGTCTATGTGGCGGACACCGGCAACTCCACCATTCGCAAAATCACGCCGGCCGGAGCGGTCACCACCATCGCGGGCCTGCCGGGCATCGCCGGCCTGATGGACGGCCCGGGTGGGGCCGCGTGGTTTAACCAGCCGCAGGGCCTCGTGCTGGATGCCGCGGGCAATCTCTATGTGACGGACACCGGCAACGCCGCCATTCGCAAGATCAACCCCGCGGGGCTGGTGCTCACGCTGGCGCTTTCCACCGGGCTGAGCGTAGTCGAGAGCACGGGGGCCCCGGCGACGCCTCCCAGCAATCCGGTGGTCAGCCTACCGCCGGCGGCCGCTGCGAGCGGGGGCGGCGGAGGCGGGGCCTTCAGCCCTTGGTTGTTCGTCGCCCTCGGTTTGACATGTCTGCTGCGTCGGCTCGTGACCCAACGCTGACGGCTTCAAAGCCGCCCTCGAAATCGGTCTCCCTCCAGTTGGCGGGGCGGATACTTGTCATCTATTAGATGACAAGTATCCGGAAGTCAGCCGGTGGAACCGCCAGCCGAGCAGCACCGCGGCGAAACCCAAGCCCGCGGCCAAACCGGCCCACACGCCGATGGAACCCCCGTCGAGTTTGAACGCCAGCAGGTAGCCGCCGGGCAACGCCAGGATCACGTAAGCGATGAACGTGATCACCGTCGGCACCTTCACATCCGCCATCCCGCGCAGCGCGCCGGCCCCGATCACCTGGCTGCCATCGAAGATTTGAAAGATTGCGGCGACGAGCAGCAACCGGACCGACAGTTCCGCCACCTCACGATCAGGCGTGAAGCCCGCCGCGATGTATTTGCCGCCGAGCGCAAAGAGCAGGGCAAACCCCGCCATCATCACAAAGCCGGTCGCCAGCGAGCCGAAGCCGATGGCGCGCATCGCCTCGCGCCGGCCTTCGCCGAGGGCGCGACCGATGCGGATGCTGGTCGCGATCGACAGACCCAGCGGAAACATGAACGCCGTGCTCGCGCACGTCAGCGCGATCTGGTGCGCCGCCAGCGGCACGGTGCCGAGCCAGCCCATCATGATCGCGGCCGCGGAAAAGGCACCGCCCTCGAACAGCCATTGGCCGGCCGCCGGCACGCCCACGCCGAACATGGCCCGGAAGCGCGCCTTGGAAAAAGGAGAAAACCAAGCCGGATTGAAGGTGCCGACCGCCCGGCCCACCACCGCCCGGGCCGAGGACGGCCACTCCGCTCGCACCTCGGGCCGGCGACTGAGCCACCACCCCAGCACCACCACCGAAACGATGCGCGCAATGAGGGTCGCGAGGCCCGAGCCGGCAAGCCCCAATGCCGGAAAGCCCCAGTGGCCGTAAATCAACAGCCAGTTCAAGAGCGCGTTCAGCCCCACACAGGCGAGCAAAATGCCCATCGGCGCCCACGGATGACCCACTGCCTCGCTGAACTGCTTGAGGACTTGGAAAAGAAACACCGGCAGCAGCGACACGCCGATAATCATGAAAAACGGATTCACCACCGCCAGCACCTCGGGCGGCTGGCCGAACCGGTGCAGCTGGGTTGTCAGCCCGGCCAACAAGACGACGGCCGCCAGACCGATCCCGAGCGCCATCGCCAGGCCGTGGCGCAGATACTCGGCGCACTCGCGGGACTGCTTCGCCCCATGGGCCCGCGCCGTCAGCACCGACACCGCGAGCATTAGCCCCAGCCCGACAATGAACACCAAGTTGAAGATGCTATTCGCAAAGGCGGACGCCGCCAACGGCACCTTGCCAATCTGGCCGATCATCGCGCTGTCCGTCACGCCCATCATCGTCTGGCTCACCTGCCCGACGATAATCGGAAAGGCCAGCGTCAGGGTCGGGCGCAGTTCGCGTTGGAGATCAGAAAATTTCACCACCTGCCCACGAAGGAGGCGAAGCCGACCGCGAGCAACGTGTTTTCTAATTGTTCTTCGCGAGCCCGTTGCCTTCCTGTTGCCCGAACGATGAGCCTCCTGGCCCTCCTTCTCGTCCTCCTCGCCGCGGTCATGCACGCGACGTGGAACCTGGCCGCCAAGCGGGTGCTCAGCGGCGTGCCCTTCATCTGGGTCACCGGCATGCTGCAGCTCGCGCTCTGGACGCCCGTCGTGGCCGTCTACCTCTGGTGGCACCCGGGCGCGTTCACCCAGCTCGGCCTGCTCTTCATGGCACTCAGCGGGGTGCTGCATGCCGGCTACTCGATCTACTTGCAGCGCGCCTATCGCTCGGGCGACTTCTCGCTGGTGTATCCGCTGGCGCGCGGCACCGGACCACTCCTCTCGGCGTTGACCGCCATCGTCGTTCTCGGCGAGCGCCCGACTCCGCTCGCCCTCGGCGGCATTGCCGTGATCATCGTCAGCATCTTTTTCCTCACCGGGGGAGCGGCCCTCTGGCAGGGGCATCCGCACGGGCCGGCGATCCTCAACGGCGCCACCTGCGGGGTCTTCATCGCCGCCTACACGGTGGCGGACCAGCGCGCTGTCGTCTATGCCGCCGTGCCGCCGCTGCTGCTCGACTGGGGCGGCAACATCACCCGCTCGCTCCTGTTTGCACCCTTCGCTGCGCGGCGCTGGGCCGAGTGCCGGTCCGTCTGGCAGGACTATCGGCGCGAATGCTTCACCGTCGCCGTGCTCGGACCCGCCGCCTACATTCTGGTGCTCTGGGCCATGACGTTCTCCCCGTTGAGCTACCTCGCCCCGGTGCGTGAGATCAGCATTCTCATCGGCGCCTATCTCGGCGCGCGCCTGCTGAAGGAGGGCGACAGCCGGCGCCGCCTGATCGCGACGCTCGGCATGGTCGCGGGCGTCATTGCACTGGCGCTCGGCTGAGGGCGGCCTACCGTGTCCCCATGCGCCGCAACAAGGAAATCATCATACTCCTCGCCCTCTTGGTCGGCATGATGGTTTTCGTGCTCTGGTACGTGATCGACCGGCGGGCGAAAAACCGCGCCGCCGAGCGCCCGGACGTACCCGGGGCGCCGGCGAAACCCTGAGGAGGCAAGGTTGCACTTGCCAGCCCCGCCCGCTGGGTGGAGTTTTCGCGCCACCCTCCTTCCCCACACCGACGCCCACCCAATTGCATGGGTACGGCTTAGCGGGGCTTGAACTCGCTGCGCAACCAGTCGCTCAGCATCTCCTTCTCGTAGCGGAGGGAGTCGCTGCGGAAGCCACTGCCGAGGCGCAGTTGAAACCCGAGGTCGACAAGTTTGCGTTCGCCTTCCTTCAGCACTTTGCCGCTGGCGTCGGTCAGCGTGAAACGGAAAGTCAGCCGGGGCACATAAAGATCCTTCACGATGCGCACGTCATTGAACTGCGGGCCGTGCCACGGCTCGAAGTCTCCGGCCAAATCGATTTCGGTGAACTCGACCGCGAGTTTCTGGTCCGCCGGCAGCCGACGGCTCGCTTCCTTGACGAGATACTCCTGCAGTGGGGGCAGATACTGCTCGCGGCCCCGGTCGTTGTCGTAGTCAGAGGAAGACTCCTTCAGGTCCGCGAACTTTTCGGGATGAGTGAAGGTCACGGTAACGCGCTCAACCGCCGGACTGGGCGCGGCGGCGGCCAGCGCCGCTCCCGGGGCGGCCAAAGCGACAAGGAATGCGAACAACGCGGGCAGCGGGGTTGGTTTCATGATCATCGGAGGGGTTAACGTGGACGGAAAGGACGCCTGGCTCCCTCCAACGTAACCACGAATCACCCCGATTCAAGTCCCGGCCCTCAATCCGCCCGTGGGGCGGGTTGGGCCAGCAGGACCGCAGGGCTGCGCCGGCGGGTCCGCCCGTGCGTCATGCGGTCCATGTAAACGTAGATGACGGGGGTGATGTAAAGCGTGAGCATCTGCGACACCACCAGACCGCCGACCACGGCGAGACCGAGGGGGCGGCGCGAGTCGGCGCCCGCACCCAGACCGAGCGCGATCGGGAGCGCGCCCGCCAACGCCGCAAAAGTCGTCATCATGATCGGCCGGAAGCGGACCAGACAGGCCTCGACGATCGCCCGCTCCGCGTCAAAAGCCGCGCCCTGCTCCCGCTCCTTCGCCAGCGCGAAGTCGATCATCATGATGGCGTTTTTCTTCACGATGCCGATCAGCAGGATGACGCCAACGTAGCCCATGATGTTCAGTTCCTGGCGAAACGCCCAGAGGGTGACCAGCGCGCCGAAGCTGGCCGCAGGCAGGCCGGAGAGGATCGTCAGCGGGTGGATGAAGTCCTCGTAGAGCACGCCGAGCACGATGTAGATGACGATGATCGCCGCCAAGATCAGCAGTCCCATGCCCGCGAGCGAATTGGCAAACGCCTGCGCCGAGCCGACAAAGTTATAGCTGACAGTCGACGGCAGCTCCCGGCGCGCCAACTCCTCGATGGCGGCGGTCGCGTCGCCCAACGAAGCCCCGGCCTTGAGGTTGAAGGAAATCGTGACGGCCGGCAGCTGCCCCAGGTGGGTGACCGTCAGCGGGCCGACGCTGCGGCGCAGTGAGGCCACGGTGTCCAGCGACACCAGCTTCCCGCTTTTGCTGCGCAGGTAAATGAGCGACAGATTCGAGGCGTCGCGCTGGAATTCGAGACCGACCTCCATGATGACGTAATATTGATTGGTCGGCGTGTAGATCGTGGAAACCTGCCGCGAGCCGAACGCGCTGTAGAGCTCCTCCTCGATTTGCTGCGGCGTGATCCCGAGCGTGGCCGCGCGGTCGCGGTCAATCTCGACCCGCAACTGCGGGCTCGTGATCTGCAGATCGGAGTTCACGTCCACCAACTGCGGCAACGTCCGGAAACTCTTCTCCATTTTCCCAGCCACCGCATAGAGTTCCGCGAGGTCGCTGCCGGTGAGGGAAAACTGGTAGAGCGCCTTCGTCAGCTGGCCGCCGATCCGGATGGCCGGCGGGATCTGCGGATAGGCGCGGAAACCCGGGATCACGGCCAGCTTCCGGCGCAGGTCGGCCATGATGACCTCGATCGGCGGCCGTTCGTTGCGCGGCTTCAGCCGCATGAACACCCGGCCTTGGTTGGAGGTAGAGTTAACCGAACCGCTGGAGCCCATGGACGACATCATCGCCGCCACATAGGGCTGCTCGGCCACAATCGCCGCGGCGGCTTGCTGGTGCCGCACCATCTCCTCAAAGGAAATATCCTGCGCCCCCTCGGTGAACACGAGCACGAGCCCGGTATCATCGGTCGGAATGAAACCCTGGGGAAGGACTTTCACCAAGCCGACGGTGAGCACGGCCATCAGGCCGGCGATGCTGATCACCACCGACCGGTGGCGCAGGCTGGCTAGCAGGGTCCGCTCATAAAACCGGTGCATGCCGGTAAACACCCGCTCGCTCCATTGATAGATTTGGCCATGGGGCGTGCCGCCCGTCGGCGCGCGGCCGCCATGCGGCTTGAGAAACCGGCTGCACAACATCGGCGTGAGCGTGAGGGAGACCACGCCCGAGACCAGGATCGCCGCCGTGATCGTCACGGCGAATTCGTGCAGCAGCCGGCCGAGGATTCCGCCCATGAACATCAGCGGGATAAAGACCGCGACCAGCGACAGGGTCATCGACAGGATGGTGAACCCGATTTCCCGCGAACCCCGGAAGGCCGCTTCCCGCACCGGCATCCCCGCCTCGATGTGGCGGACGATATTCTCCAGCATGACGATGGCGTCATCCACCACGAAACCAACGGACAGCGTGAGGGCGAGCAGCGAGAGATTGTCGAGCGAGTAGCCGCAAAAATACATCACCAGGAAGGTGCCGAGCAGGGCCATGGGAATCGCGACACTGGGAATGATCGTCGCCCACACCGAGCGCAGAAACACGAAAATCACCATCACCACGAGCGCGACGGAGAGCATCAGCGTGGTCTGCACATCATCCACCGAGTCGCGCACCACGTCGGAGGTGTCGCGCAGGACGCTGAACTTCACGGACTCGGGGAGCTGCCGTTCGATGAGCGGCATCATCGCCTTCACGCGGTTGGCGACCTCGACGGTGTTGACGCCCGGCTGCTTCTGCACGGCGAGGACGAGGGCGCGGCGGAGATCGAGCCGGCCGTTTTCCCGCTCCGCGAACCAGGTGGCGACGCGCACGTCCTGCACGCTGTCGATGACCTGGGCGAGTTCGCCGAGGCGCACCGGGGCGCCGTTGCGGTAGGCGACCACGAGATTGTTGAATTCCGTCGTGTTGGCCAGCTGGCCGCTGGCCAGAATCTGCACCGACTGGCGGTAGCCGTCGAGCAGGCCCGTGGGCTGGTTGACATTGTGGGCGCTGAGCGCGGACCGCACCTCGTCGAGCGTAATGCCGCGACTGGCGAGCAACCGCGGATCGAGCCGGACGCGCAAGGCGTATTTCTGCGCCCCATAGACCTGAACCTGGGAAACGCCCGCGATGGTGGAAAGGCGCTGCGCCATCATGGTCTCGGCATATTCGTCGACCACCGACAGCGGCAGCGTCGGCGAACTGACGGCCAGATACATGATTGGCTGGTCCGCAGGATTGGTTTTGCGCAGCGAAGGCGGCGACGGCATGTCGGTCGGGAGCCGGCGTTGCACCGCGGCGATGGCGGCCTGCACGTCCTGCGCCGCGGCGTCGATGTTGCGCTCCAACGCAAACTGAAGGGTGATCTGCGTGTTGCCCGTGCCACTCGTGGACGTCATCGAATCGACGCCGGCGATGGTGGAAAACTGCTGCTCCAGCACGGTGGCGACCGCGCTGGCCATGGTCTCCGGCGTGGCCCCCGGCAGCGACGCGCTGACGAGAATCGTCGGGAAATCGACGTTCGGCAGGTCGCTCACCGGCAGCAGCCGGTACGCCATGGCGCCGAAGATACAGAGCGCCGCGGTCAGCAGCGTCGTCATCACCGGTCGGCGAATGCAAATTTCCGGAAGATTCATGCGCGGACCTCAGGATTTTCCCGGTCGGGCCGCCAGCTCGCCGTCCCCGCCCAGCGGCGCACCGGTCACAGCGCGCGGCTCGGCCTTCATCCCCGGCAGCAGGCGGAGCTGCCCGTCGGTGACGACCGTCTCCCCTGCCTTGACGCCCTCGGCCAACAGGGTGAATTCGCCGGCGATGCGGGCCACTTTCACGGTCCGGAATTCAACCGTCCGGTCGGGCTTGAGGACATAAAGCGTGGAACCGCTCTGGCTGTTCTGCACCGCCGTGGAGGGCACGACGATCGCCCCGGCATCGAGACCGGTCTGGGTCGCAACATAAACGAATCGACCCGGCCAAAGGGCCTTGTCCTCATTGGGAAAAACCGCCTTTAGCGTGATCATGCCGGTCGACGGATCGATCGTGTTATCGATGAACTCGAGCCGCCCGTTCTCGCGGGTCACACCGGTGGTGCGGTCCGTGACCGCCACCGTGACGCGGCCGGCGGCGACGGCCTCGCGGATTTCCTCCAGCACCCGCTCGGGCACCGCATAAGCCACTGCGATGGGCGCGATTTGATTGAGGGTCACGAGCGTGAAGCTGTTGTCGTTGGCCTTTACGAGCGCGCCCTCGTGCAGGAGCCGCTGGCCGGTGCGCCCGGCGATGGGCGCGCGAATCTCGGTGTAGCCAAACTGCAGCTCGGCGTTGGCCAGCGCGGCCTCCTTCGCCTGCACCTCAGCGTGGGTCATTTGCGCCTTGGTCAAATATTGTGCGTACGCCTCCTTCGAGATCGCCGACTGCTGGTCGAGGTGGGAATAACGCTCGGCGTCCGCGTCGGCCTGGGTGGCCTGCGCCCGGGCGTTGGCCAGGGCCGCCTGCGCCTGCAGCCGGGCGTTCGCAAACGGCCGGCGATCGAGCGTGACGAGGAGATCGCCCGCTTGCAGCTCGTCCCCTTCCTTGAAATGCACCTGGGCGATGATGCCGTCGACCTGCGACTTCACGCTGACCGTCCGCAGCGCCTGCACCGTCCCAATCGACTCGACGCGGCGCGGCATGTCCTTCTGCTCCGCCACGGCCACTTGCACCGGGACAACCGGGGCGGAGGCGACTTTCGCAGACGAGGCGCGGCCGCACCCGGCGGCAAAAGCGAACGCCGCCAAAACGAGAACAATCGGGAGACGGGCAAAGAAACGTGGATTCATAGGGGAAATTCAGCGTGGCCGGGCGTCGAGGCGCACCAGGTTGGCTTTGATCAGGGTGAGGTCCGCGAGGAGCGACGTGCGGCGGGCCGGGGAGATGCCTTCCAGAAAATCGTTGCGCAACCGGTCGGCCCGCTCATCCAGCCGGGCGATGATCCGTTCAGCGCGGGGCGTCAGTTCCAAGTGATAGGCCCGCGCATCCGCCGCGTGAGCGTCGCGCTGAATCCAGCCAGCCAACTCCAGCCGTTGGGCCTGCCGGCTGATTGTGATTTTTTCCATCTGCAGCAATTCGGCCATCTCGCTCTGGGTGCAGCCCGGCTGCCGCGCCAGGTAATAAAGGAACAGCCATTGCGCCCGGGTCAGACCGAGATCGCGCACGCGGCGGTCAAACTCCTTGCGGGCCATCCGGCTGATGTCGGCGAGCAGGAAGCCGAGACCACGTTCGGCGTTGGGGCGGGGGGCAGACATGGCGGGAGGATTGGTAAGCTAGCTTACCAGTTTTGCAAGCGCGGTCTGGGGGCCGAAACATTTGCGGATTGGCGACGGCTGCCCGAGCCGCTACTTGGAGGGATCCCCATGCCCTTCATCCTCGCGCTTGATCAAGGCACCACGTCGTCCCGCGCCATTGTCTTCGACCGGCGCGGGCGCGCCCGGGCCGCGGCGCAGCAGGAATTCGCGCAGCATTACCCCCACCCCGGCTGGGTCGAGCACGACCCGCGGGACCTCTGGGCCACCACCCGCCGGACCGCGCTCGCCGCCTTGGGGAAAGCCCAACTTGCCGGCAAAGCCATCGCGGCCATCGGCCTGACCAACCAGCGCGAAACGACCCTCCTCTGGGACCGGCGCACCGGCCACCCGCTGCACCGCGCCATCGTCTGGCAGGACCGGCGCACCGCCGACCTCTGCGCCCAGCTCAAGCGCGCCGGACTCGAGCCTCTCTTCCGGCGAAAGACCGGGCTGTTGCTCGATCCGTATTTCTCCGGCACCAAACTTCGCTGGCTGCTTGATCACATCCCCGGCGCCCGCCGCCGGGCCGAAAGAGGCGAACTCGCCTTCGGCACCGTGGACACCTGGTTGTTGTGGCAGCTCACAGGCGGCCGCGTGCATGCCACCGATGTTTCCAACGCCTCGCGCACCCTCCTGCTCAACCTCCGCACCGGCGACTGGGACGACGCGCTGCTGAAAATCCTGCGCATCCCCCGCGAAGTCCTGCCCGTGGTCCGCGGCAGTAGCGAAGTTTACGGCGAGGTGTCCGCCGTGCCCGCGTTACGCGGCGTGCCGATCAGCGGCATCGCCGGCGACCAGCAGGCCGCGCTCTTCGGCCAGGCGTGCTGGACCCCCGGGATGGCGAAA
>CAZAOI010000026.1:0-19086 GCA_964486705.1 uncultured Oleiharenicola sp. | reverse complement strand
CGAGGGCCCGCCCGAGAACACGCCGGCGCTGCTGCGGCAGGATGCGTACAAGGCGCTGCCTGAACCGGTGCAGTTCGTCCAGCCCGACGGTTCGGTGCGGGATGCGGCGCACACGGCGCGCTTCGGCGAGATCGAGCAGCGTTTTTACGCCACCACTCCCGCCGGCCGCGAGCTGTACGACCGCTGCCTGGTGGCGGCAGAGGCCGCGAAGGAACAGCATCCAGGATTGAGCAAAAAAGATTTCGCGGCATTCGAGCAAATCTACGCGGCGCCGTTTGCCGTCTTCCCGAAAAAGCTTTCCGCCCTGCTGGAGCAGAACCTGGTTTATGGGTGTTACACCGTCACCGGCAAGGGGCTCGCGGCGGGCCAAGCCGGCGAAATTCCCACCGCTGATTTGTCGGACCTGGTTCGCCTCGGCTACCTCGTCGTCGACGGGCTGCGCTATGAGGATTTCCTGCCCGTGAGTGCGGCTGGCATCTTCGCTTCCAACCTCAGCCAATACGGCACAAAATCCACCGCCGCCGTCAAACCCGTCTATCCGCAGTCACTGCTCGAGGGGATTTTGGACCGGAAGATCGTCGATGCCAACGTGACCTACGCCGGACTCGACGCTGAGTCGCGCTTGCGGGTCTGCGCTCAGCTGGGCTTGGTGGACCAGATTGAACCGGCGGAAAAAATCCGGCTGGAGCGGGCGGTGGCGGCCCACCAGGCCAACTAGGCCGGGATTTCTTTCCGGCTCGCCCCTGGAAGGTGCGGAGTTGCAGGAAAGGCGAGTCCTTCGGATGAGCCGTTCGGCCGATCGGCTCGTCGGGGACGGCTCGACTTGCCATTCTGGTCCCATCGTCGCCGCTCGAGGCAAAGCTCAATTGGGGAGTGACCGCGAATTCGTTGAACCTGGAAAACGCAGTTCCAACGCGGAGGACGCGAAGAACGCAGAGGGGAAACCAGGTTGGTCCCCTTTTTGAAAATATCACCTGCCGGGTGAATGCTTCATGGCTTTCGTTTGTGGTCCAACTTTCCGTTTTTGTGTTCTTGGTGTTCTTCGTGGCCATTCCGACTGCGGAATTTAGCGTGCGCGCCCGCCCCGAGTGGTGAATCCGTCCCGGCGGACGGATCTTCTTTTCGAAGCGATGAAACCAACGCGACCACAGGGTTGACGCAATTCAGCCTTCGCGTATCTGAAGGTGAGTATGCCGGCGAATGTCAAACCGGCCCCGGCGAATCCGCATGAGCAGATGCTCCGCTTGGTGGCCCGGGGATTTCACAAGGAGCTGATCAAATACGGGGTCAAGGAGCCGGAGGTCGTGACGGTCGCCGCGCACCTGCTCGACAATGTGGTGCTGAAGAGCCCGCCGACCAGCAAGCAGGTGGAGAAATACAACCAGCTGTTCACGGTCAAGGATGTCCGGGACCAGTGGGCCGAAGCCCGCAAACTAGGCCTCCATGAGGTCACGTTGTCGCCGCTGGAACCGGGCCACGTCACCCAGGGGGCCGGCTGGCTGGAGAATCCGCGGATCAGTTCCAGTTTCTTCCCGCGGTTTCCGGAGAGCGTGGCGAAACTTACGGAGCATTTTCAATCGCCGGGCCAGGAGTATTTCGCGATCTGGCATCTGGAGAATTTCGTCGGCATCATTGGTGCAGAGAGCATCGATCCCAGCTCGACCAAGCTGGAGATGAAGAAACTTGTCGGCGACCCGAACAGGCGCGGCAAGGGGATCGGCAAGCGCGCGACCTTTCTTTTCCTCTACCACGTGTTCGTGGTGCGGAAATTCTACAAGGTCTACCTGCACACCCTCGACATCAACATCCGCAACCTGAACCTGAACGGCAACCTGGGTTTCAGTCTGGAAGGCGTGTTTTTCGATGATGTCGCCATCGACGGCGAGCGACAGGACGTCGTCCGCATGGCGTTGACCGAGCCGGCCTGGCGGAAATTGTTCGGGTAAGAGGCGGAAGGGGCGAAGGGCGGAGACGCGGCGCGCGCTGAAACCCGTTCTTCAGGCTTTCTTGCCCGGTGGATCGGGAGAGTTTTCAAGCCGGTTTGTCATATAATAGATGACAAATCGATTTCCGGAGGAATCGGGGAGAAATGGAGGGTGGAGGAGGGGACGCGATCTTCGGGCTTTCATTTTCCGGTCACCTCGGCCATCCGTTCCTCCGTCGCATGGATGGCGTCATTGGTTTCATTGTTCGGCTCTTCACCGAGGCCCCGTGGGTCTACCTCTCGTGGCCGGGAGGCGCGATGATCGTGGGCACAGTGATCGGTCTGGCCTCCGCCAAGGAGGCCCAGCAACTCGCCGTCGTGCCGCGGACGGGGCCGGGGTTGGTCGGGCTCCTCACCGCGCCTTTCATCCATGCCAACTTCGCGCACCTCGCCGCCAATTTGCCGCCGTTCCTCGTGCTGGGCGCGCTCGTGCTCCGGCGGGGTGAAGCTCAGTTTCTCAAGGTGGCGCTGGCCATCGCGCTCGGTCAGGGCGTGCTGGTCTGGCTGCTGGGCCGCAAAGCCGCGCATGTCGGCATGAGCGGGGTGATCTTCGGGTTCTTCGGCTGGTTGGTCGCATTGGCGTGGTTCACGCGCGCCACGCCCGATCTCCTCGTGGCGGTCGGCGTGCTTGTTTTCTATGGTGGGATGCTTGCGGGGGTCGCGCCCGCGCGCAACGGCACCTCGTGGGAAGGGCACCTCTTTGGCCTCATCGTGGGCGTCGGGTCGGCCTGGGTCCAATTCCGGGCGTGACGTTCGTGCCTTGCGCGAGGTGAAGGCTCCTGGGTCTTTCCTTTGACTCTGCGGGATCAAGCCGGGGACCCCCGCTGGATTTGATCGCCTGCTGAAAACGGTGGAACCCGGCCTCTGGACGGGTTGCTCCATGCACGCAGGGGAAAACGCGTCCGGAGTCCGCGTTCTACCCCGGCATCAACCTCAATTCCTCTGATGCATTGGCCACAAAAGGCGCAAAAGATACAAAAGCAGAATGTTGGCGCACCGCGTAACGCGAGGCGCACTCACCTCGCAGGTGATCTCGTTCTTGTGTCCACCAATCAGGTTTCCTCTCTGCGTCCTTCGCGTCCTCTGTGTTTCAATTGAGTGTTTTTAGGATCAACGGCCTGATCCCGTATCAGACCCGTCCGCCGAGCAGTCGGGCCGGGAGAAAGAGCAGGGCTTTGATCAGGGCGAAGGTTGCTCCGAGGCACAGGCCAAGCAGGCGGAAGGGAAGGGACAGGAGCCAGACGACCGGAGCCAGCACGAGAGCGAGCAACGCGAGGGGCCAGCACACGGCGAGCAACAGGCACCAGAGGAGGAAGATCCCGATGGTTTTCATGGAAGTGATACACGTATAACCGGTGAACCGCCGGGAAAGTTGCAAATGATCGCGGTGGCGGGGCGCAGCGATGAAGCCTGCGGCAACGAAATGGAGTTGGCGGAGCGGGTTGACTCCAGAACGTTGAAGGCGGGCTGAGGCCAATCCGCGCCACCATCCGGATTTGCGCCTTACGGCTTGGCTGACTTCAGCGGAAGGACGGCGCGGATTTTCTCGAGGAGCATGGCCTCGTTGAACGGCTTCAGCAGCATGCCGCTCGCTCCCAGGGTTGTGAGCTGGGGCAGGAGGGCGTGGTCGGCGCGGGAGGTGAGCATGATCACGGGAATCGCGGCCAATTCGGGAGCGGATTTCAGCCGCGTGAGCGTTTCCACCCCGTCCATGATCGGCATGCTGACATCAAGAAGGATGAGGTCGGGCCGGGCCCGTTCGATGGCGAAGAAGGCGTTGTAGCCGTTGGTGGCCTCGCTCGTGTCACAATCGAAGGCGCGGAGCGCTTTTTGGGCGAGCTGCCGCACGGTCCTGGCATCATCGACGGTAAGAATATTCGGGCGCATGGCCTGACAGCGAAGGAGCTTTTCGGCGACTAATGAACTCTAATCGGGCCCCAAGGCCAAATTTGCCGCGGCCGCCCCCCGGGCTTGTGGTCCGCTGGCGGTCCCGCTTAGCTGCCCGGGCCATGAATGATATTCACGAACTCCAGCGTCTGACCTCGCCCGCCCCGAAACCCCAGTCGTTGGCCTGGGACCGCTCAGCCCTCTGGATGGGTTCGAGGGAGACGCGGCGCATCTATGCGATCAATCCAGCTTCTTGGACGGTGGCGATCGAAGCCGCCGCGCCGGGCACGCCTTGGGGCCTCACGGTTGTCGGCGCGGAGTTGCGCGTGCTGTGCGGCGAAACGGCGGACGACAACCGGATCATCCGGCGCTATGTGCCGGGGCAGGGCTTCGATCCGGATTTTCGGATTCCATGCCCCGAGGACAGCGGGGCGCAACTCGGCTGGGACGGCCGGAACCTCCATGTCAGCCAGTGGTATGCCAAGAAGGTCATCGCGCTCGACGCGGCCGGCAAGGTTGAGCGCGTTATTTTGGTGCCCCACGGCATTTGCGGGCAGGTCTTTGTCGACGGGTTCATCTACCTCGTGACGACCGATGCGGAGGAGACCAATGACTATTGGCTCACGCGCGTGGATCCGCGCCCGGCCACGCCGCAAATCGACGACCTCGCCCGAATTCCGTTCGCAGCGCGGGCTTTGGCCTTCGATGGAAAGATTTTTTGGACGAATCACCGTGAACAGGATCAGATCGTGTCGTTCGCGCGGCCGGACTGAACCGGGGCCACCCGCGGGTTTCGCAAGTGGGCTGGCCCTCGCGCGTGGAGGTCAACGCGCGCCACCTTCCCGGGTGGATTGCGGCTGCGTGAAATTGCCTCCCGGGTCCAAACCCCGTTTCCCGCGCCTCACGTGGTCGGCTTCCGGACCCGGATGTGCAGGAAATAGGCGACGACTTTGGCGTCCTGTAACGAGGGATGCCGTTGCACTTTTTCGTCCGAGGGGCAGGGTTCCGCGAAGCGCTCCAAAATGAGGCCGGCCGCGACCAGCAAGTTGAGCCATTCGCTGAGCGGACGGTGAAAGCGCGGCACCTTGAACATTGGCAGGTGGCGGCGCACCGACTCGGGGGCGGTGCCGAAAATCCATTCGTCAACGCGGCCGCGGGCGTCCACGAAATAGTCCCCGACCTCGACGGCGTATGTGACCCGGTCGTCGTCCCGACAATTGCGCCGGTGGGGTGGGTTGAAGCAGGGGTGGGTGATGGAAAACTGCAAGAACCCGCCGGGCCGGAGCACGCGGCTCGCCTCGGCCAGGGCGCGCTCCAATTCGGGAATGTCCATCAGGCTCATGCACGCCGTGACAAAATCAAACGAGTTGTCGGCGAGCGGCAGCTCGACGGCGCTCGCGAGAATGTAGGTGATGCCAAGCGGGGCGCGGGCTTCCTCGGTCCGGGCGTGGCGGATAAACGTTTCCGCGATGTCGAGCCCGGTCATCTTCGCGCCGCGTTGCGCGACCAGCCGGGTGTTGTGGCCTTCCCCGCAGCCGAGGTCGAGACCGGTGAGTCCGGTCACGGGCGGCAGCAGGTCGAGGAACGCGGGGGTGTTGAGCTGATCGCGGTAGGTGTCGTAACCGGCGCGCGCGAGTTGCGTCCACGCGTCGGCGTTGCCGTCCCAATATTTCCCAACGCTGACATGGTTCATCGGATGAGGGAGTTCACGGCCGGGGCTCAGGCGCTCTCGCCGTAGAGCTCGCGGCCGATCAGGACGCGGCGGATCTCATTCGTGCCGGCGCCGATGTCGTAGAGCTTGGCGTCGCGCAGCAGGCGGCCGGTGGCGTATTCGTTGACGTAGCCGTTGCCGCCGAGGCACTGGATGGCTTCGAGCGTGACTTTCACGGCGCGCTCCGAGGCGTAGAGGATGCAGGCGGCCGCATCTTTGCGGGCGGCGCGGCCCAGGCCGGCGTCGAGCGAACGCGCCACTTGGTAGCTGAAGGCCCGGGCGCTTTGCAGCGCCACGTACATGTCGGCGAGTTTGCCCTGCATCAGCCCGAAAGTTCCGATGGCCGCGCCGAATTGTTTCCGCTCGTGGACGTAGGGCAGCACGATGTCCATCGCCGCCTGCATGATGCCGAGGGGCCCGCCGGAGAGCACGCAGCGTTCGGTGTCGAGACCCTTCATCAGCACGCGTGAGCCGCCGTTGACGGCGCCGAGCACATTTTCCTCGGGGATTTCGCAATCGTCAAACACGAGCTCGCAGGTGTTCGAGCCCCGCATGCCCAGCTTGTCGAGTTTCGGCGAGGTCTTGAAACCCTTCATCCCGCTCTCGACGAGGAACGCGGTCATGGCCCGCGAGCCCTGGTCCTTTGGCGCGGTGCGCAGATAGACAATCAGCACGTCGGCGTCGGGGCCGTTGGTGATCCACATTTTCGTGCCGTTGGCGATCCACCGGTCACCTTTTTTCACTGCTGAGCAGGCCATGGAGTTGACGACGTCGGAGCCCGCCCCGGCCTCGGACATGGCGAGCGCGCCCACGAATTTCCCCGTGCAGAGCTTGGGCAGGAACCGGTGGCGCTGCTCATCGTTGCCGTTCAGGAAGAGATTGTTCACGCACAGATTCGAGTGCGCGCCATAGGACAAACCGACCGAGGCCGACGCGCGGGAGATCTCCTCCATCGCGACGAGGTGGGCCAGATAACCCATGCCGGAGCCGCCGAATTCCTCGGACACCGTCACGCCCAGCAGGCCGAGGTGGCCGAATTTCCTCCACATGTCGGCGGGGAACTCGTTCTTTTGGTCGATCGCCGCCGCGCGCGGGGCGAGCTCCGCCGCGCACATCTTGCGCACGGTGTCGCGCAAGGCATCAAGTTCGTCGGTCAAATGAGGTTCAAGCATGGGGAAAAGGATGGCCGGGAGCGGGCCCCTGGCGGGGTCGGGGTTAAGGTCGAGTTCGACTAGACACCAGCCCGGTACTCATTGCAATCCCGCGCGCACGGGAGGGGTTGCGGCCGACCGTCAATCGCCCTGAAAAGCAAGATGAGCGGCGAGTGCAGCCCGACCGTCATTCGGGAGTCGGCCGGCCGCCGGGTTCCGGCTTTCTCCCTTTGGGTCCAATGCCCTGGAGCTGGCTCCGGCTTGGATGGAATTGTAGGAGCCTGCTTGCAGGCGATGCGAAACGCTCGTTGACGGAGCACCTGCTGAATCGCTTGCAAGCAAGCTCCTACAAATGGGACCGGAACTAATGGGGATCCGGTGGCGGCGTTGGTTTGGTCAACTGCCCCGGGGATCTTTACTGGGACTTTTTAATCAGTTTCTTTTTCTGCGCCTCAAATTCCTTGTCGGTGAGAAGACCCCGTTTGCGCAAATCGTCCAGCTTGAGGAGTTCGGAATAGAAGTCGCCGGCATAGGTCGGCAGCACACCCGCAGGGGCGGCGGCATCCTGCACCGCGCCGGGCGCGGGTTGCGCCGGTTCCTGGAGTGCCGGGTCGTTGGCGTCGAGCGCGCGGAAAACGATTTTCGCCGACGCGTAGCCGCCCCCGAAATGCGGGCGCTCGGAGGTGAAGGTCACGATCTTCATAACCTTCCCTTGGTCGGTGCAGTACTTGCCGGCGTCCTTTTCGGCTTCTTGTTTCAAGGCGGCGACGTCGCGGTCGAAACCGGTAGTGGCGGTGCGGGTGATGGCGAACGTACTGTTGCCCATCGGCTCCATCTTGGTCCGGGAGGCCCAGGCAGTGACGGACGCCGCGAACACGAACAAGACAGCAAACAACCGGGGGAGAGGCAGTGAGGGCATGCGCGGAATTTTATCCAGCACGCTCCACGCGTCAAGGATTCCGCAGAGGCTCAGGCGAAGAATCACCCGGGATTCCACGACTCAGTTCCGGTTCAGCCCAAACCACCTCGCCCGGCGCCGTCGGCCTGGGCGGGGCCTTCCGTTGGCGCATCCCCTTCAGGGCGAATCCGAAGGCGCTCCGCCGGATCCCGGGACGAGCGATGGCGGTAACCCCCTTGCAAGGCCGGATCGGCGGCGCACTGGAGCTGGAAGTCCTGCATCCGATGAAAAACCTGCACCAATTGCTCCGGTTGCGAGTACTGATCGAGCCCGGCCTGCGCGAGAACCAGCAGCAGTTCGTGCACCGCTTCGAGGGTGGAAAGACAGTCGGGCCGCGGCTGCTGTTTGATCGTGTAGCGACTCGGCGTCGTCGGGGTGAACTTGATCCGGGGCAACTGCTGCAAGCTCGGGCTGAGCCGATGAATCTTCCGGGCACCGCGCCAGGTCGCATCGATCAGAACGACGACCAACCGGCGCTGATTGAGCCGCGCGCCGAGCGAGGGAATTTGCGCGCGGTCCGACAGGTCGGTCGCGGTCTTGCCGGGGTAGAGAAGGACGCAATAGTTTTGCGGGTCGTTGAGCACCGCTTGCACCGCGACGTCGTCATCGAAAGCCGTGCCCATGTGCAGTTCGCTGTTGGGCAGGCAGAGATGCGTCAGCCGCCCCGTGTTGGCCTTCGTGACCTTGAATTCCTTCGGCGACATCAGGAAAAGAAACCGCGTCCGCGTGTCCATGGGCACGAGGGTGGGACACCAGCAAAGGGGCTTCGGCCAAAAGCAGCGGTAGCAGGTTTCTCTCATCGACGAGGAGAACGAACACAAACGCGCTCTGAAGCGAAGTCCGAACTTCGGGTCCGCCGGAAGCGGATGGAGGCCTGCTCCGGTTTGGTGGAGGTTTGGGTGGACGATTCTGCCGGAGCTTCCTCGGGCGCTTGTCTTCGTCTTCGATCAATCACAGACGACAAAGCCAGTCGCCGTCCGACCGGTCCGGTTTACCGCGCCGAGTGCGGACTGTTTAGGATTGCGCTTGGATTTCCTGCCAGAGCGAATTGAGGCCCATGCGCTCCAGCCATGGGGTCAACGCGACTTCATCAACGCCGGTGACTTCCCGAATGGCGCGGATATCGAGCGGATGCTTGGCTGAGCGGCCTTCGCGGTAGTATTCCAGCTTGCGCAGCACGACATATTCCGGGGGAGCCACGGAAATTTCCATCGTGTCACTCCAACGCAGTCGCCGGCGCAAGGGCATGGCCCAGGCATGCAAAGGGTCAGATCCAGTCAGATAGATGTCCGCTTTGTAACCGGACTCCTGATGGATGACGTTGAAGTGTCCGCGCTGATTGCGCGCCAGTTCCGTGCGGATGACTGACTCCGGCGGAACATAGAACTCCGTCTCGGGAAAAGCGCGGAGCAGGGCGAGCAGAGCGGGATCGTCGAGATCGAGAACGACATCAAGATCGTTGGTCAATCGCGGTTGCCCGTAAAGAATCGCGGCGGTGGCGCCGGTCACCATGTAAGGTGCGCCGATGGCTTCGAGCCGCACGACAAAAAGGCTCAACTCATCCGGTGCGAGCATGAAGTATGCGGTCGGCCACGGCACGTTTGACCTGCGGCTCAGTCCATTCGGGGTGGCGGTCGCGGAAGCCCACCGCCATCAGTTCGCGCATCGTGCGATTCATCCGCCGGGCCTGCTCCAACCGCTGCTGGGGAGTCATGGCCCGGTAGATCGCCACCTGCTGTGCGTGGGCGGCTCTGACATGATCGGGTTCGGCGATGGTGGGCACGGGGTGAAGTTAGTGACGGCAGATTCGCTAGCAAGCGCGGTCTGGTTGTCACCGCCTAACCACTGCTGTCTGCTCACGGGCTACGAATCCGGATTGGGGAAGTGAAAGATCGGTGTGGTTAACGGGAGCGTTGCTCAGTCCGTGCCCACCCGTTCACCCAACCCAAGCTCGCGCATTGTAGAACAGCTTCATCCACGGTGAATCTTCGGGCCAGTCCTTCGGCGCCCAACTCATGCAGGCGCTGCGGTGGACGCGCTCCGGGTGGGGCATCATGATCGTGACGCGGCCGGTGGTCGTGGTCATCGCGGTCATCCCGAGCGGCGAGCCATTGGGATTGAGCGGATATTGCTCCGTGATGGCGTGACTGTTATTCACGAACCGGCCGGAAACCAAGCCGGAGTCGCTGAAGAGCTGCATGGCGTGGGCGTCCTTGAATTCGGTGAAGCCTTCGCCATGGGCCACCGCGATGGGGATCACGGATCCGTCCATGCCCTTGAAGAAAAGGCTCGGGCTTTTTTCAATCTTCACTGACACGTAGCGGCCTTCGTAGCGTTCGCTCTGGTTTTGGACAAAGCGCGGCCATAGGTCGGCGCCCGGAATGATCGACTTCAGGTTGCTCATCATCTGGCAGCCATTGCACACGCCGAGGGCAAAGGCGTCCTCGCGGGCGAAGAACGCCTTGAATTCGGCGCGGGCGCGGTCGTGGAACAGGATGCTCTTGGCCCAGCCTTCGCCGGCGCCGAGGACGTCGCCGTAGCTGAAGCCGCCGCACGCCGCGAGGCCGCGGAAATCCTTCAGCGAGACGCGGCCGCTGAGGATGTCGGTCATGTGGACATCGATGGCAGTAAAGCCGGCGCGGGTGAACGCCGCGGCCATCTCGACCTCGCCGTTGACGCCCTGCTCGCGCAAGATCGCAACTGAAGGCCGAGTTTTGCCCACGGAATACACAGAAGACACGGAAGCCGAACCAGCAGATTTTTTTTCTGTGTGTTCCGTGTGTTCTGTGGGCAATGCTCCTAGATCGAAAGTGATTAACGGGGTGATTCCCGGGTCGGATTTATCCAGCTTGAGTTGGTATTCGGATTCGGCGGCGGCGGGATTGTCGCGCATCGTCTGAATGCGGCGGGTGACATCCGACCAGAGCGCGCGGAGGGTGTTCAGATTCTCATTGAGGATTTCCTGGCGGGCCTGGGTCACGCGGAGGGCGTAGTGGGGATTCAGCGTGCCGATGCGGGAGACGCAGGCTTTCAGGCCGTGCTGGCGCAGGGTGAGGTAAACCTCGTCGAAATCTTCCTCGCGAATCTGGATGACGGCGCCGAGTTCCTCGTTGAAGAGGGCGGCGTACGGGTCGTGGAGATGCGGGATTTCCAGATCGACGCCCACGTGGCCGGCGAAGGCCATTTCCACCACGGTGGCGAGGAGGCCGCCGTCGGAGCGGTCGTGGTAGGCAAGGATCTTTTTTTCGCGGCCGAGTTGCTGGATCGCTTTCCAGAAATTCTTCAGGTCGGTCGGGTTGTCGACGTCGGGGGGAGCTTCGCCGGACTGGGAGACGACCTGGGCGAGGATAGAGCCGCCGAGGCGGTTCTGGCCGCGGCCGAGATCGATTAACAGGAGAACCGAATCACCGATCAAAGCAGGTTCTTTACAGGAGGTAGCAGAGGAAGCAGAGGAAGCAGAGGAACTGGATTTCTCTGCGCTCTCTGCGTGCTCCTGTGAAATTGAATTGGCTGGATCGAATTGGAGCTGTGGAGTCAGGCTGAGCCTGATGTCCGTGACGGCGGCGAAGGCGGAAATGATCAGGGAGATCGGAGCCGTCATGCGCTTTTCCTTCTCCCCGTCTTTCCACGCGGTACTCATGCTCATCGAGTCCTTGCCAACCGGAATCGTGATCCCGAGGGCGGGGCAAAGTTCCAGGCCGACCGCTTGCACCGCCGCATACAAATCGGCGCCATCGCCGGGGATCGCAGGCGCGGCCATCCAGTTGGCGGAGAGATTGACCTTGCCGAGGTCGCCGATCTGGGCGGCGGCGAGGTTGGTCAGGGCTTCGCCAACGGCGAGGCGGGCCGACGCGGCGGCGCTGTTGATCGCGACCGGGGTGCGTTCGCCCATCGCCATCGCTTCGCCGGTGTAGACGTCGAAACTGGCGGCCGTGACGGCACAGTCGGCGACCGGGACTTGCCACGGGCCCACCATCTGGTCGCGGCAGATCAGACCACCGAGGGTGCGGTCTCCGATGGAGATGAGGAAAGTTTTGTCAGCGACTGTCGGGTGGGAGAGAATCCGCTTGGCGGCCTGGAGTAGCGTGACCGTGCGGAGGTTGAGCGGCAGCAGCGGGCGCGCTCGCGAGCGATCGGTGCGGTGCATGCGCGGCGGTTTGCCGAGAAGCACGTCGAGGGGCAGGTCGATCGGCGTGTTTTTGAAATGGGAATCCTCGAGGACGAGTTGTTTTTTCTCGGTGGCTTCGCCGACGACGGCGAACGGGCAGCGCTCGCGTTCGCAGAGCTGCTGGAAGACGGCGAGGCGCGTGGCAGGCACGGCCATGACGTAGCGCTCCTGGGATTCATTGCACCAAATCTCGAGCGGGGACATGCCCGGCTCGTCGTTGGGCACGGCGCGGAGTTGGAAGCGACCGCCCCGGCCGCCGTCGTTCACGAGTTCGGGGAGGGCGTTGGAGATGCCGCCGGCGCCGACGTCGTGGATGAAGGAGATGGGGTTTTCGTCGCCGAGCGCCCAGCAGCGGTCGATGACTTCCTGGCAGCGGCGCTCCATTTCGGCGTTGTCGCGTTGCACGCTGGCGAAATCGAGGTCTTCGTTGCTGTGGCCGCTGCCCATGGAGCTGGCCGCGCCGCCGCCAAGGCCGATCAGCATGGCCGGCCCGCCGAGAACGATCAGCTGGTCGCCCGGGTTGACCGCGCCCTTCTGAATGTGGTCGCCCTTGATGTTGCCGAGGCCGCCGGCGAGCATGATCGGCTTGTGGTAACCCCGCAACTCCGTTGCGGGGAGTTGAGAGTTGAGAGTTGAAGGTTGAGAGACAGGGACAGGGTTGCCGGCTTTTCTTTCAACTTTCACCTTTCCGCTTTCAACTGCGGCCGGAACGGCCGCCTCATACGTGCGGAAGTACCCGTTGATGGCCGGTCGGCCGAACTCGTTGTTGAACGCCGCGCCGCCGAGCGGACCCTCGATCATGATGTCGAGGGCGGAGACGATGCGGCCGGGTTTGCCGTGATCTTTTTCCCACGGTTGGAGCGCACCGGGAATTCTCAGGTTGGAAACGGTGAAGCCCGTGAGGCCGGCCTTGGGTTTGGAACCGCGGCCGGTCGCACCCTCGTCGCGGATCTCGCCGCCGGAGCCGGTCGCGGCGCCGGGAAACGGGGAGATGGCGGTCGGATGGTTGTGCGTCTCGACCTTGCAGAGAATGTGAATGTCTTCGTCGTGCGCGGCGTACTCGTTGGTCTTGGGGTCGACGTAGAAGCGGCCGCCACGGGTGCCGGTGAGGACGGCGGCGTTGTCCTTGTACGCCGAGAGGATGCCGGTCGGGTGCAGCTCGTAGGTGTTTTTGATCATCTGGAACAGTGACTTGTCTTGCGCGGCGCCGTCGATGTCCCAGGTGGCGTTGAAAATCTTGTGGCGGCAATGCTCGGAGTTGGCCTGCGCGAACATCATCAGCTCGATGTCGTTCGGGTCGCGGCCGAGCTTGGTGAAGGCGGCCACGAGGTAGTCGATCTCATCCTCGGCCAGGGCCAGGCCGAGCGCGGTGTTGGCGGCGACGAGGGCGGAGCGGCCGGCGGCCAGCAGCGGAACGCTGGTCATCGGCCGCGGCACCTTGTGGTGGAAAAGGGCCGCGCAGGCTGCGAGGTCGCCGAAGACGACTTGCGTCATGCGATCGTGCAGCTTGCTGCGCAGGATCTGAAGCTGGGCGTCACTGAGCTGTAAGCTAGAAGCTGTAAGCGGTTGGTCTGATTCTGAGCTTAAGGCTTTTTGCTTATCGCTTATCGCTCCCGTCGAGAACTCGACGGTGTAAGCAATGACGCGTTCGATGCGCTTGATCGTTGTGAGGCCGCAGATGTGGGCGATATCGGTGGCCTTGGAGGACCAGGGGGAGATGGTGCCGGGGCGGGGGGCGACAACTTGGACGAGACCGGTGACCGTCGTTGCGGCGCGGCGGGGGCCGTACGAGAGGAGTTTCCCCAGAATAGTTTGGTGGTCTGTGGTCAGTTCGCCCGTAGTCTCCACGAGGTGGACAAACTCCGCGCTCACGGCGACGGCGGGCAGGCCGGCGGAAGTCAGGTCCTGGAGGAGCTTGGCGAGACGGAAAGAGGAGAGGGCAGGTGAGCCGCGGAGGATCAGCATGGTCGGAAGCCTGCGATGTTTGCGAACAACCCCCGGGCGTCAAGAAGGCGCGTTGATATCATACAAATCAGGGCCCACGGAACACACGGAATACACGGAAACCAATAATTATTCCGTGTATTCCGTGTGTTCTGTGGGCAAACCCTCTTCTTTGTCGATATGCCCGAGAAAGCCGTTGACCATTCCGCTGGTCTGCCCGAAATCAGCGGTTTTTAATGAGCGAATTCATCAGCCACGAATGCGGGATCGCCTTGGTGCGGTTAAAGAAGCCCCTGGCCTACTACCAGGAGAAATATGGCACGCCGCTCTGGGGTTTTCAGCAGCTCTTCCTCCTGATGGAAAAGCAGCACAACCGCGGCCAGGACGGCGCGGGCGTGGCTTGCGTGAAATTCGACATTCCGGCGGGCGAGCCGTACATGTTTCGCGAGCGCAACGTCGAGACCAACCCGCTCGACAAGATCTTTCAGGCGCTGCTCGCGCGCTACAACCAGCTGGTGACCGAGGGGACGGTGCACCCGGAGTTTCCCGAGACGGCCAAGAAGAAATTCGATTTCTGCGGCGAACTCTACCTCGGCCACCTGCGCTACGGCACGTCCGGCGGCTACAACCTGAGCGCCTGCCATCCCTTTTTCCGCCGGAGCTCCTGGCCGACCCGCAACCTGATGCTCGCGGGCAATTTCAATATGACCAACACGGCGGAGCTGAACAGCAGCCTCATCGCCATCGGCCAACACCCCATTTTTGCGACCGACACGCAGGCCCTGCTCGAGCGCATCGGCTTCTGCCTCGATGAGGAGCACGAGCAGCTCTACCGCGCGTTGCGCGCTGAAAACCTCCCCGGCGCCGAAATTTCCCGGCGCATCAATGAGGAACTTGATCCCGCCCGCGTGCTGCGCACCGCCGCGGCCAACTGGGACGGCGGCTACTCGCTCGCCGGCGTCATCGGCAACGGCGACGCTTTTGTGGCCCGCGACCCGTCAGGCATCCGCCCGTGCCACTGGTTTGAGAACGACGAGGTGGCGGCCTTTGCCTCCGAGCGCGCGCCGCTCTGCACAGTGTTCGACCTCGAGGCCAGCCAGGTTCACGAGGTCGAGCCGGGCTGCGCCGTCGTCATGAAGAAGTCGGGCACGGTGCGCGTCGAGCGGATCAAACCCGCGCTGCCGAAAACGCAGTGCACCTTCGAGCGCATTTATTTTTCGCGCGGCAACGACGCCGATATTTATCGCGAGCGCAAGGCCCTCGGCGCCGGTCTCTCCGGGCAGATCTGGTCTTCGATCAAGGGCGATTTGGCCAACAGCGTCTTCAGTTTTGTCCCGAACACGGCTGAGGTCGCCTACTTCGGCCTGATGAGCGAACTGCGCTTCCGCCGTCGCGCTGAGGTGAAACAGACCCTGCTCGACGCGGCCAAGGCCGGCACGATCACCGAGACGCTGGTCGACGACCTGATCCTCAACAACTGGCCGCGGGGCGAGAAGCTGGTCACGAAGGACGTCAAGATGCGCACCTTTATCAGCCAGGAAAAGTCGCGCAACAACCTGGCGTCGCTCGTGTATGACGTCACTTACGGCGTCGTGCAGCCGCAGGACAATCTCGTCTGCGTGGACGACTCAATCGTGCGCGGCACGACGCTCCGGCGCTCGATTCTGCGGATTCTCAAGCGTCTCAACCCAAAGAAAATCATCATCGCCTCAACCGCACCGCAGATCCGCTACCCCGATTGTTATGGCATCGACATGTCGGAGCTCGGCAAGTTCGTGGCCTTCGAAGCTGCGATCGCACTGCTCAAGGACCGGGGGCAGGCTTCGGTCATCGCGGAAGTCTATAATCTCTGTCGCGCGGAGCTGCTGAACCCGTCCGCCGAACCGGTCAACCACGTGCGGAGGATCTATGAGCCGTTCACGGCCGAGGAGCTCTCGGCGCGGATCACTCAGCTGGTTTCGCCGAAACCCAACGATTGGAAGGGCGAAATCGAGATCATCTTCCAGTCGATCGAGAATCTGCATCGGGCGCTGCCCAACCACACTGGCGACTGGTATTTCACGGGCAAATACCCCACTCCCGGCGGCTACCGGGTTGTGAACCAGGCCTACGTGAATTACTTTGAACACGCGGAAGGCCGGAGCTACTGATTGTAAATCGCAGAAAACACGGAATCCTCAGAAAAAATGAATTTCACTCGCAATGGGCCCGTGGCCCCGGAGCTCGCTCCGGCTGGTTTGAAATGGAGGAGCCTGCTTGCAGGCGATTCAAAACAGAGACCGTTGGCAGGAGTTCCGAATCGCCTGCGAGCAGGTTCCTGCAAAAACGCGAAGAAATGCGGGTATGAAGAGTGGGTTGGCTTGATGAAATGCCTCTCGGGGCTTGCCCCGAGGATCTTTACTTCTGTGTCTTCTGAGTGTTCGGTGATTTATTCCTCATGAGTCTTTCCTACGAATCCTCCGGCGTCCGGTACGACCAGCTCGATGCGTTCAAGCGCGCCTGCCAGATTGCCGCCGGCACGACCGCCGGGGAGCTCGCGGCGCATGGGTACGCCGAGCCGGCGACGACCCGCGGCGAAAGCGCCTACCTCATGGAGGCCGCCGACCACTACCTGGCCCACGTCGAGGAGGGTCTCGGCACCAAGAACCTCGTGGCCGATGCAGTCTACGCGGCGACGGGCAAGTGCTTCTACAATGAAATCGCCATCGATACGGTGGCGACGATCGTCAACGACCTGATCACTTGCGGCGCGCGCCCGATCTCGGTTGCGATGCATGCGGCGGTGGGCGACTCCGCTTGGTTCTCCGATGCCAAGCGCACGCAGGCACTGGTCGAGGGCTGGGCGGAAGGCTGCCGCCGGGCCGGGGCGGTCTGGGGTGGCGGCGAGACGCCCACCCTGAAGGGCATTGTGGAAAACACGGCCATTGCGCTCGCGGGTTCGGCGATCGGGAAAATCGCCCCGAAGTCGCTCCGCATCACGGGCGAGGTCAAGGACGGTGACGCGATCATCTTTCTCGCCTCCACGGGCGTGCAGACCAACGGCCTGAGCCTCTGCCGGATGATCGCGGAGGAGTTGCCGGAAGGATATCAAACACCGATCGGTCATGGCGATGCGCGCAGTTATGGCGAGGCGTTGCTGGCCGCCTCGGCCATCTATGTGGACTTTGTCGTGCGCTGCCAAGAGGCGGGCGTGAAGTTGAATTATGTGGCCCATGTCACCGGCCACGGCTGGCGGAAGCTGATGCGGCTCGAGGAGCCGTTTGTCTATGAGATCACGACGCCGCGCGAGATCCCGGCGCTCTTTAAATTCCTGATGGCGGCGGGTCCCATCGAGACGCGCGAAGCCTACGCGACCTTTAACATGGGTGTTGGGTTTGCCGCCTATGTCTCGCCTGACGCGGTCGAAGCGACGATTACCGCGGCGCAAATGACCGGTCATGTGGCTTGGCTCGCGGGCCGCGTGAAAAAAGAGGGCAAGCGCAAGGCGGTGGTCATTCCCTCGCTCGGCCTCGCCTATGAAGCGGATACGTTGCAGGTGCGCGGCTCGGGCGGCACCCATTTCCCGATCGGGTGAGCGGGGCGCGGCAAGGTTCATGACAACCAGGGTGGACCGGCAGGTCCCTCTGCCGGCTTGGGAAGATCCGGCGCACTTGAAGGGGTGGGCACGAGGACAGGCCCACTCAACTTAAGCCGCCCGGTACGCGGTCTTACGCCGATTGGACCGCGGACAAATGTCGGTGACTGCCGTCGGCGGCCTTGCGGGCGGCGCGGCTGATCAACGACCAGGCGTATTTGGAGTTCCAGCTGGTGAAAGCAGCGGAAGTCATGGCGGCAATGAGGGTCGGACGCGAGAAGCCTACGTTGCTGATCCCGCCATCGGAAGGGCGAACCCAGCGGCAGACGATCGGAGAAGCCCGCTGGCTGCTGGACTGTAGCCGCGCAAATCCGGCCGCTATGTCATCGCTGACCCAGTCAGCCGCCGAAGCATTCCAAGTATTTCACGCCGGCGCCGGTATTGAAGAGCACGGTGGCGTCGTCGGGACGGATCTGGTCGGTGGCGAGCAGGTGTTTGAGACCGGCGTAACAGGCGGCGCCCTCCGGGGCGACGAACAGGCCTTCGGCGCTGCCGAGCTCCTTGGTGCCGGTGATCATCTCCTCGTCGGTGACCGCGACCGCGCCGCCGCCGGACTTTCGCAAGATCTCGAGGATGATGAAATCGCCGATCGCCTTCGGCACCCGCAGGCCCGCGGCCCGGGTGCTCGCTCCAAGGTGTTCGGTGGCGAATTTCTCGCCGGCGAGGAAGGCGCGGACGATCGGCTGGCAGCCTTTGGCCTGCACGCTGAACATCTTCGGACGCTTGGGTCCGATCCAGCCCATCTGCTCCATTTCATCAAACGCCTTCCACATGCCGACGAGGCCGGTGCCGCCGCCGGTGGGATAGATGATGGCGTCGGGCAGCATCCAGTCGAGTTGCTCGGCCAGTTCGTAGCCGAGCGTCTTCTTGCCCTCGACGCGGTAGGGCTCCTTGAGGGTGGAAACGTCGAACCAGCCTTCGGCCGCCTTGCGCTTCGCCACCTCGGCGCCGCAGTCGGTGATGAGCCCGTTGATCAGCGTGACGTGCGCGCCCATCTGCCGGCATTCGACGATGTTCGCCTTGGGTGTATCGACCGGCATGAAAAGATGCGCCTCGAGGCCGGCGCGGGCGGCGTAGGCGGCGAGCGCGCCGGCGGCATTGCCGGCGGAGGGCGCTGCGAGCTTTTTCAGGCCGAACTGTTTTGCCATCGACACGGCGGTGCTCATGCCCCGCGCCTTGAAGCTTTGCGTCGGATTGAGCGCCTCATCCTTGATGAACAGCCGGGCCAGGTTGATCTTGGATCCCAGCCGCGGGGCCAGCAGCAGCGGCGTGAAGCCCTCGCCGAGCGTGACGACCTCGGATTCGCTGCGTACCGGCAGCACCTCGCGGTAGCGCCACATCGTGGGCGGTCGGTCGCGGAGGGCGGACTTGGTCAGCGTGCGTGCCGCGGCGGCGAGATCATAGTGCGGAAAGAGCGGTTTGCCGCAGGTCGTGCAGACGTTCTGCGGAATCGTGGCGTCGTGGGAAAGTCCACAGCCGGTGCAGGCGAGGTGGGTGAGGTGCACGGCGCCGAGCAGAGCAGAGACCCCGGCGTTTGCAAAGCCGCAAGGGAGCGCGGGAGAGTGCCCGGCCGCCAGGAAAACTTGTCACCTATTATTGAGTCTTACCCCTAGAAGTGACGGAGTCTTGGGTAGGGCGAATCCTCCGGA
>CAZAOI010000025.1:0-19380 GCA_964486705.1 uncultured Oleiharenicola sp. | reverse complement strand
GGGGAAGCACGCATGGGTTGGCCGGCATCAATGCTCTCCAGCGAATCGTTGATTCCGGCCGAACTTCGCGATCCGCTCCTGCGCGAGTCTGGTGGCTTCGGTGATCTGCTCGCGGGGCATTTTCTTCTCAAGAATCTCGCGAGCCTTGACTGCTTCCTTTGATCCAGAAGCCGCGGCGACTTGATACCACGCATGTGCCTCGGTGAGATCCTTGGTCACACCATGCCCATTGGCATACGCCAAACCGAGGTTGTATTGCGCGCCTGAGTGTCCCTGTTCGGCCGCCTTGCGCGACCATTCCGCGGCCATCGCATAATCCCGCGGCGCGCCGTCACCCCTGCCATACATATAGGCAAGATTGAAGTGCGCTTTGGTCAAACCTTGCGCGCCCGCTTTGCTGAGCCATTTCACAGCTTCGGTGCTGTCTTTCGGCACGCCGTTGCCGGTTTGATACATCCAGCCCAGGTTGTTTTGGGCGGTAGCATGACCCTTTTCCGCAGCCTTGCGGATCCATTCTGCGCCTTCTGCGCTGTCCTTTGCGACACCGCTGCCGGTGACATACGCCACGCCGAGGCGGTATTGGGCGGTGGCGTTAATTTGTTCCGCAGCCTTCCGATACCAGCGCACGGCTTCGGCGTGGTCCTGGGGGACGCCGTCGCCGTTGTCATACATCTCGCCCAGCAGGGATTGGGCGATGTCAAAGCCTTGCTCGGCAGACAGGCGCAACCATTTCACGGCTTGGGCAGTGTCTTTCGGATAACCAGCCGAGCCATCGACATAACATCTGCCGAGAAGGGCTTGGGCGACGCGGTTGCCGTGTTCAGCCGACTTGAGCCGCCAGAAATCGGCTAGGGCATTATCTTGGGGGGCACCTTTGCCAGTCCTATACATGGAACTGAGCTCAAGCATGGCAAATGAGTGACCTTGTTCGGCGGCCTTACGGAACCAATTTTCCGCCTTGGTCAGGTCCTGCGGAACACCCGCGCCTTGGGCGTAGGCTGAGCCAAGGTCGTATTGGGCCGGCGCAGATCCTTGTTCGGCCGACTTAAGCAGCCATTGCGCTGCCACGGTGCTGTCTTTTGGGGTCCCAGTACCCCGGGCATAGGCATGACCAAGTTCGAGTTGACCGAAGGCATCTCCCTGCTCCGCGGATTTGAGGAGCCATTGGAACGCCGCGAGATCGTCCTTCGGCACGCCGTTGCCGCTCAGATAGGCCAGGCCCAGCATGGTCTGGGCGGAAGCATATCCTTGCTCGGCAGCCTGCCGCCAGCATCTGGCCGCTTCAGCACTGTCCTTGGCGACGCCAAGGCCCTTGGCATGCATTTCCCCCAGGCAGAAGAGCGCGGGGGAAAACCCCTGATCGGCTGATAGACGAATCCAATTCACCGCCTCCGTGCGATCCTGCGGAATGCCGTTGGCGGCCAGATATTTCCAGCCGAGTTTGTATTGGGCTTCCGCATCTCCCTTGGTGGCTTTCTCCGCGAGCGTTGAATCAGCGGCCAAAGCGATTCCACTCAACATCACTACCCCGAGCAGCCATCCTATAGTTGGCTTCGACATGCTTTCCATTGTACGCCTCGGAGCGTGGAATTGCACCGCACTTATTGGGATAGCCTGTGAGATTAGCTAATAGCAGGGATTTCAGCCAAAGTCATGCCTTGGCGGCCAAGTTCGATGACAAGCCAGCCAGTGAACCCATAGAGAGTCTGACCTCACGATGCTCGGCCGGGACCTGACCTTGCCCCGGCTTACTTTGGGGCGGGTGGGGACCGGCGCTGGCGATGCATGCGCCATCTCGACTTCAGCTTCCCGAAACCGGGTCCGATGATGCGGACGAGCGCCATTATCCAGCCAAAGACGTAGGGCAGAATCAAAATCCCCCACCACCAAGATCGGCCGCTGGTGCCGCCAAACCCTCCAGCCGCACTCAAGCCCCAGAGCGCGCCAACCCCGATCGTGTTGAGGATAAAGATCACCAGCCAGTCCTTGATGACCTGGGGTTCGGAACGGCCGAGATAGGCGCCCAGCACCACCAACCCGCTCCCCGGTAGAATAAGCAGCGAGCCTTCCATCGGATCAAAGGATCCGACCAGAATGAACAAGCTCCCCATGACCCATAGAACTTTAGGCCCCAGCTTCACGGGGCAGGATTATACGCGACTGAGAGCGGAGTTGCGCCGCATTTATTGCGAATTCGGGCGCCCTGGTGCCGACGTGGTCGGCTATTAGGGCATACAAGGCATCGCACATCCGGTCCCGTCCGCCAACAGAGGGAAAGCAATCCATGCGGAGCATATTTGGGGGTAATGAAGTAACATCGCCCTCGAGATGGTTCAATTACGTCAGGTCTTGACTCTTGACAAGCCACCTCGGGCGACGGCGCATTTGTCAATAGTCAAGACCTGACGTTCTCATCCTCCATCCAGTAAAGGTCCTGACCCATTGGATCGCCTCGCTAATTCCGCCAGTAGGACGGCAAAATGGACTGCGTCCCGAGGAGGTAATTGCGGGAATAGAGCCAGAAGATCACCGCGCCGAGGCCGATCAGGAACAGCGCCTCGCCGACACCCCCGCCGGTCGAGCGGCTGGTTTTCCGCAGCGATTGCACGGTCCAGATCAGGCCGGGGGCGATGGCGAAGGCGACCAGTGACGAGCCAAACAACACCAGGCCCATGATGAAGAGGATCCGCAGGAAGTGGTCGTGGATCAGCTGCGCCTTGTAGGAGACGATCGCGTTGCAGAGGTTCAGCAGCAGCAGGCAGCAAGGCAGCACATAGTAGCGTTCGAGAGTGACTTTGAGCTTCATGCGGGCGCCAGCTGAGCGCAGTTCGCGCCTTGCTAAAAGCCTAAACCTGCATTCCTCAGTGGTGTCTCGCATGGCGACCTATGTTTACGAAACCATCCCCCAACAGCCCGGCGAACCCGCCCGGCGCTTTGAGCTGGTCCAGAGCATGAAGGACGCCCCGCTGCAGCGGCACCCGGACACCGGCGAGCCCGTCAAGCGCATCATCTCCGGCGGCTACGGCCTCATGGGCGTGAGCGAGAAAAAACCCGCCGCCTCGGCACCAGTCGCTGCCTGCAGCCCCGGTTGCGCTTGTCACGCCGGCCCCCGAATTCCTCAACCATAAACCCAACTAGCGTCATGGCCCGTTCCATCAAGACAGCCTCCACTCCTTCAACCGCCGCCACCGGCACCGTCAATTTCAGCGCCCCGGATCTCATCAAGTTTCCGCCGCGCAGCCCGCGGACCCGGCTCGGCGGCTTCGTTCATCTACCCCGCCTGATCGACAAGGCGCGCGCCACCGTTGCAGGCACGAACGGCGATTTTCATTACGATTGCCCGGTGGATGGTCATTTCTGGGCGTTCACCGGCATCAAGCCCGCCGCGTTCCTGAAGGAAGTCAAAGCCGGCAAGGGCGACGGCGCGCTGCTCGCCTACGTGCTCGCCCACGCCAAGCCCCGGCGTTCCGGGAGCGAGATCGTCGCTTGGTCCACCTGGTTCGAGGGCCGCGCCCCGAGCGGCGTCGAGGGCCGCGAGTTCTTCAACGCCGTCCACCAAAAGAACGCCGCCCACCGCGAGGACGTCAGCACGTGGTTCGACTGGCTCGACCTCGATGACTACGTGACCTTCGGCGGCAAGGCGTGAGTCGGGCCGATTTCCACAGGAGGAAACGAAGGGAACGGAGCAGGCTGTCCGATCGGAATACGTCAGCTCCCTTCTCTGTTGCCTCAGTTACCTCCTGTAAGAAATCACAGTTCCGTATACTTGTCCGCCCGGCCGCGTGCTTTCTCGACCGGGTATTTCTTCGCATTGCCGGCCATCTTCGTCTCGATCGCGGCGGCCAGGTCGATCCCGCAGATGTTGGCGAATTCGAGCGCATAGATGACCACGTCCGCGATCTCCGCTTCGATGGCGGGTCGTTTTTTTGGATCGCGGGCAAGGTCAAGCGACGCCTTGGACTCGGCCCAGAGAAAATGCTCCATCAGTTCGCCGGACTCCGCTGCCAGCGCCATGCTGAGGTTCTTCGGGGAGTGAAACTGCTCCCAATCCCGCTCGTGCACAAAGGCCAGCACGCGTTTGCGCAGTTCAGCCACCGTCGTCTCGGCATCGGTCATTGGATTCATGGCGGTGAGGCTGGCGACAGCCTGGCGGGCGCGCAAGCACGCCCATGCCGAGACTCTGGCAAAGGCGCCGAACCGCAATTGCGGGAGTGACCTTGGTCGCGACGGTCGCGTGCAAGCACGCTCTCACATTCTGACACCCCCTCCCAGTTTCCCGCCCCCCAGTCGCTGCTGCGTCATCGCGCCAAAATATTTTTGACCGCTGGCATGGGGCGTGCAGTTCAACAGGCGTATTCTGCCATGATGCACTTTCTTCCCCATCAGCACGGCCCGCAGGCCGGCACTTCGATTACGAAGGCCGGTCAGCAAATGGGTTGCGCCCCGATGAGCCAGTGCGCCTCCCAGTGGCTGAAACCCACCACCCGCCCGGGTTGCCTGAGCTGAAAAAACCGCAAGTCGGTCAACTTTCAGCCTCCCAGGAGACCCGGCGGAATCAAACCGACGAGAAAGGAACCACCATGCCTACCATCATTCATCGCCTCGACCACGACCGCCTGCCCTGCCCGGCACAAGGGCCGGGCGGCCGCTTGCCCCACTATGACTGCATCGACCTGCCGCATGCGCTCAAACTCGTCGTCTTTGTACCCGGGACCGACGCCGGCGGCGTGGAGATCAGCTCGCAGGGACCCGATCTTTTTGTGACCGCCCGCAAGCCCCACCACGTCCGCGCCAACTGGCAGGCGCTGCACCTCGAGAACGTCCAACGCGATTACGAGCTCAAGCTGCGTCTTGGGTCGGGCTTCGACTTCGACGCCCTGCAGGCATCGGTCGTCCGGAACGTGCTCACGATCGTGTTGCCGAAGAAGCCGCTGGTTGCGACCCACGCGCCGCTGCGGCAACGCCAGGTGGCGTGATCTTCCGAGGGTGGGTGGGCACGTCCCTGTGCCCACCTTCTATCTGCCCTTTCCATCCCGGCAGAGGGACCGGCCGGCCCACCTTCTTGGTTGGCGCCGATACCAAGGGAATTAAGTTTCTTCCCGATCGGTCCGGGGCGGGCGAAATGATCGCGCGCCGCCCGAAGTGCCGTTGGTGTGGGCCGTGCAAATTTTCCCGAATTTTCAGGAACAAATCAGATGCCCGGGTGTTCTGGTATAAGACGGCTCTGACCCCGCCGCACCTAAACACCATGACCTACTTCCCCCACGCTTCTCTTCGCCGCCCCGCGACCGCCCCAGCCGTTGCGCTTGGACAGGTGCAGCAGGCGATCATGCGCGACATCCTCTGGAACCAGCCCGTCTTCAAAGCCCCGGTGCTGGCCAACCCGCGGATCGCCCTCGATCCCCTGCCCTTCACCGTCAATCGCACCACCCAGCGCTCGCGCCAGGGTTGAGCCCGATTTCGGGTGGAGCGTGGCCTCCGGAAACGCTTGTCTTTTAAGTCTCAGCCAAACCCGTCCAGAGGCCGGGTTCCACCTGGGCCAAACGGCTGAGGCGCCCCGTCACTTCTCCGGCACCAGCCACCCGTTGTAACTCTTGGCGCCGGAGTCGACTTTGAGCAATTCCGCGAGGGCCGGCTGCACGCCGCGGATCTCCGCATCGATCTGCCAGGGCGGGTTGAGCACGAGCAGGCCGCAGCCCTTCATGCGCAACTGGGAGTTGTCGCCGGCGATGTGGAGTTCGGCAAAAAACGCCGGCGGCGGCGCGAGGTCGATTAGCCCCCGGTGAAAATCCTCAATGCGGGTGCGTTCGGTGATCGGATACCAGACGGCACAGACGGCCCCGGGTAGCCGCTTAAAGCAATCGCCCAGACCGCGCAGCACGTCGGCAAACTCGCCCTGGTTCTCAAAGGGGGGATCAATCAAGACCAGCGCCCGCTTTTCCGGCGGCGGCAGCATGGCTTTCAATCCCGTATAGCCATCCAGAGTTTGGACCGTCACCCGGGATTCACGCGCAAAATCAAAGTCCAACGCCTCGGCGTCGTCTGCCCGCAGTTCGCATAGCGCCATCCGGTCCTGGGGCCGCAGCAGCAACTTGGCGACCCAAGGTGAGCCGGGATAGAATTTCAACTCCGGGCCCGTCGCGCCCTGGCGATCGTTGTACCGCCGGACCAGCGCGACGTAGTCGTTGAGCACGGGCGGCAGCTTCGGCGCCGACCAAAGGCGGCCGATGCCGGCCGGGTATTCGGGCTCGCGCGACCGCCCGTCGGGCAATGCGGAGGTGACCGACAGGTCGTAGCCGCCGCGTCCGGCGTGGGTATCGAGGTAGAGAAAGCCCTTCTCCTTGCGCTGCATCGCACGGATGAGCTGCAACAGCAGGACATGCTTGAAGACGTCGGCGTAGTTGCCCGCGTGGAAATGGTGCCGGTAATTCATCGGGCGGATCAGCTCACGGGCACTTTCACCACGGTCTTGCGCACGAGGTCCCGCGGACCGAGCTGCAAGCTCGGCATGTGGCCGTCCACCGGAAAGAAAATGGCGGCATCCCCCGCGAGCAGCTTGAGCAGCGAGGCCGCGCCGGTATCCGCATACTTGATCAGGTCGCGCTCCGCCAAGAACGCTTCGGACACGACCAGCCGCGAGATATCCTCGACCTCCATCAGTTCGCGACCGGCGACGATCACCTGCACGTCGATGTATTGGCGATGGGATTCAAAAAAGCCCTCCGGGCGCGGCTTGGTGTGGTACGCCGCCTCGATCGCAAACGCGCCCCCGGCCAGTTCGATCTTCGCGGACGCTCCGATCGCCAGCGCCTCAACCCGGTGCCGCGCGCCGCTGCCGACTTGCAGAACCTCGGCGATGTAGGCGAAGGCCGCCGTGAAGCGCGCGTCCTGTGCCATTTGCGCCCGGACCGTGGAGAAAGAGCCGAAGATTGCCATGGCTGGAGAATTGCCAGCGCGGGCGCCGCGGCAAGGCGGAAGCGGTCTGGATCAGCGCGACTCCCTATTGCTGAGGTGGGCGTCGATGTCCCTATCGACGCCTGGTCAAAACGATCTCCAGCAATTCCTCAGCCGGCAGAGGGACCTGCCGGCCCACCCGCTTCTCCAAGAATTCTCAACACCCCCGGGACTCACCTTAAGAATCTTTACTGCCCGATCTGCGCCGCCCGCTCCACGAGGGCGATAAACTCGTTGCGATAGCCGCCGGCGTCCTGCCCCAGCCCGGCCCGGCCCCACTCCGTCACCTGCGCCAGCGTGGCCGTGCCCTTGTGCGGCGAGTCGCGCAGCAGCATCCCGAACGACGCCACCGCCGCGGCAAACTTGAAGTCCTGGCTCGCCTCCTCAAAGCGCTTGCCGGTGTCACGCAGCGGAAAGTCCAGCTTGGCGCTCACGTCGCCCGTGGGCTCCTTGTAGCGGATCTTGACGGTCAGCAGCTCTGTTTGCCGGGCGTCCGGCCCGGACAAATCCTTGGCCTCAGCCCCACTGGACTGGGGACCAACACCGGGCACCGCTCTGCGGGGCAACGGTGCTGCCGACGCTGCTGTTTTCTGGTACTTCAGCGCATCCACTCCGCCGGTCTCCGGCGGCAGCGCGACCCCCGTCGGCACGACCTCGTAGAGCGCCGTCACCGCGTGCCCGGCGCCGATCTCACCCGCATCGATCCGGTCGTTGTTGAAATCCTCCTTGGCCAGAAGCCGGTTCTCGTAGCCGATCAGCCGGTAGGCCGACACTTCCAGCGGATTAAATTCCACCTGGATCTTCACGTCCTTGGCGATGGTGACGAGCGTGCCGCCCGCCTGCTCCACCAGCGTCTTCTTCGCCTCGGCCCAGGAGTCGATGTAGGCGTAGTTTCCATTCCCCGTGTCGGCCAATTGCTCGAGCGGGGAGTCCTTGAGGTTGCCCATGCCGAAACCGAGCACGGTCAGGAACACGCCGCTCTTCGCCTTCTCCGTCACGAGGCGCACGAGTTCACCTTCACTCGTCACGCCGACATTGAAGTCGCCATCGGTGGCGAGGATCACGCGGTTCACGCCGCCGGTGATGAAATTGGCCTGGGCGAGATCATAGGCCAGCTCGATGCCCATCGCCCCATTCGTGGAACCCTCGGCCTGCAGGCGCTCAATGGCGTCCATGATCGCGGCTTTGTTCGCGACCCGGGTCGAGGGCAAGGCCAGACCCGAGGCGCCCGCATAGACGGCGATCGCAACCCGGTCATCCGGCCGGAGTTTTTCCACCATCAACCGCAGCGATTGCTTCACCAACGGGAGTTTGTTCGGTTCGTTCATCGAGCCCGATACATCGAGCAGGAAGACAAGGCTGGCCGCCGGCCGGGCCGCCTCGTTGACCTCGCGGCCCTTCAGGCCGATCCGCACGAGCCGGTGCTCAGGCGCCCACGGGGCCGCCGCCACTTCCAAGCTCGTCGCAAAGGGGGCATTCCCGGTCGGCGGCTGATAGGCGTAGGGGAAATAGTTCACCAGTTCCTCGATCCGCACGGCATCGGCCGGCGGACGCTGCCCCTGCGTCAGGAAGCGCCGCACGTTGGCATACGCCGCCGTGTCCACGTCCACCGCAAAAGTGGACAACGGCTGGTCCGCCACGCGCAGGTAGTCGCTGTCCTTGCGGTAACGGTAGGCTTCCGTGTTGAAGTCGGGCGCCGCCGGACGATTCGCGATCAGGGCCGAGGCGCTAGTCTGCACGCGCCCGGATGCGTCGTTTTCGCTTCGCGCGTCCAACCCGCCCCCCAAAACGGCCATGGGCGCCGGCGCCGGGCTGGCTTTCATTTTCATCAGGCCGACTGCTCGCCGTTCCATTTCCTTCTTGTGGGCGAACTCGGCAGCTCCGCTCAACGTCTCGGCCTGGGCGCGGGTTTCCGAAACGCTGATCTCGTCCTGCGCGATCGACGCCCGGGCGGTCATCGCGGCCGACTGGGCCGAGACGACTTCCTTCGCGTCGCCCTTCCCCTGTGCCGCGCCGGCCATCTGAACCGGAGGCGACAAAGTCACTGCCGTGTAATTCTTGCGCTCCAAACCCGGTTCGCCCTGCTGCCAGTAAACGAAAAACAGGGCGAAACACGCCGCGGCAAGACCGCTCACTGCGTAATAAAACTGGGGAAAGCGCAGCACCTTGCCTCCGGAGGCCTTGGGCGCCGCTTCCGGGGCGGCTGGCACCATTGGCTCACGTTCCAGCGCGTCCGTCAGAAAGCCGGCGGTGGCGCGGATTTCTTCGACTACCTGCCGCGCCGCGGCGTCCTGCTGCAGCAGTTGCTCGAACTGCGCCTGCTCCGCCGGCGCCATCTCATTCAGGGCGTAGGCGGTCAGGCGCGGGTCATCTTGCGAAATTGGATTATGATTCATGGGTCGGTCTGCGGTTCGCTATTTTCTGGCTTCGGTCACTCCGGTTGCGCGGTCATCTCCTGCCGCAGGGCCCTGACGGCGGTGTGCAGGATGAAACCCACATTGGTCACCGAGAGTGACGTGATGCGGCTGATCTCCTGGTAGCTGAAGCCGTTTTGGAATTTCAGCCGGATGACCTCCTGTTGGTTAGGCGGGAGCTTTCCAATCAGCCGCAGCACGGCTTCGTGTTGTTCGGCCCGCTCCAGGGTCCGGCCGGGCAACGGCTCGGCCGCGGTCAGGCGCTCGACCTGGCCTTCCTCGAAGCGTTTCATGCGTCCCTCCTTCCGCATGACATCGTGCGTGCGGTTGCGGCAGACGGTGAAAAGCCATTCGGCCACGTGGCCGTCGACCTCCGCTGGCGGCTGGGCCATGAGCCGGACGAAAGTGTCCTGCACGACATCGCGCGCCCGGTCGGCATCGCCACCGAGGAGGCGCGTCGCATAGCGGAGGAGCGGAGCCTGGTGGCGCGCCACCGCCGCCTGCACGAAAGAGCTGGCATCGGATCGGTCATGGGATGGTTCTGGTTCGATATGCACGAGACCTTGCTCCTTTGACGGATGATGGGCGGGTTTATTAGGTTTTGGACACAGTTTTTTTCGTCTGCCCCTTGCCGGTGACGGAATTACCGTTTTAGTCACCCCCATGCCTCGCCGCCTCGGTCTGCTCACAGCCTCCAGCATCGCGCTTATCGCTTTCGTGACCGCCTGCGGCCGGCGCGAGACCACCGTCCAAGCCGGCAACCGGGAGCAGATTCTGCATGTCGGCAACGGCGCCGAGCCCGCCAGCCTCGATCCGCAGGTGATCGACGCCTACACTGATCAACGACTGGAGGCCGCGCTGTTCGAGGGCCTTTGCGCCATTGATGAGCAATCCTCCAAACCGGCACCTGGCGCGGCCGAACGCTGGGAGGCCTCCGCTGACGGACTTGTTTGGACCTTTCACCTTCGCCCCGGCCTGCAGTGGTCGAACGGGGAACCGCTCACCGCCGAAGACTTCGTGCAGTCCTGGCGGCGCGCCCTCTCGCCCGCCTTTGCCTCGACCTACGCCTACTTGCTCTTCCCGATCAAAAATGCCGAGGCCTTCAACAGCGGCAAGATCACCGACCCCGCCGCCTTGGGCCTCGCCGCGCCGGATGCGCGCACCGTGGTCATCACCCTCGAGCGACCGACGCCGTACCTGCCCGCCCTGACGGCGGCCGCGACGTGGTATCCGGTCAATCCGCGCGCGGTCGCCCAATTCGGCGCGCTCACCGACCGCACCAGTGCTTGGACCCGCCCGGGCAATCTCGTCGGCAACGGTCCCTTTGTCCTCAAAGAATGGACGTCCGGCTCGCGCCTCGTGGTCGCGAAAAACCCTTTATATTGGGATGCCGCCGCCGTGCGCCTGAACGGCATTGTCTTCTACCCCATCGAAAATCCCGACGTGGAGGAGCGCAACTTTCGCGCCGGCCAGCTCCATCTCACCAACAGCCTCCCGCTCTCAAAAATCCCCACCTATCGCCAGCAGGACCCTGCCCGGCTGCGCACGGATTCTTTCCTCCAAGTGCTCTTTCTGCGCTTCAACGTCACGCAACCGCCCTTCGACAACCCCAAGCTCCGGCGCGCCCTCGCCCTTGCCATCGACCGCGACGCAATCGCCCGCCACCTGCTCCATGGCTCGCGCGCCGCAGCCGACCATTTCGTGCCGCCCCACACCGCCGGCTATGACTCGCGAGCCCGCGTCGCGCAAAACTTTGCCGAAGCCCGCCGCTTGCTGACCGAGGCGGGCTTTCCCGGCGGTCGGGGCCTGCCGGTCATCGAGCTCCAGGTCCGCAACGACGAACTGCAGCCCAAGATGGTCGAGGCCGTGCAGGCCATGTGGCAGCGTGAGCTCGGCGTCCGCATCAGCATCGCGCTGCTCGAGCAGAAAGTGATGATCCAAAACCAAACGACCCTGAACTTCAGCCTCGGCTCCAACGGCTGGGTGGCGGATTTTGCCGATCCCGTGAGCTTCCTCGACCTCTTCGTCACCGGTGGCGGCAACAACTGGACCGGCTGGGGCGATGCCCGCTACGACGGACTGATCGCCGAGGCCGCCCGGACCATTGACCCCGAAAGACGCGCTGAGCTGTTTCAGCAGGCCGAGGCCATCTTGCTTGAGCAGGCCCCCGTCATTCCCCTCGTGTTTGGCGCGCGGAACTATCTGATCGACCCCGCGGTCCGCGGCTGGGAACCGGCTCCCGTCGGCATCTACCAGTACAAGAAAGTTTACCTGCAAAGCCCGTAGCCGCGCCTTGCCAGCCGGGGCGATTCCACCTTACTCGGCGGATGCCCGGTCCTCGCTCGGTGGCCTTCTCTGCATTGTTGCTCGTCGGCGCTTTCCTCGTGGGCTGCGGTCGACGGGAAACTCTCGTCGAGGCCGGAACCCGGCAGAAGATCCTGCATTGTGGCAATGGCACGGAGCCCGCCAACCTCGATCCCCACCTCGTGGATGGCAGCACCGATGCGCTGATCGAGGCGGCGTTCATGGAAGGGCTCTGTGCTTGCGACGAAAAAACCGGCGCGGCCGTCCCAGCCGCCGCCGAGAGCTGGGAGTGCTCGGCCGACGGCCTCGTCTGGACCTTTCATCTTCGCGCCGGCTTGTTCTGGTCCAACGGCGACCCGCTGACGGCCGACGACTTCATTCAGTCGTGGCGCCGGAGCCTCTCCCCGGAACTGGCCACGGCATATGGCCACCTCTTTCAAGCGGTGCGGAACGCGCCCGCTTTCCTGACCGGGCAGCTGAAGGATCCGGCTCAACTCGGTTTCGCCGCTCCCGACTCGCGCACGATTGTCATCTCGCTCACCCAGCCTGCTCCCTATCTGCCCATGCTCACCGCGATCGCCGCCTGGCACCCGGTCAACCCGCGCGTGGTCCGGCGTTTTGGCAGCCTCACCGACCGCGCCAATCCCTGGAGCCGGCCGGAGAATTTCGTGGGCAATGGCCCCTTCCTCCCCACCACCTGGAACGCCAACGCCTACCTCGCCGCGCGGAAAAACCCGCGCTACTGGGACGCGACCAACGTGGGCTTGGAAGGCATTGTGTTCTACCCGATCGAAAATTCCGACGTTGAAGAGCGCAATTTCCGGGCCGGCCAACTTCATGTGACGTACAATCTGCCGCTGTCCAAGCTCGCCCACTACCGCCAGAATGCGCCCGAGCGCCTGCGCGTTGATGCGCTCGCCCAGACCGACTACCTCCGCTTCAATCTCCATCGCCCGCCCTTCGATCAGCTCAAGGTCCGGCGGGCCCTGAGCCTGGCCATCAGCCGCGACCTCATCGTCACCCGGCTCCTGCATGGATCCCGCCTGCCCGCCCCCCAACTGGTCCCCGAGGGCTTGGGTGGTTTCCAGGGGATCGCGCCGGTGCCGACGGATTTCGAAGCGGCCCGCCGCCTGTTGGCCGAAGCGGGCTTTCCCGGGGGGCAGGGATTCCCGGTCTTGGTCATGCAAACCAGGAACAACGAGATCCGAGCGCGGATCGTCGAGGTGATCCAAGCGACCTGGCTAAAGGAACTCGGCCTGACCGTGGAGATTCAGCTGGTGGAATCGAAGGTGACGATTGCCAATGAGCGCTCACTGAATTTCGACATCTCCTTTGGCGGCTGGCTGGCGGATTTTGCCGATCCGTTCAACTTCCTGGAAATCTTCGTCACCGACGGCGACCAAAACCGCACCGGCTGGAGCGAGCCGGCCTTCGACCAGCTCATTCGCGAGATCGGGCGAACCCATGAACCCCGGGCGCGCCTGGCGCTGCTGCAACAATCCGAGAAAATGCTGCTCGAATCCGCCCCGCTGATTCCAATCATCCACAACACGCGCAGCTTCCTGATCCACCCGGCGGTCAAGGGACTGGAGCCTTCCGTGGGCGGGACCTATCAGTTCAAGAAAGTCCGGCTTGAACCCTGACCTTGCCTCCATCTCAGTGCCCCTTGATTCTGTCCCCGTGAAACTTCTTCTCCTCTCCGCCGCCCTGCTGGCCGCCACGCTCCCCGCTTCCGCGGCGGATCTCACCATCGTCCGCGCCTTCACCGGCTGGCGCGACGCCGCCTCGTTCAAGCACATCTCCGAATACTTCAATGGCCGGGAAAACACCCACGGCGAGACGATGCTGCGCACCCACGCCGACCAGCGCGCCGGTTACTATTTTCTCGTGCGCACGGTCAATCCCGGCGCGCCCGTCGCCGCGCAGTTCAAGGTGCAGCTCATCGCGCCCACCGAGCCCAAGTTCCGGACTTTCACTTTCCCCACCGAGATTGGCTCCGGCGAAATCGTGATCAACCTCGGCCTCACGGGGGCCGACTGGCCCGACGCCAAGGCCAACCCGGTGGCGTGGATGCTGGAAGTCGTGACCACCGACGGCCGCGTGCTGGCCACCGAAAAAAGTTATCTCTGGGAAAAGCCGGTCACCAAGTAACTGCAACCTGACATTCTGAGCGCAGCGAAGTATCCAGTTGGATCGCCGCCCATCGGATGGATCCTTCGCTTCTCTCGGGATGACACGCAAAGAAAGTCAGATTGTCTGGTCCGACTGGCAGCCCCTGCCCGGTGGCTGGAACCCCTCGCCCGCGGTTCTCGCCGAGACGCTCGACGGCGGACAATCGTTTAGGTGGACGTCGGTCTCCGCCCCGATGGCGGGCGCCGGTCTGCCCTGCTGGCCCGCGGAGAATGACCACCGCGTCTGGACCGGCATCTGGTCCGAGCACATCGTCCAGCTCCGCCTGCAAAACGACGGGCTCGGCTGGCGAACGCCTACCGACGCGCCACTCCCGGCCACTACCGCCGCGCTCGCGCGCTACCTCGCACTCGACACGGATTGGACCGCCCTCACCGACTCGCTGCCATGGCGCAGCGACCCGCACCTGGGCCAATGCCTCGCCGCCTTCACCGGTCTGCGCCTGCTTCGCCAGCCCTTCGGCGAAACACTCCTCGGGTTTCTTTGCAGCGCGACCAAGCAGATCGTGCAGATCAAGCAAATGGTGGCCCTGCTCGCCGAGCGCCATGGTTTGCCGGGCGACCGGCCCGGACAAACACCGGCCGGTCAGCAGACCGGAACGGTGTATCATCGCCTCCCGACCTGGGCAGAGCTCGCGACGATTCCCGAATCTGCCCTGCGCCAATGCCTGCTCGGTTTCCGCGCCAAATACATTCACGCCACGGCCCGCCACATCGCGCAACAGCCCGGCTGGCTGGAGGAGACCGAGCACCTGCCGTACGCCGCCGCCAAGGCGCGCCTGCTCGAACTGCCCGGCGTCGGGGAAAAAGTCGCCGACTGTGTTTTGCTCTTCGGGGCGGGACGCCTCGAAGCCTTCCCCGTCGACACCTGGATTCTCAAAGCCCTCGAACGCCGCTACGATTTGGCCGGCTGGAAACCCGCGCAGGTCGCCCACTTCGGCCGCACCCATTTTGGTCCGCTCGCCGGCCTGGCTCAGCAGTATCTGTTTTCCTACGAACGCCGCCATCGGAAGCAGCCGTAAATTCTAAAGTATAGGCATGAGAAACTGACCGGATCAATTGGGCGCAGATTTCCGATCTTCTCTCTGCCGGGTCGCTATTAGTTTGTCATGCTGACTCTCTTGGCCACGTTCCAAGCAGGCCGGCGCTGGCGTCCCTTCACAGCCGGATCCGATCTGCCGCCATCGCCTGACGCTCCCGAAGATTACTGAAATCCTGCTCCAGTCAGCCACGAACAACATGTGTCCCATCCGATCTACCTCAGCCACGGTCATCGCGGTTTTTTGGTTTCTGTGCTTCGGCCTCCTGGGTCAAAGTTCACCGCTCGTCCCGGAGTCCCAGGTTACACCGGAGAAACCGAGGGATGCGGACCAGGAGTTTCTGGCGGCGTTGATCGTCATGGATGCGGCGCAGCTTGAACTTCAGCACGGAAATGCCTCAGCGTATAAGGCTCTGTGGGCCCACACCGATGACGTCACCCTGGTGGGTGGATTCGGTGGCATGGTCGAAAAGGGATGGGAGCGGGTCAGCCAGCGACTTGACTGGGCCGCTGCGCAGTTCTCAAACGGCACAAATACAATCGAGCGGCTAATCACCCACACCAATGGTCAACTTGCTTATGTGGTGCAGATCGAGCACATCCGCTTCCAGGTTCCCGGGCAACTGAAGGAGTCAACCCGGGACTACCGGGTTACCATGCTGTTCCGGCGCGAACCAACGGGCTGGAGGATCCTTCACCGTCATGCAGATTCTCAATTGCTCAAGCAAGCGCCTCAGTGACGGTTCGCGTTTCGGCGTCTAAGCCGGACTCACGCAGTTGCCGAGGGTGGAACGCGGCCTCTGGACGCGTTTTGCCCTCGACGTCCCAAGCCAACCCGTCCGGAGGCCGGGTTCCACCAATCAAGGCGGCTATTTTAACTGCCGCGCGCTTGTTGAACTACATGCTCCCGGCTTTGCATCCGGCCAAGCGCCGTCCCCTGGGGCGCGGCGTGAGCCTGGCGCAGGTTCGCTCATTTAACCCGCTGGATCAATTCCACTTCGTAGCCCTCGGGCGCGTCGATAAACGCGATCACCGAACCGCTGCCGGACTTCGTCGGCCCGTCGCTCAAGGCAAATCCCCGGGTCTTGAGCCCAGCGGCAAAGGCCTCCAGATCGTCCACCTCAAACGCCAGGTGCATCAGGTCGGGCTGCACCTGCACCGCCGGTGCGCCGGCCGGCATCTGGCAGAGCTCGATCTCCTCCTCACTGTTCGGCGTCGCGAGAAACACGAGCTGCGCTCCGCGCGGCGACGTGTGCCGCCGCGTCGCCTTCAGGCCCAGCGCCTGCTCGTAGAATTTCACGGAACGCTCGATGTCGTTTACCCGCATCCGCGTGTGGAGAAGTTTTTTAACGGTCATGATGGAGTTTAGCCTACGGAATTTTGCCCGCGAATCACGCGAATTCACGCAAATGAAACCGCCCGGCCAAACCGATTGAGACTCGTACATTGGGCTTGCAGCCCGGTGCGTGAGGTAGGGCGGAGCAGCCCGCCGTTTCGACAAGCTCAAGGCCCTGAGCCAGTCGAAGGGCTCCGCCGCGGTGCACCGGACCGGCAACGAGTGCTCCGTTACCTTTGTTGCCTCCCGTGAGATTTTCCATCCGGCCCAATTCTTGTGATCCGCAGTAAAAGCACTTGTCTCTTTTTCGTGTGTTTCGTGTGTTTCGTGGTTAACTCTCTGACTTTCCTGATGCCTGCCTCCCTCGACCTCTCCGCCATCCGCGCCGCCCATGAGCGCATCCGCCCGTACATCAAGCGCACCCCGGTTCTGACCAGCGACACCCTCAACACGGCCTGCGGCGGCTCGCTTTTCTTCAAGTGCGAAAACCTGCAGGCCGCCGGCGCCTTCAAGTCGCGCGGCGCCTGCAACGCCGTGTTTTCCCTCACGGACGCCGAAGCAGCGAACGGGGTGGTGACCCACTCGTCAGGCAATCACGCCGCCGCCATCGCCCGCGCGGCCCAACTACGCGGCATCACCGCCCACATCGTCATGCCGGCCGGAGCCCCCCGCTCAAAGGTGCAAAACGTCGTCAACTTCGGCGGCCGGATCACGTATTGCGAACCCAGTCTCGCCGCCCGCGAGGCGACCTGCGCCCTCATCGCCGCCCAGACCGGGGCCGTGCTCGTCCACCCCTTTGACGACCTCCGCGTCGCGGCCGGTCAGGGCACGGCCAGCCTTGAATTGCTGGAAGACGCCCCCGACCTCGATTCCATCCTCTGTCCCGTTGGTGGCGGCGGCCTGCTCTGCGGCACCGCCGTGGCGGCCAAAGCCTTGAAGGCGGGCATCCGCGTGATCGGCGTCGAGCCGGCGCTCGCCGACGACGTCGCGCAGTCGTTTCGCGCCGGCCGGCGGGTTTCCATCTCCACTCCGGCCACCATCGCCGACGGGTTGCGCACCAACTGCACTGGCGAAAAAAACTTCCCGATCATCCAGCGTTATGTGGACGACATCGTCACCGTGTCCGAGGAAGGCATCATCGCCGCCATGCGCGAGATCTGGGAGCAATTGCGCATCGTGATCGAGCCGTCCGCCGCCGTGCCCTACGCCGCCATTCGCGAAGGAAAATTTGCCGCCTCTGGCCAGCGCATCGGGATTATCCTGACCGGCGGCAACCTCGATCTCGACACGCTGCCCTGGATCAAGCCGCCATGATCGTTCGCGACCCGGATTTTCGTTGTCCCCCGAAACGACACTCGCCCCCGGCGTCTGGGTTGAACGGTGGAACCCGGCCTCTGGACGGGTTTGTTTGCGCGGAAGATCCGAAACGCGTCCGGAGGCCGCGTTCCACCAAAGTCAATTCCCTGGTTCGGTCACAGCCTTGACCACCACCCGGCGCCTGGCCGCCTCCAACTCGGGCAAGAATGCCGTCAGCAGGCCGAGCAGCGGCAGGTCAAGACGGCCGCCCTGTGCAATCAACCGCTTTCGCCGCCCCCGCGATTCCGTCTTGTGCTGCTTGCTCAGGGATGTATTTACGTGGCGTCCGGCTGAATCTCATCCCAGCACTTCACCACATGCTGCAAAGAAAACTTAGTGCCGCCCCTATGGATTCCCCCAGATGAGCCCGTGCCGCCCCACAACGATTGACCACCGGCTTCCGTTTGCTCCGGAGGAGCTGTGTCCGTTCACCTACCTGCCGGCCGCGGCCCGGCTGCCCCCGGCGATTATTTTGCGCCAGAACCAGCTCTACGCCCTGTGCATGCAGGAAATGATTCAGTTTTTCGAATCGTTGGGCCACCGGTTACTGCCGGCGCTCGTACGGGAGTTTGGGGACACCCCACTGGGCGCCGGCATGAGGGAATTTCTCGCCGAGGAGGAACGTCACTCGGCGCTCTTCGCGGCGATGAACCGCGCGGCCGCCCCGGAATTGTATGCGCACGGCAATAATTTTTTTGTACAGCTGCCGGCCTGGCTGCAGACGCTCACGGGCGCATGTTGCGCCCGGCCCAAGCTTTTCCCCCTCTGGCTTTGGCTGATGATCCTGCAGGAGGAAAGGTCACTGCACATCAGCCGGGCCTATCTGGCCGCGGCGGAACGGCTGGAGCCGCAATTTGTGGCGTTGCAACGCATGCATGCGGCCGACGAGGCGCGGCATGTGCGTTGGGACGAGCAGTTGATCGCCGAGTTGTGGCCCCGCTCGCCCCGCTGGTGGCGGGAGTGGAATGCGCGGGCGTTTGGCTGGATGATCGGGGAATTTTTCCACGCCCCCAAACGGGCCGGGGCCCGGTTGATCGACCGGCTGGCCTACGAATTCCCGGAGCACGCAGCCGAACTGCGCGCCCTGCATCCGTCGCTCGCCGCGTTGGGTCGCGATCCGGCGTGGCAGAAACTGATGCATTCGCGGGCCATTATGCCGCGCACCTTCGCCCTGATGGACCAATGGCCGGAATTCCGCAGCTTCGGCCGTCACGTACCCGCCTATGCACCCGCCTGATCAGCGCCAATATCCACTGCCGGGACGGCTGAATCTGGTTATCGCCGGATTGCAGCTGGCGACGCTCGTGGGATTGCTCTGGGCGGCGGGCCGGGTGTCATCCGGTTGGGCCTTGTTGTCCGTGGCGCTGGGCTACGGGCTCGTCATGAATTCGGGCTACTCGATGCTCCACGAGGCCGAGCACAACCTGCTGCACCCGGACCGGCGGATCAACCAGGCGGTGGGCGTGGTGCTCGCGCTTTTCTTCCCCGCGCCGTTCCATCTCCTGCGGCAAGGGCACCTGGGACACCACATGCGCAACCGTTCCGACGACGAGGCCTTTGATTTCTATTTCGAAGGAGAAAGCGTGGTGTGGAAGCATCTCCAGTTCTATGGCATCCTGACCGGGTTTTTCTGGGTGATGGTGGTTTCCAGCAATTTTCTCGCCCTGCTGGTGCCGGGACTGCTCAAACCCAAATCCTCCGCCTGGGACCGGCCGACAGCGGCCTTGCTTGAGACATTGAATCCCGGCTTTGAATCCCTGGTGCGGCTGGAGGCGGCGGCGGCGATCG